>JANMAS010000582.1:0-2921 GCA_031359975.1 Burkholderiales bacterium
TTCCATGAAGCCGGCAGGCAGTGTCCAGAAGCCGAAGCGCGGCTCGATGTTGCGCCGGCACAGCAGAATCTGGTCGCCCCACACCGGCACGGTACCCACCACATTGAGCGGGTTTTCGTAGTGCACCGTGGCACAAGCCGGGCACACCGCGCGGTCGCGGTTGTCGTCGGCTGGGGTGCGGTATTCCACGAGGGTGCCGCAGGCTCTGCAGTGCTTGATGGCGCGTGGGTGCATGGGCATTTTGGGGGGGTCGGCGCAGTGTACGCGTGGCCCCATGGCATCATCGCCGGCCCGAGGGCCAGCACCGGAGCAAGGCGGCTGTGGAACTTTTCAGTTATTTCCGTTCATCCGCTTCGTACCGGGTGCGTATCGCGCTGGCGCTCAAGGGCCTGGCCTACGACTACCGGCCCGTGCACCTGGTGAAGAACGAGCAGACGGGCGATGCCTACGCGGTGCTGTCACCCAATCGCCTGGTGCCGATGCTCGCGGATGGCGACGCGCGCATCACCCAGTCGCTGGCGATCATCGAGTATCTCGACGAGACCCATCCCGAGCCGCCGCTGCTGCCTGCCGACGCCGCAGGCCGAGCCCGCGTGCGGGCGATCGCCCAAGACATCGCTTGCGAAATCCACCCGCTCAACAACCTGCGCGTGCTGCGCTATCTGACGAACGACCTGGCGATCTCCGAAGACGCCAAGAACACCTGGTACCGCCACTGGGTGGAAACCGGGCTGGAAGTGATCGAACGCCAGCTCGCGGCGCAGCCCGCACGGTTTTGCCATGGCGATACCCCCACGCTGGCCGATTGCGTGCTCGTGCCGCAGATCTTCAACGCACAGCGCCTGGCCTGTCGGCTCGATCACCTGCCGCAGGTGATGCGGGTGCACGACGCGTGCATGGCACTGCCCGCTTTCCAGGCCAGCCAACCCTCCGCCTGCCCCGACGCCACCTGACGTGCTGGCCGACGCCCACTTGCTCAGGCCCGACTGGCCGCCAGTCGAGGCTGTCGGCGCTTTCATGACCACCCGCCTTGGCGGCGTGAGCCACGCCCCGTTCGACTCGTTGAACGTAGGCACGGCCGTGGGAGACGACCCCGCCGCAGTGGCCGAAAACCGCCGCCGGGTGCAGCTCGCCGCCGGCGTGCCGGTGGCCTGGGTGCGGCAGGTGCACGGCGTGACGGTGGTGCGGGCCGCCGATGCGCTGCGATCCCACAACACCGATACCGCAATCGAAGCCGATGCGGTATGGACCGATCAACCCGGCCAGGCCTGCGCGGTGCAGGTGGCCGATTGCATGCCGGTGCTGATGGCGGCGCGCAATGGCCGGGCGGTCGCGGCGGCCCATGCCGGCTGGCGCGGGCTTGCTGCGGGTGTGGTGGAAAGCGCCCTCGCCGCGGTGGCGGCGGCTGCCGGCTGCGCGCCGGCTGATATCCGCGTCTGGCTGGGCCCCTGCATCGGCCCGCGCCATTTCGAGGTGGGGGCCGACGTGCTGGAAGCCTTCGGCCAATCGCCGGTGCCGGCCGATTTGGCGCGCTTCGTGTTCAGGCCTCGCGCCGATCGCACGGCGGCCTGGCTGGCTGACTTGCCCGGCCTGGCCCGCGACCGTCTCGCGGCGGCTGGCGTGAGCGAGGTGACCGGCGGCCGCTGGTGCACGGTGGAAGACGCGTCACGGTTCTTTTCCTTCCGGCGCGACAGGCTCACCGGTCGGCTGGTGGCCCTGATCTGGATCCGCGGTTGACGGCAGCGCCGCGATGGCCTCCCGATGGCTGGCACGCCAGCGGGCCTGCGTGCCGCCGATGTACAGCACCACCGCCAGCGGCACGAGCCCGTAGAAAACCAGGGTGAACACGGCGCCCAGGACCGTGCCGTTCGGCGACGTGGCTTCGATCAATGCCCACAGGCCGACGACATAAAGCCAACCGATCAAAACGAGCAGCACGGCTTCCTTTCAGGTGAAACTTGTTTTACACTATAAGAATCAACACCACGATATGAAATAGCGTAGATAGCGGAATGGTATCGGCCGCTCAGCGTAATGGCGGGAAAACCGTCACAAGCGCACAGTGTGCAGAATGTTGAAATCGGCAGTGTGCGGCGAGGTTTCCCACGACAAGGCAACCCGCTCGCCACACGCCCCATCAAGGTGCCACGAAAGCACCGCTTCGAGGAGACAACGATGAGCACCAAACCTACGTCCGGAGCCGACGCCTTCAACGACAGTGCCCAGGCCTTTGGCCAGGCGATGGGCGATATGTGGAAGTCGATGTCGGGCGTGTCGCTGCCCGCGCCCACGATGAATACGCTGCAATCCGATTACCTCAAACAGGCGGCCGAGCTGTGGAACGGCACGTTCCAGCGCGTCGGCGGCGCGCCGGCCCCGGCGCCGATCGGCGACCGTCGTTTTGCTGCGGCCGACTGGATGCAAAACCCGTCGTCGGCGTATATGGCGCAGGTGTACCTGCTCAACGCACGCACCATGCTGCAGATGGCCGACAGCGTCGATACCGACGAAAAGACCAAGGCTCGCATCCGCTTCTCGGTGCAGCAATGGATCGATGCATCGAGCCCGAGCAACTTTCTCGCTTTCAACCCCGAGGCCTTGCGCAAGGCGGTGGACAGCAAGGGCGAGAGCATCGCCCAGGGCATGCAACTGCTGCTCAAGGATGTGCGGCAAGGGCATGTGTCGCAAACCGATGAAAGTGTGTTCGAGGTGGGCCGCAACGTGGCCACCAGCGAAGGCGCGGTGGTGTACGAGAACGAGCTGTTCCAGCTCATCGAATACAAGCCGCTCACCGACAAGGTGCATGAGCGGCCGATGCTGTTTGTGCCGCCGTGCATCAACAAGTTCTACATCCTGGATCTGCAGCCCGAGAACTCGGTGATCCGCTACACCGTGGCGCAAGGCCACCGCGTGTTCGTGAT
>JANMAS010000604.1:0-5507 GCA_031359975.1 Burkholderiales bacterium
CGGCCCCAACACCTTCGACACCAGCAGGCTCAGCACCACCAGCGGCAGTCCCAGCCCGAAGGCCCAGCGGATGCCCGCGTGCTCGGCCACCAGGCCGAGCAGCGGCGGTGCGAGCAGGAAGGTGACAAACGAGATCTGCGCCAGCGCGGCCACGTTCACCGCGGCGGGCCGGTCGGTGCGCTGCGCTGCCGCCGACATGGCCAGCGGAAAGATCGCGCTGCTGCCCACGCCCATCAGCGCAAAGCCGACCAGCGCCACCGGTTCAGCCGGCGCAAAGAAGACGAGCAAGTCGCCGATGCCGAGCAGGATCAACAGCGATTGCGCCACCCGCACCGGGCTGTGGCGCTCGACAAACCGGTCGGCCACATAACGCGTCAAGGCTTGTGTCAAGGCACCGATGGCCACCGCGACACCGGTGATGAACGGCACCGAGCCGAACACATCGCGCATGTAGATGGCCGACCAATCGAAGCCCGCGCCTTCGAGCACCAGCGCCGACAGCGTCACCGATACCAGGCTCAGGATGGCCAGCGTAGGGCGCGCAAACCGGGGTGCCGGATCGGCGTGTGTCTGCGGGCGGTGCGCAGCCGCTTCGAAATGCCCGAGCAGCACGGCGGTGCCCACCAGCGACAGCACCACCATCAGCGCCAGGTGCCACTGCGGGCTCACCCGCAGGTGCGACATCAACGCGCCCAGCAGTGCGGCGGCAAAGAAGCCGAAGCTCCAGAACGCGTGCGAGCGGTTCATGATGCGGCGGCCGCCATGATGCTCGACGCGGTCGGCCTCGAGGTTGACGATGACCTCGATCGCGCCGATGCACACACCCGCCGGCAGCAGGCACAGAAACATCACCAGCGGGCCGGGTGCATGCGAGGCGGCGGCGTAACACACCGGCACCACCGGCAGCAGCGCGAGCAGCGCGCGCCGATGGCCGATGCGCTCCAGCCAGGGGCCGGCGAAGGTGAGCGAAAACAGCGTGCCGGCGGCGGTGCCGATCAGCGCCAGGCCGAGCGCGCCTTCGGCCACGCCCATCCCGCGCTGGATTTCGCCCAGCCGCGGAAAAAATCCGCCAAAGCCGAACGCATACAGAAAGAATGCCGCAAAGACGCGGCGATGCGGTGCCAGCGTGAGGCCGAGCCGGCGGGGAAGCGTGAGAAGCACCAGGCAGGCTCCTTGGGGGTTGTGCGCAGCGCGCATTCTCGGCGCTGCGGGCAAAGGCCATGCGGCTGCCGGTGTGGAATGCGTTTCCAATGTTCGCGGGGCTCGCCGCGTTTGCCGGTGCCTTCACAATGGCGCCAACATCCCAGCCTGCACCCGCGCCCGCCATGCTCACCCCGACACACCCGCATCGTCTCCAGCCGTTGATCGCCGCGCTGACCACGGCCACCCTGATGACGGCTTGCACGCTGCCCGCGGCGCCACCCGCGCCGCTCACCGTGCTCGGCGCCTGGCGCATCGCCCAGGCTCGCAGCGAGCCGATCCTCGATCGCTCCCGCGCGCGGCTCGATTTTGGTGGTGACGGCCGCTTGAGCGGGCACACCAGCTGCAACGTCTTGAACGGCAGCTACACGCAGGATGGCGCGGCGATGAAGATCGGCCCGCTGGCCACCACCCGCATGGCCTGCCCGGAGTTGCAGCGCGAGCAGGAAGACCGCATCCTCACCGCGCTGGAGCTGGTGGCCACGGCCCGCGTGCGCCCGGATGGCCTGCTCGAATTGCGGGATGCCGAGGGCCGCGGCGTGTTGCGCGCGTCGCGATTCGAAGAGGCGCCTGAAAGCCGCTGATCAGCTGGCTGCGGGCAGCACCGGTTCGCCGACGGCCTCGTAGTGCTCGACCTGCGGCGGCTGCGCGAAAAACGGGCCGACGATGGCTCGCCATTGCGGGAACAGCGGGCCTTCGCGAAAGCCCGTCATGTGGTCGGCCAGCGTGTCCCACTCGATCATCAGCAAGAAGCGGCCGGGGCTTTCGATGCCTTGTTGCACCCGCGCCGAGCGAAAGCCCTGCGCCTTGCTGGCCACCGTCTTGAGCCCATGCTGGATGGCTTGAGCAAAGGCGGCCTCCTGGCCGGGGTGGATGCGCAGATCGGCGAGTTCGAGAATCATCGGTGTGTGTCCTTCAAGGCGTGGAGGGGCGTGCCGGGGAGATTGTGAGCCGGGTGGGCCACGGCGGATAATCGTGGGCTTTGCCTGAGCGGCCACACACCATGACTCCCATCGACGACTGGCGCCACGATCACGAAGTGGGCGAAGGCGCGGCCGGCACGCGAGACACCACGCGTGTCGACGATGTGCGCATCAGCGCGGTACGCCCGCTGATCTCGCCGGCGCTGCTGCAGGATGCGCTGCCGATGCCCACGGCGTCGCAACGCATGGTGGAGGCCACGCGGCGCGACATCGGCGCCGTGCTGGCGGGTACCGATCCGCGCCTGATCGTGGTGGTGGGCCCGTGTTCGATTCACGATCACGACCAGGCCATGGCCTATGCCGGCCTGCTCAAGGCCACCGCCGACGCGCTGCGCAACGAGCTGGTGATCGTGATGCGGGTTTATTTCGAGAAGCCGCGCACCACCGTGGGCTGGAAGGGCTACATCAACGATCCGTGGCTCGACGGCAGCTTTCATATCAACGAAGGCCTGCGCCTGGCTCGCCAGCTGCTGCTGGACATCGCCGCGTTGGGGTTGCCGGCCGGCACCGAATTCCTGGATCTGTTGAGCCCGCAGTACATCTCCGATCTGGTGGCCTGGAGCGCGATCGGCGCACGCACCACCGAGAGCCAGTCGCACCGCCAGCTGGCTTCGGGGCTGTCGTGTCCGGTGGGTTTCAAGAATGGCACCGATGGCAGCGTGAAAGTGGCGGCGGATGCGGTGCTTGCCGCGCAGGCCTCGCATGCGTTCATGGGCATGACCAAGATGGGCCAGGCGGCCATCTTCGAAACCCGCGGCAACCCCGATTGCCACATCATCCTGCGCGGTGGCAAACAGCCCAACTACAGCCCCACCGACGTCGAAGCCGCCTGCGCGACGCTGCGCGCCGCCGGCCTGCGCGAGCAGGCCATGATCGATCTGTCGCACGCCAATTCGGCCAAGCAGCATCGGCGGCAGATCGACACCGGCCACGAACTGGCCGGGCGTATCGGCGCCGGCGAGCCCCACATCGTCGGGGTGATGATCGAAAGCCATCTGCACGAAGGCCGACAGGATCTGGTGCCCGGCGTGCCGCTGCGCCCGGGTGTGTCGGTCACCGATGCCTGCATCGCCTGGGCCGACACCGAACCGCTGCTGCAGGCGCTTGCCGACGGCGTGCGCCGAGGCCGCTTGCGCTGACCGATCGCCGCAACGGCGGCGAAGCTGCACACATTCGGTGCGACAGCGCAGGGCGTGATTCAAGTTCCGCCCGGCGAGGCCGAACTCCCCAGGAGGCCACCCGTTCCAAGACCCTGGGTGAGCCCAGCCGCGCACTCCGGAAACCGCCGCCATGTCGTCCACCATCGCCATCGAAGACCTGAAGGTCGGGATGTTCATCCATCTCGATCTGGGCTGGATGTCGCATCCGTTTCCGCTATCCAATTTCAAGATCGTCTCGACCGACCAGATCGCGACGCTGCGCGCACTGAGCCTCAGCCGTGTGCGCTGGAGCCCTTCGCGCAGCGATCTGCATCCTGAAATCACCGACGAGGGCGTGGAGCTGGCGCGTGGCCCCGCCACGGTACGCGATGCGCGCAGCCATGCGGCCTTGGCCCAGGGCGACGCCGCCGAATCGCAGGCCCCCGCGCCGGGTGAGCCGGCCGCCCACCCGCCGCCTGCCTCGACGCTGGCCGAGCGCCAGGCTCGGCAACTGGCCACCCAGCGCGACGACGCGCGGCGCTGCGAAGACCAGTTTGCCGAAGCCGCTCAGGATCTCAAGTGCACGATGGATAAATCCGGCACCGATCCGGTCGGTGCCGGCGAAGACGCCCGGCGCCTGGCCGGCGCCTTGCTGGCGAAGATGACGGTGGACGGTGACCTGTGCGTGCGCGTGCTCGTGGAGGCCTCCGGTGATCGGGCCACCGCGCACGCGTTGAACGTCACCGTGCTGGCGATGTTGATGGGGCGCATGTTCAACCTGCCGCCCGACGAGATGCTCGACATGGGCACCGGCGCGCTGATGCACGACGTGGGCAAGCTCGACCTGCCCGATCGGGCGCGGCACGTGGATCTGGAGATTCCTTCGCCCGACACCCTGCTCTACCGCGATCATGTGGCGCTGGGCCTGGCCCGCGCCCAGCGCATGAAGCTCAACCCGCAGGCGCAGCTGGTGGTGGCGCAGCACCACGAGGCGGCCGATGGCAGCGGTTTCCCCAAGGGCCTGAACCTCGAACGCATGAGCACCGCATCGCGGGTGGTGGCGCTGGTCAACCGATACGACAACCTGTGCAACGCGCCGCCACCGATGCGCTCGCTGACGCCCCACGAAGCACTGTCGAAGTTGTTTGCCTTGTCGCGCTCGAAGTTCGACAACACGATGCTCAACGCCTTCATCCGCATGATGGGCATCTATCCGCCGGGGTCGGTCGTGCAGCTCACCGACGATCGTTTTGCGATGGTGATGTCGGTGAATTCGGCGCGGCCGCTCAAGCCCACGGTGATGGTGTGCGATCCGCAGGTGCCGGCGCACCAGTCGCTGCACATCGATCTGGAACGAGCCGGCGACCTGGGCATCCGCCGCAGCCTCAAGCCGCAGCAGCTGCCACCGCCCGCGACGGACTATCTGCAGCCGCGCCAGCGCGTGGCGTATTTCTTCGATCTCGCCAAAGCCGCCGTGCCCGCCGAGGAAGCCCTGGTTTGATGCCCTGAGGCAAGCCAGCGCGCCGGACGACCGGCCCGGCCGGCGCACAATCGCCGCTCGACAGGCTGTGCGCGGGGAGATCCGATGATCTATAAGTTCAAGAGCAAGGCGGCCGGTGACGTGATCATGATGCCGCCGACGGCCGAGCGGGTGCTGGCCGCGATCGGCAAGCCGCCGGGTGCGCAGGGCATCATCGAGCCGGGTGTCATGCTGTCGGCCATCGCGGCACTCGAACAGGCCATCGCCGCCGATGAGGCTTCGCGCGCGGGCACCAAAGATGCCGACACGCCAGCAGCCGGCGAGGAGCCACCCAGCGGTGCCGGCGATGCGATGTCGCTTCGCCGCCGTGCCTGGCCGATGGTCGAGATGCTCAAGCGATCCCAGGCCGCGAACGAGCCGATCGTCTGGGGTGTTTGAGCAGCATGCCCCTCACCGAACCAACCCGCGTGATCGCCATTCGCCATGGCGAAACCGATTGGAATGCCAGCGCCCGCATGCAGGGCCAGACCGATATCCCGCTCAACGCCCGAGGTCTCGAACAGGCCCGCCGTGTGGCCACCGCCCTGCGCGATGAAACCCTGGCGGCCATCTACAGCAGCGACCTGGCGCGTGCCGCGCAGACAGCCGCCGCGATCGGTGCCGCAGTGGGCCAGCCGGTGCGGCACGATGCCGGTTTGCGCGAAC
>JANMAS010000609.1:0-10535 GCA_031359975.1 Burkholderiales bacterium
GCAGGCAAGCCTGCTGGGGATGCGAGTGCAGACTTGCGCAGGGCATGCGTTAACCCGAATTGCCACGCCTGACGTCGCCCGTCATTGTGGGCTCACAAAAGAACGTCAGGGAGACGCGAATGAAATCCTCTTGGGTTGCGGCATGCCGCAGACTTTTGGTCGTCATCGTCGGCGTGATGTCGCTCTACACCATCGCGAATGGGCAAGTCGGGGTCGATGGCCGCACCGATTGCACAGAGCTGGCGCCGCCTAACGCCGCTCTGCCCGACGACAGCCTCGTCGATGCCATGGTGGCCGACGGCACGGTGCCGGGCTCGACGGCCTATCCGCCGCTCTGCGTCGGCAAGAAGCTGATCTGGCGGGAAGCAGATCCCGGCTCGCTTGATGCCGACCACGGCAGCAATACCGTTCGGCGCGTCTTCTATTATCGGCCGCAGTATTCCGGCGCCCTGATCTTGCCGCTGATCATCTGGTCGCATCCGAATGGCTCGTCGGAAGTGCTGAGCCCCACGGAGGTGGAAAAGATCGCCCAACCCGCGATCGAGCATGGCTATGCATTCATGTCGCTGCAGTTTCGGCATCCCACCGCAAGCCAGGCCTGATATCCGGCGGCATCGGCTCCGGCCTCGCAGACCGTGAACGGGTCCAACCCGCCGCCGGGCACGATCCTGCCCTCCACGGATATCGCAGCGGCCGTGCAGTTCGCGAAGCTGAATGCCGGGCGGTTGATGATCGATCCGACCAACATCTTTCTGGTCGGCCAATCCCGCGGCTCGCTTTCGGTGTTGACCGCCTTGATGGCCGACCAGAAGAAGGCCTCGCTCAATGCGGGCGACGAGCCATATCTGGCTCAATCTTCGATCCCGCAGGCGGTGTTCGTCGCGCAGGCGCAATCGACCTACGTCACGAGCGAGATCGAGACCACCTTCCTGAAAAACTATGCCTCGACGCAGGTGACCAACCAGATCCTTGCGAAGAATGTGCAATTTCCGCTGTGCCGCGAATTCACCACGTCGGGCCGGTTTGACTATCGCTGCCATTTCGACAACGGCGTACAGCGGGTGAGCAACACGATCGGAACGCCGCTGAGCGCGATCCAGGAACTGGGCAAAACCGAGCCGCCGATCTGGCTGCGCTACGACCGCACGCCGCCGTCACTCGCCAGCGTCACGCCGGTAGGCGCCTACGTCAACAACGCCGGCGACTATCAGGATCAGGCCGATATCGACAACAACAGCGCCAACTGCTACGAAGCAGGAGCGAATCAATCGGTAGCCTGCTTCGACGTGCATCATCCGAACTTCGGCTTGAAGCTCAGGAAGACCTACTTGGCATTGCCCCCAACCGGGCGAACTGCGTATGTATTCGTTCAATATGCCAACACCTCGGATGCTGCCGGTAGAAGCCTCGCCGGACAGAAATTCTACGAGAACTACTATTGCTTTTTCATGAACTATCAGACGGCGGATGGCATCGTTCACGCCACGATTACGCCAGGTGGCGAAGCAAAACGCAAAGCGTCTGTAATCGAAGAAAATAAGCAACGAGACGCTAATCATCAGAAGAGCGTGAGTCAATGTCAATTGGCCGAGGCTGACACATGGCCTTCCGTAAACTGATCTGTCGTGCTAAGAGCTGGAGTTAATCAAGATAGATAATTTCGTGCTAACCTGCGAAATACTTTATGGTGATCCATTGTTTCTCGAAGGAAATATTCTATGAACAATCTCAAATTTACATTGGGCACCAGCATTCTTTGTATTATCAGTGCTTCCGCCTTGGCAGGGCCACCAATCTTCCGATTGGTCGATATTGGTTTCTTACCAGATGCGATGCAGAGCCAGCCGACGGGAATCAATAGCAACGGGGTTGTCTCCGGTACTGCCCATTTTGAGGGTGGCATCGCCGGCTTTGTTTGGAGCGAGAAAACAGGCATTCAGCGGCTGCCGGTACCACGGGATGGTAGACGCATCAACTATTCCGCCAAAGACATCAACGATCGAGGTCAGGTTGTCGGTTATGTGCCTGCGGGAGCCCCTTCAGGCGGGGGCGGGCCTGCGATCTGGAATCCTTCCGGTGGATACACATTTTTTCTGGATGGAACCTGGGCAGCGGCCCGTCCGTATAATATAGTTCAGATCACCAATTCGGGCCAGGTGCTGGGCGAGAGTTATATAGGAAGCGACGGTAATACAGACACATCGCCATGGTTCTGGTCAGAGAAATTGGGGCTCGTCGATATTGTCGACATCATCGTAGGAGGGGCCGATGGCTACCGCGTAAACCAGATGAACAATAAAGGCCAGATTGTTGGATTCAAATACAATAATTGCCGTACCGAAGCGTTTTTGTATGACGGAGCGACCCGGAAAATCCTGTGGCTCGACCCGCGCAACCATGGAACGGCTTGTCAAACCGAGAGCCATGCCAACGCGATCAACGACCTCGGGCAGGTGATCGGATGGAACCGGATGGCCGACATCCAATATGCTCGGCCTTTCATCTGGTCACAATCCGACGGCCTGAAGATACTTTCCGGCAGCTCAGCGCCAAACCGCACCGATGTCATCGGCACCGACATCAACAATTCTGGACAGGTCGTTGGCCAGTTTCAACTCGCGAATCAGTTCTTTCGCACGTCGTTTTTCTATTGGGATGCGGAGAACGGTTTCCATGACCTGAAAAAGCTGCTCGATCCAGCGGATCCACTGGCTGCGGAAGTGGTGCTGCAGACCGATAACGGCGGCGAGAACCAGGAATTCATCCCCAAGATCAATGATCGCGGGCAAATTGTGCTGACGGGCTCGCTGAGGGGCGAAGACATCCAGAATGGCCCGCGGCACACCTTCGTCTTGATGCCGATCGCGCCTTGCCGCGCCACGACCGAGTCATGTCGGCGCGATCAATGATTTTGGGCAGGTTGTCGGCTGGAACCGGATGCCGACGAGCGATTGTGCGAGACCGTACATCTAGACCGATTCGGAGCCGAAAGAAGGCTGACGTTCGGCTCGAGCCAATTCGACCCAGGAAGTAACCCCATGGCACTGACTCGTGACTTCAAGCAATCGGTGGTGGACCGGGCCGCGCGCGATCCGGCGTTTACGCATGATGCGACGATTGGCTTTGAACAACTGGCTGCGGCCACCGACAAGCCGAGCAAGTGTCTGCATCGCATGCTTTCGCCTCAAGGCAATCCGAGCGTGGACAACCTCGCCGCCATCTTTCGTGCGATGAGGGCGTGGATGAATGTGAATCTCGAGGCTCACTGCGTCGCAGCCTGAGCTCGCACACGCGAGCCGGGCGCACCTCACACCGCCTTCGCCCACCACTCCCCGTCGAACTCGCCCTGCAGCCAGGTGATGAAGGTGCTCACCTTGTGCGGCACCAGCCGGGGCGAGGGGAAGACGGCGTGGATCTCTTGCGAAGGCAGGTTCCAGCCGGTGAGCACCGGGCGCACGTTGCCTTCGCGCACGGAGCGGTTGGCCACGTACCAGGGCAGGATGGCCAGGCCCATGTCGGCGCGGGCGGCGTCGAGCAGCGCCGAGAGGCTGTTCGAGCGCAGCGGGCCTTTCACCGGGATCGAATGGTCTTGCCCGTCGCTGCCCACGAAGTGCCAGCGCTCGTCGCCTTGCACCGAGCTGTAGATCAACGCGTCGTGCTTCGACAGGTCGGATGGCTGGGCGGGAGTGCCGCGCCGATCCAGGTAAGACGGCGAAGCCACCAGCACCCACGGGTTGGTGCCGAGGTAGCGCGAGCCCAGCGATGAATCGGCCAGGCGGCCCATGCGGATGGCCAGATCCACGCCGCGTTCCACCAGGTTCACATACCGATCGTCGAAGCTCAGGTCGATCTGCAGCTGCGGGTGTTCGCGCATGAAGCGCAGCACCAGCGGTGTGAACACCCGCCGGCCGAAAGCCACCGAGGTGTTGGCGCTCAAGGTGCCCTGCACCCGCGACTGCATCAACATCGCCAGGCTGTCGGCAGCCTCCAGTTCGGCCGCGATCACCTTGCATTTTTCGTAGTACAGCGTGCCGATCTCGGTGGGCGTGACACCCCGCGTACTGCGGTGGAACAGCCTCGATCCGAGGTGCTGTTCCAGCGCCGCCACATGTTTGGTGGCGGTGGGCTGCGTCACGCCCAGATCGATGGCCGCCTTGCTGAAGGAGCCGGTTTCGACGACGCGGATGAAGAGCTGAATGCCTTGCACACGATCCATACCCGCACTCTACGTCCTCCGCCGCGCCCCCGATTCGGGTGGGAGCCGTCTACGGCGCCGCCACGCTCACACTGCCGTACACACCCCCTTCTTCATCGTTCGGCCCGCCTGCGAAGAACAAGGTGTTGGTCGGTTGGCCCAGGATGCCGTTGCCGAACTGCATGCCCCACAGGCCGGGGATGCGCAGCACGGTGCCATCGGCCTTGCGCAGCCGGCCCAGGTATTGGTGGGTGTGCGGGTCGAAGCCCGAGATCGTGCCGTCACCAAAATTACCCACCAGCAGGCGGTTGCTGAAGCGGCCGAAGTTGTCGGGCGCCAGGGCGATGCCCCACGGCGCATCGAGGCCCTGGCGCGTGGCCAGGCGATGCAGCAGGCGGCCGTCCGGATCGAACACATTGACAAAGCCGCGGCCCAGGCCGGTGACATCGTCTTCGCCGTCCTTGTCCTGCTTGGCGTAGGTCACGTAGAGGTTGCCGCCAACGTTCTGAATGCCGAACGGCGCATAGCCGCCGGGGATCGATGCATCGACAAAGCCGCCGGCGGTGGCCACGGGGGCGAAGGCCTTGTCGAACACGTCGACACGGCGGTTGTGGAAATCGGCGGCGTAGAGGTAGTTGCCGATGCCGTTGCCGGCCAGGGCCAGGCCCTTGTAAATGGCGCCGGGTGTGGTGATGGCGGGCATGGCGTGGGTGAGATCGACGTTGGGCGCCCAGCCGGAGATGAGGCCGTCTTCGCTGGCAAAGATGAAGCGGCTGGGTCCGACGAGCGTGCCGTTGCTCACCACGAAATCCACCGAGCCGCTGTAGACGATGCCGGTGGGCGAACCGATGCCGCTGCCGGACGCCGCCGGCACCGCCACCACCAGCGTCTGCGGCACACCGGCGCCGTCGTACAGCGTGGAGGTGCCGCTGTGGTTGTTGGCCACCCAGACAAAGCCGTTGGGGTTGAACGCCACACCCCAGGCGTTGCGCAGGTTGGCATCCACATGGTCACCGGCGCCCGAGCCGTCGGTGACCAGGGTGCGCGCGGCGTAGGCGTTGGTGTCCGAGGCCAGCGCGGCGCCGCTGAACGTGAGCGTGGTCAACAAGGCCAGGGCCGGCCACGAACCGGTGCGGTGAGTCGAAGCTTGGGGATTGAACATGGAAAACCTCCGGCAAGGTGAGGATCGGGTTGGGGAGCGATGCCGCGGCGGGCCGGCAGGCGGTGGATACGCCGCCGCCGCCGCGCGGTTCACACCCTGCGGGGCACAAGGCCACTGCGGGCGGATTGAACCTTTTTCGATGCCGCGGGGATTTACCGGCGGGAGCCATCCGCAGGCGCACACTGCAAACGGGTGGTGTGCCGTCTCAGCTTGCTCGCAACCACCTCAACGCCGCATGTTCTTCGTCAAGACAAGCCACCCTCCCGCACCCGCCAGATCGCCCGCGCCAGACGCCGCCGAACTGGCCGAGCGCAGCCTCGTGGCGCGCATTGCCGCGGGTGAGATGGAGGCCTTCGAGGCGCTGTATCGCGGCTACCGCCCGCGCCTGCTGCGCTTTCTCGATCGCATGATGCGCAAACCGTCGTTGCTCGACGAGGTGCTCGACGACACGCTGATGGTGGTGTGGCATGGCGCGCGTCGCTACGACGGCAGCTCACGCGTGTCGACCTGGATCTTCGCCATTGCCTATCGCAAGGCCCTGAAGGCCCTGTCGCGCCACGACGAGCCGGTGGACGACACCCCGTTGCCCGAGCAGGCTTCGCCGGATGCCGGGCCCGAGCAACGCTGGGATCAGCGCCGCCTGCACGACGCGCTTCGGCGCGCGCTCGACGGGCTGTCGCCGCCGCACCGCGCGGTGGTCGATCTCAGCTACTTCCACGGCATGGGCTATCGCGAAATCGCCGAGATCGTCGATTGCCCGGTGGACACCGTGAAGACGCGCATGTTCCACGCCCGTCGTCGCCTGCGCGCGATGCTGCCGGGCGAACTGGAGGATTGGCTGTGAAGCCGCCGCGCCGGGGCCATGTGGTGCAGCTCGACACCGACACCCACCAGGCGGTGCAACAGATGCTGCCGTGGTACGTGACGGGCCGCCTCGACGACAGCGAGCGAGGCCGCATCGAAGCGCACCTCGCCGCGTGCCCGCACTGCCAGGCCGAGCTGGATTGGGAACGCCGGCTGCAGGCGCTGCATGCCAGCAGCGCATCCGATGATCCCGACACCGACACCGATGGTGGCGCGAGTGCTCGCTGGGATGCGCTGCGCCTGCGGGCCCAAACACGCTGGGGCCGTATGTGGCAAGGAATGTGGCCAGCGATGTGGCAACGTCTTCGGCACCGGCTGCGGCGATCGACCACCGAAGGTCCGCCGGCATCGCCACGTTGGTTGACGCCGCTTTCGCTCACGGCGGTGGGTGCCCTGTCGGTGGTGTCGGTGGGCTTGTGGATGCACAGCGGCGGTGAGCCGACGTACCGCACGCTTTCCGCGCCCGGCGAGATACCCGCCGCCGATGCGATCGTGATGTTCGATCCTGCGATCAGCGAGCAGGCGATGCGTGCGGCGCTGGCCATCGCGGGTGCCCGCGTCGTCGGTGGGCCCACCGCTGCCGGCGCCTGGCTGCTGCAGTTGCCCGAGGGCGATCAAGCCGCCGCCCTGCAGCGGCTGAAGGGCCAGCCGGCCGTGCGCCTGGCCGAGCCCCTGGCTCACGATGGAGCCACCCGATGACGCGCGCCCTGGCGTGCCGGTGGCTGTTGACGATGGGCTGGCTGCTGGCTTCTGCGTTGGCGTGCGCGCAGGGGGTGGCGGCCCGCACCGACGATTCGCCGCGCAAGGCCGCGCTGGCGCGTCAGGTGCTGGTGATGCTGCCGGCTCCACCAGCGCATTACCGGCCCGACATGAGCTACGGCGGCGGCTACACGGATAGCGCGCTGCGCGCCGCGCGCCGCCGCACCGCGCTCGCCCTGGCCAGCGCCTACGGCCTGCGCATCGATGCCGATTGGCCAATGCCGGCACTTGCGCTCGACTGCGTGGTGATGACGGTACCCGCCGATCGGCCAGTGCCCGAGGTGCTGCAGGCCCTGTCGGCTGACCGGCGCGTGGCCTGGGCGCAGCCGATGAACCGATTCGAGCTGCAGGGCACACAGGACGATCCGCTCTACCTCGCGCAGCCTGCCGCGGCCGCCTGGCAACTCACCGCGTTGCACCAACGTGCCACCGGCCGCGGTGTGCGTGTCGCGATCATCGACAGCGGCGTGCAGGCCGATCATCCCGACCTGCTGGGCCAGGTGGTCGAGCAGCGCAGCTTTGTCGGCAACGAAGCCTATCGAGGCGAACACCACGGCACGCAGGTGGCGGGTGTGATCGCCGCGCTGGCCGGCAACGGCATCGGCATCACCGGCGTGGCGCCCGGCGCACGATTGCTGGCGCTGCGTGCCTGCTGGGAGGATAGTGCCCCCAGGCCGGCGGAGCCGGCCGTCCCCCGAGGGGACTTGAGTAGCCCGGCAAAGCCGGATCTCCTCAGCGCCCCTAGGCCGGCGGAGCCGGCCGTCCCCCGAGGGGATCTGAGTAGCCCGGCAAAGCCGGATCTCCTCAGCAGGAACGCGCGCGAATCACGCTGCAGCAGCCTGAGCCTGGCGATGGCGCTGCACCACGCCCTGGGCCAGAATGTGCGCGTGATCGATCTCAGCCTCGCCGGCCCCCCTGATCGCCTGCTCGCCCGCCTGCTCGATGCCGCCATGGCGCAGGGCATCACGCTCGTCGCCGCCGTCGATCACACACGGCCCGACGGCGGTTTTCCGGCATCGCTGCCGGGGGTGATCGCCGTCTCGGATGCACCCTTGCCACTACGCCTGTCGACCCCCTTGTCGCAGCCACTGCTCGCACCGGGCACCGATATACCCACCACCACCAGCCCCAGCGGCTGGACCACCGTCTCCGGCAGCTCCTTCGCGGCCGCGCATGTCGCCGGCCTGCTGGCGCTGATGGCCGAAGTGGCACCCCCGCGCCAAGACATCGGCGCGGCCATCGTGCGCCTCGCCGAAGGCCGCATCGACGTCTGCGCCACGCTGGCGCGCCTGCAACCGGGCCGGGATGGCCACTGCCCGCAAACGGCTCCGGATGAGGCGCTGGCGCGCCACTGAACCGGCGCCTGCGCGTCACCGTGCGACAGCCCGCCGCGTCGGCCTCATCGGGCTGACGCTGGGTGTCTTTTTCCTGGCCGGGCAAGCCCGGGCGCAACAGGTATCGACCGATGGGCTGTGGAGTGGCAGCGTGGCGCTCGAATCCGATGCGCGGCCTCGCGGTGTCACGCTCAGCGACGGCGAACCGGCCTGGCGCGCCAGCCTGGTCTTCGATGACGACGAAGGCTGGTTCGCAGGCACCTCCGCCGCCACGGTGAGGTTCAGGCCGGGCTCCACGCAGGTGGAGCTGAGCGCCTTTGCCGGGCTCGTCGGCATGCCCGGCTCCGCAGGCTCACGCACCGTGCTGGGTGAGGGCGTCGGCTGGGAAGCCGGCATCGTGGGGGTTGTCATCGCCGGTGATTCGCAGCGCAACCATGTCGAAGCCTTTGCCGGCCTGAACGCCGAGCGCTGGAACCTGCGCGCATCGGCATCGCCCGACTATTACGGCGGCGGCGAGCGCACGCTGTACCTGGAACTGAACGCTCACCAACCGATCGACGATCGCTGGCGGCTGATGGCCCATGCCGGTGTGCTGCTCAGTGCCAGCCCTGCCCGGCATGCACCGCCTGCGGATGTGCGCCTGGCCACCGCCCTCACGTTGGGGCAGATGGAGTTGCAGGTGGGCTGGGCCGGCAGCACACGCCGGGCAGCCAGCGCCTACATCGATGCGCCGCGCCGAGGCGCCTGGCTGGCCCATGCCGCCTGGTATTTCTGATCCCCCTTCTGCCCGCCGGCTCACCGCCTATGCTTGCGGCTTTGCCCGCCAAGCCGACCCATCGATGAGCGCCGCCTTCCCCACCGCCCCGCCCCTCGTGATCGCCCATCGCGGCGCCTGCGGCAACCTGCCCGAGCACACCCTGGCCGCCTACAGCATGGCCATCGCACAAGGCGCCGATGTCATCGAGCCCGATCTGGTAGCCACGCGCGACGGCGTGCTGGTGGTGCGCCATGAAAACGCGATCGCCAGCCTTCACCCCGACGGCAGCGTGCGTGAAGCCACCACCGATGTGGCCGACCATCCCGGGTTCGCGGCCCGCCTGGCCACCAAGCGCATCGACGGTGTAGCCATCACCGGCTGGTTCACCGAGGATTTCACGCTCGCCGAATTGAAGACGCTGCGCGCCAAGGAGCGCCTGCCGCATATCCGCCCCGCCAACACCCGCTTCGACGGCCAGTTCGAGATCGCCACTTTCGACGAGGTACTGCGCCTCGTGGCCCAGGAAAACGAGCGCCGCGCCGCGCAACCGGGATCGACCGCGCTCGGTGTGTACCCGGAAACCAAGCACCCGAGCTACTTCGAGGGCATCGGCCTGCCGCTCGAACGGCGGCTGGTGCAGGCGCTGCAAGCCTACGGCTATGTGCATGCCGATTCGCCGGTCTTCGTGCAGTCGTTCGAAACGCGCAACCTGCGGCAACTGCGCGGCATGACGCCGGTGCCGATCATTCAATTGTTCGAAGCCACCGGCCAACCCTGGGATGCGGTGGTTCGCGGCGAGGCGCGCACCTACGCCGACATGACACAAGCCGCCAGCCTGGCCGACATCGCCACCTATGCCAACGGCATCGGCGTGCACACCAGCCTGATGATGCCCCTGGCCGGAGGCCAATGGGCCGCGCCCACACCCTTGATCGGCCAGGCGCACGCCGCCGGCCTGCTGGTGCACGGCTGGACGTTTCGCGCCGAAAACCATTTTTTGCCGGCTGTATGCCGCGTGGGCACGGAGCCCACGGCGCTGGGTGATCTGGCAGCCCAACTCGATGCCTTTCTCGCGCTCGGCATGGACGGTTTTTTCACCGACCACACGCTGCTCGGCCGCCAGGCCCGTGATGCGTTTGTGGCCCGCGGCTGAGCACGGGTTGGCGCCGCGTTCTCGTTGGCCGCAACGGCTGCGAGATCACCGGCACGCCCGACCGGCGCACCCATACCCTGCCGACGCAGGTTTCGACACCTCACGATCCACGAACCCGTACCAGTTGCACCTGGCCAGCTTCGTTGGTCGGAATCACCTGGCGCGGCCAACAGCCCGAGTTGATGTTGAACACCCACGCGCCGCCCGAGGCGCCGACGCCGCCCACATCGGGCGTGTTGGACCAGACCGGCCCATAGGGAAAGTCGCTGAGCACCAGCGAACAAGGCCCACGGCCAGGCGCGAACATGGTG
>JANMAS010000614.1:0-7198 GCA_031359975.1 Burkholderiales bacterium
CCGGCGGTCATCCGGCACGCGATCCCCGAGGCTCGACCGTCTCTGTACCTGGGCATGTCGCTGGGCCTGACCTTTCCGCTCAACATCCTGCTCGGCATTCCGGTCTACGGCGTGCCGCATCACCGCCGCATCACCGCCGCACCGTAGGCGGCCAGCGTGCCGGACGCGGCGTCCGGCACCGACAGGGCGTGCAGTTCCCAGCAGGCAGGCGGTTGCCACGCCAGCGGCTGGTCGGCGAAGTTCATCACCGTCAACGTGTGCGGCGTCTCGATGCGGATGACGCGCGTCGCCGTGTCGCCGTCGACACGCACGTGCTGCCGATCGCGCGGGCCCAGCGCACCACTGCGCTTGAGCGCGATCAAGCACCGCACGTAGCCGAGGATGGCCCGCCCTTCGGCCGTTTCGGCGCGCTCCCAGCGCAGCTTGGAGGCTTCGAACGTCGAGCGCGCGTGCGGAGCGGGCGGCTCGGTGCCGCCGAAGGCGAAGTCGGCCTTGCGGCCCTCGCGGGCGCCCTCGACGAGCGCCGGATCGCTGAAATCCTCGAAGAACAGGAACGGCGCGGTCTCGCCGTACTCCTCGCCCATGAACAGCATCGGCACAAACGGGCTGGCCATGACGGCGGTGAGGCCCAGCAGCGCACGCGCCGCGCCGTAGGTGGCGATCATGCGGTCGCCGCCCGCCCGGTTGCCGACCTGGTCGTGGTTCTGGATGTGCACCACATGCTCGCTGCCGTGGGTGCCGCTGCCGTCGGTACCGAGCAGGTAGTTGTAGTGATGATCCAGCCGCGTGCCGTCGAGCACGAAGCCGTCTCGCAGCGCCTTCACCACATCGTCGAAGGGGCCGAAGTTGGCGTAGTGGCGCCAGGTCTCGCCGGTCAGGCAGGCAAACACGGCGTGGTTGAGGTCGTCGTTCCACTGCGGGTGGTAGCCAAAGCCGCTGTCGGCGGTGACGTGGCGGTTGTTGCGCAGGTGTTCTGCGATCGTCAGCACCTCGCGCCGCTCGGCGCGGCCGATGTGGCGTGCCAGTTCGGTGAACTCGCGCAGGATGTGCACCGGCATCAGGTCGAAGATCAGCGACACCGCATCCATGCGCATGCCGTCGAAGCCCACGTCCTGCAGCCAGTAGCGCATGTTTTCGAGGTAGTACTCGCGCACGCCGTGGTTGTATTCGCCGTCGAAGTTGATCGCCGCGCCCCAGGGTGTGGCGGCCACCTTGGTGTACGGCGCGAAGGCGCCGGTGTAGTTGCCTTCGGGGCCGAAGTGGTTGTAGACCACATCCAGCACCACCGCGATGCCCACCGCATGCGCCGCCTCGATGAAGGCCCGCAGATCGTGATAGTCGCCATACGCCTGGTGCAGCGCGAACATGAAGGTACCGTCGTAGCCCCAGTTGCGCTCGCCCGGAAAGGCCGCCATCGGCAGCAGCTCGACGACGTTGATGCCCAGGTCCATCAGGTAGGGAAGACGCGCCTGGGCGGCTGCCAGGGTGCCTGCGGGCGTGAAGGTGCCCACGTGCAGTTCGTAGATGATTGCGTCGGCCATGCGCACACCGCGCCAGCCCGGGCTCGCGGCGCGCTCGGTGTCGACCACCATCGACGGCCCGTGCACGCCCTGCGGCTGGTAACGCGACGCCGGGTCGGGCAGGCGCTGCCCGTCCACGTCCAGCCAGTACAGCGTTCCGGTGGGCAGGCGGGCTGTCGTGGCCTGCCAGTAGCCCAGCGGGTCGCGCTGCATCGCCAGGGACTCGCCGGTGTGCGGCAGCACCACCGACAGGCTGGCCTTCTTCGGCGCGAAGACACGGAAGGCCGAGCGCCCGCGCGCGTCTCGGTAGTGACCAAGTTGGGCCATCGGAAACTCCTCAACAATCGATCTGGTAGCCCCACGGGCCCAGGGAGCACACCGCGCCCATGCCGGTGATGACGACGTTCTGTGGCTGCGCCGAGAGATTGACGGTGACGCTCACCGCGTCAGCGGCCAGCGCGCGCCGGAACGCGAACACGGCGGGGTTGTCGCAGGCCAGCACCTCGGCCGGCGCGCCGGCGGCGCCATTGGCGAGCGCCGGGTGATCGTGCTTCAGGCGCAGCAGGCCGGCGTAGAAATCGGCCAGCTCGCACGCCTTCCAGTCGATCGGGTCTTTCTCGAAGAAGGCGATCCGCTTGTCGAGCACCGCCTCCTGGCCGCCGTAGATCAGCGGCATGCCGGGCAGGGTGGCGGCCAGCACCGCGAAGGCGCGAAAGCCCGCGCCGAAGACCTCGATGTCGTGGCCCTCCCAGGCGTTTTTGTCGTGGTTGGTGGTGAAGATCATGCGGTAGGCGTCGGGCGGGAAGGCCTGCGCCGCCTGCTGCAGGTAATGCACCAGGTCGGCGGCCCCGCCCTCGCCGCGCGCGATCCGCCTCATCACGTCGTGCAAAGACCAGTCGTAGGTCATGTCGAACGCGTGCTCGTGCAGCTTCGCGTCGGACCATTCGGCCAGCATGAAGACCGGCTTGATCGCATCGAGCTCGGCACGCGTACGTTCCCAGAACGGCGTCGGCACGAGGCCGGCCACATCGCAGCGGTAGCCGTCGATGCCGGTCTCCTCGACCCAGTACGTCAGCGCCTGGACCATGCCGTCCCACACCGCCGGGTTGCGGTAGTCGAGCCCGACGACGTCGGTCCAGTGCTCGAGTTCGTGGCCGTTGTCGTAGACGTAGGAATGGATCTCGCCCTTGTCGTCTTTCAGGTACCAATCGGGGTGCTCGCTCACCCAACGGTGATCCCAGGCAGTGTGGTTGGCCACCCAGTCGAGGATCACGCGCATGCCCATGCCCTGCGCCGAATGCACCAGGTGCTTGAAGTCGGCCAGGCTGCCGAATTCGGGGTTCACCGCCCGGTAGTCGCTCACCGAGTAGTTGCTGCCCAGCGTGCCCTTGCGGTGGCTGGCGCCGATCGGCTGCACCGGCATCAGCCACAGGATGTCGACGCCCATGTCGTGCAGGCGCGGCAGATGACGCTCGAAGGCGGCGAAGCTGCCTTCGAGCGTGAACTGGCGCAGGTTGACTTCGTAGATGTTGGCGCGCTGCGCCCAGTGCGGGTGGCGCACGCCGCGTATCTCGGTGCTCATCGGCGTGATCAGGTCGGCAACTCGACGGTGCGCTCGCAGGCCTTGCCGTTGCCGTCGAACAGGTGCAGCCGCCGCGGCAGCAGGCGCAGGGTCAGCCCGTGGCCGGCGGCGGGCCTGACGCTACCCTCGACACGCACGGTGAGCACTGTCGGTGCGTTGCCGTAGTCGACGTAGAAAAGCGAGATGTCGCCCAGGCGCTCGACATGGCGCACCATCACGCGGATACCGGTGCCCTCGCCTTCGTCGCCGACCAGCAGATCCTCGGGCCGCGCGCCGATCTTGACCGCGGCACCCGCCGGCACATGGCGCGCGTCCACCGCCACCCTCACCTGCTGGCCGTTGAGGTCGATCACGGCGTGGTCGCTCTCGGCATGCACGAGCTTGCCTTCGAGCATGTTCATCTTCGGCGAGCCGATGAACTCGGCCACGAACAGGCTGGCGGGCCGGTAGTACAGCGCCATCGGCGTGCCGATCTGCGCCACGCTGCCTTCGTCCTGCACCGCGCTGCCGGCGCGCAGCAGCACGATCTTGTCGGCCAGCGTAATCGCCTCGACCTGATCGTGCGTGACGTAGATCATGCTCGCCGTGCCGATGTCCTAGTGCAGATTGGCAATCTCGAGCCGGGTTTGCACGCGCAGAGACGCGTCGAGGTTGGACAAGGGCTCGTCGAACAGGAATACCTTGGGCTCGGTGACGATCGCGCGGCCGATCGCCACCCGCTGGCGCTGACCGCCCGACAGCGCCTTGGGCAGCCGCTCGAGCAGCGGCGTGAGCTGCAGGATGCGCGCCGCCTCCTTCACCTTGGGCTCGATCTGGTCCTTCGGGGTCTTCTTGACCTTCAGCCCGAACGCCATGTTCTCGGCCACCGTCATGTGCGGGTACAGCGCGTAGCTCTGGAACACCATCGCGACACCACGGTCCGACGGCGGCAGATCATTGACCCGCTGGCCGCCGATCTGCAGCTCGCCGGAAGTGATGTCCTCGAGCCCGGCCACCATGCGCAGCAAGGTCGATTTGCCGCAACCCGAGGGGCCGACGAAGACGCAGAACTCGCCCTGCTCGATCACCAGATTGGCATCCTTGATCGTGTACGGCAAGCCGGGAAGGTATTGCTTCTGGATTTGCTTGAAGTCGATGCGTGACATGGTGGGCTCTTGGTTGTGTCTACTCGATCAATGCGATTCCATGTCAGCCTTTTGAGCCGCCCGCGGTGAGGCCGGCGACCATCCATTTCTGGACCAGCACGAACATCACCGTGATCGGCAGGCCGGACAGGATGGCCACCGCGGCGAAGTCGCCCCACTGGAACTTGAACTCGCTGACGAACAGCTTGGTGCCCACCGCCAGCGTGAGCTGGTTCTGCTGCGTGAGCAGGACGGACGCGACCGGATACTCGATCAACGCACCGATGAACGACAGCAGGAACACCACCGCGAGGATCGGCAGCGCCATCGGCAGCAGCACCATCCAGAAGGCCTGCAGCGGCGTGGCGCCGTCAACCTTGGCGGCCTCCTCGATCTCGTACGGGATGGTCTCGTAGTAGCCTTTGATCGTCCAGATGTGCATGGCGATGCCGCCCGAATAAGCCAGCAGCACGGCCCAGTGCGAATCGATGCCAAACGCCGGAAAGGCGGTGCCGATGCGGTCGAAGATCGAGTAGATCGCCACCAGGGCCAGCACGGCCGGGAACATCTGCATCAGCATCAGCCCAGTCAGCACATGCTTGCGTCCGTTGAAGCGCATGCGGGCCAGCGCGTAGGCCCCGGTGGTCGAGAAGATCACCGTGATGGCGCCCGACAACAGCCCGATCTTCAGCGAGTTCCACATCCAGCGCAGCACGGGCAGTTCGGGCGTGACGAGTTGGCCGTTGGCCGACTGGTAGGGCAACCCGAACGCATAGCGCCAGTGCTCGAAGCTGATGGTGTCCGGGATCAGGCTGCCAGTGGCGAAATTGCCCGGGCGCAGCGAGACCGAAATGACCACCAGGAAAGGAAAGATCACCACCAGGCACAAGGCCACCAGAAAGACGTAGGCACAGGCCAACCGCACCGGTTGCGACTTGTTTTGCACCATCGGCATGGGATTCCCCTTTCAGCGGTTTTCTTCGGCCAGCCGCGTGAAGCGCATCTGCAACAGCGTGACGGCGGCGACGAGGAAGAAGATCACCGTCGAGATCGCCGAGGCCAGGCCGAACTGCTGCCCCGAATCCCCGAAGGCGATGCGCATCGTGTAGGAGACCAGGATGTCGGTCGTCCCGGCCGGCACCGTGATGTCGAGGAAGTCGGGCCGGCCGCCGGTGAGCAGGGCGATCAGCACGAAGTTGTTGAAGTTGAACGCGAACGCCGAGATCAGCAGCGGTGTCAGCGGTTTGATGATCAACGGCGCGGTGATCTGGAAGAAGTTGGTCAGCGGGCCGGCACCGGCCACGGCCGAGGCCTCGTACAGGTCGGCCGAGATGGCCTTGATCAACCCCATGCACACCACCATCATGTACGGGAAGCCCAGCCAGGTGTTGACGACCAGGATCATCACCTTGGCCAGGGTCGGGTCGGCGAACCATTGCGGCCGGATGCCGAACAGCCCGTTCAGGATGAGGTTGATCTCGCCCAGGTTCTGGTTGAACAGCCCTTTGAAGATCAGGATCGAGATGAACGACGGCACCGCGTAGGGCAAGAACAGCAGCAGACGAAACACGCCGCGCCCGCGCAGGCTTTCCCAGTTCAACAGCACCGCCAGCAGCAGGCCCAGCCCGGTGCCAAAGATCACCGTGAGCGCGGCGAACGCGATCGTCCAGATAAAGATGCGGAAGAAGGGCTCCTGGAACTTGGTGTCGGTGAACACACGCACGAAATGCGCGAAGCCCACGCCCACGGTAAAGCCGGGCTGCCTGGCCTCGCCGGCCTCGGTCATGAAGAAGCCGGTCTCGCGGTTTGGCTTGAGCTGGGTGTTGTCGCTGAGGTTGGTCAGGCTGCCGTCCGGATTGGCTTTGTACAGCGGCTGCACCGGCCCGAACTCGCGCAGCGAGGTCATGCGCACCGATGCACCGTCCGGCAGCTTCAGGGTCAACGCCTTGATGTCGTTCTGCTGGGTGACGACGTCTTTCAGCGGCAGCGCATCGGCCAGCGCGAGCTTCAGGTCGGCCTCGGGGCGAGCCGCGATCTCGAGCTTGGCGGTCTTGCGCAGCGCCAGGGTGTCGGAGACGAAGCTCTTGGTGTCGTCGTCCTGGTTGACGAGGCGGATGCGGTACTCGCGCCCGTCCGGGTGCATCGTGAAGCGGTAGCCCGGCCCGGGCGCGCGGAAGGTCTCGTCGAGAAAAAACTGGCGCGCGCGCTCGAAGGTGAGCAGGTTCTTCGAGCTGTAGTTGGTGAAGCCGATGCTCACCGTGTAGATCATCGGGAACACGACGAACAGGATCGCCGCGACGACCGCCGGCAGCAGGTAGCGCGAGGCCATCGTCTTCTTCGACGAATACGTCCAGATCGCCAGCATCGCGATGATCAGGAAGGTCACCGCCAGCAGCGTCTCGCCGACAGCGTAGATCACCGTCACGAGGTAGAGCGCGAGCAGCGCCACCACGGCCAGCAGGATCTTGCCGCCGAAGCGGGCCAGTAAGGACGGACTGCTCATGAGGCCGCTCGCATCAAGGCGGGCCGACGGCAGGGGCGCCAGGGGCGCCGTGCCGAAGGCCCGGTGGCAGGGGGAAGGCTACTTGGAAAGGATGCGCTTTGCAGCCGCATCCATCGCTTCCTTCGGGCTCTGGCGCGCTTCCATCACGTTGACCAGCGAGGCTTCCATCGCCGACCAGAAGCGCCCCATCTCAGCGTTGTTCGGCATCGGCACGCCGTCCTGCACCGAGGCCATCGTGGCCGCGATATTCGGGTCGGTCTTGAGCTCGGCGTAGTAGGCCTTGCTGGCCGGCACGCCGATGGGCTCGGCCTGGTTGATCGTCTTCAGGCCTTTGACGGTGAGCATGTAGTTCTCGATGAACTCCACCGCCAGATCCTTGTTCGGCGAGGCCTTGTTGATGATCACGCCCTTGACGCCGACGAAGGGCACGGCCTTCTTGCCGTTGACCGCCGGGATCTTGGCGACGCCG
>JANMAS010000372.1:0-3824 GCA_031359975.1 Burkholderiales bacterium
GATTACGCGGGACTGGCGTTCATACCCGTGCTCGTCCGCCCGCCGCGCCGGGCCGCCCCAAGCAAGGCCCGACCCTCTCGGAGGGTCGATCGCCGTATTCGGCGATCGGGGTGCGCCGAATGAGACATCCGGTGTCAACCCGTTCGCCACGGGCCGCCGCGCCGGGCCGCCCCAAGCAAGGCCCGACCCTCTCGGAGGGTCGATCGCCGTATTCGGCGATCGGGGTGCACCAATAAGTTCAGACGCTCTCCTCAGACTCCACCCGGTGCCTGCGCATCGCGCGCCACAGGGTGAGGTCGTAAGCGATCTTGAGTGCGCCGCAAGCCACCAGCGGCAGCGCAATCCAGCCACTGGCGAACAGCGCGCCGCTCAGCGTCGGGCTCAGCGCCGCGGCGAGGCTTCGCGGGACGGCGGTGAAGCTGGCCGCCGCACCGCGCTCGGCGGGTGTCACCACGGCCATCACGAAGGCGGTGCGTGTGGGCACATCCATCTGCGACAACGCGCTGCGCACAAACAGCAACACCAGCGCCAGCGGCAGACTGGGCGCCAGCGCCGCGAGGATCAGGCAGATGTTGGCCGGGATATGCGTGAACACCATCGTGTTGAGCAGCCCGATGCGGCGAGCCAACCGCGGTGCCGCCAACTGCGAGGCGGCGCTGAGCAAACCTGCCCAGAAAAAATACAAACCCGCCTGCGCCAGTGACAGACCGAATCGCTCGAACAGCCACAGCGACAGCAGCGAGTTGACCACCAGGCCGCCGGCGAAGGCATCCACGCTGAAGAGTGCCGCCAGACGCACCACGATGCCGCGAGACGGGCCCAGCGGTGCGACCACCGCCCGATCGGGCGACTCAGGGCTTGCGGGGAGCCGCCGATAGAGCCAGAAGACCGCCAGGCCCAGCAAGCCGTAGACGACGAACATGCCACGCAGGGCCCCGAGCCGTGTGATGCCGGTGTCGAGAGCGAGCCTGTCCGGCAGCCCGGCAGCCAGTGATCCGAATGCCGCGCACAGGGCACCCAACACGCTGTAGCGCGTGAACAGCGCGGTTCTCGCGTTGCCCTGTGCGGCGCGCGCGATGCGCGCATGTTCCAGCGGCACAAACACGCTCACATCGCCGGAGCTGGGGTTGAGCGTGCCGACGAAGGCCACCACGAGCACAGGCCAGAACGACGACAGGCTTGCGAAGCCGAGCCCCGTGGCCGCCATCAGCAGCGCGGCGGCGCGCAGCAAGCGGTTGGCCGCGAACCGGTGGCCGAAGGCGCCGACAGCGAACGTGGTCAATGCCGAGCCCAGCAGCGTGGCGGTGCTCACGATGCCCACCTGCAAGGTGCCCAGGCCGATCGCCAACAGGTAGGCAGGCAACAACACCGCCATATAACCGTCGCCGATCGCGCGCAACGCCCGTGCCGCCAGCAAGAGCCGCGCTTCGGCATCGACGCCCGGAGGCAGGAGCCAGCGCATCATGGCGCCGTGCACACGCACAGATTCTGGCGAAACTCCATGCGCCATTGTCTCGTGCAAGAAACCGGCGCGCCCGGCATCGCGACCGCGTTCGCAGCCTTTCCATCAAGGGCGGCGATCAATCCGGGTAGGAGCCCAGCAGCGCCAGCAGCAGCCTCTGCATCGGCACGGTATCGCTATCCATGCCCGCCGCACCCGCCATGCCGTAGGGCGACGGCGGGCGCGGGCGCAATCGAAGCACGGGTGCCAGCCCATAGCGCATCAGCACCGCGTTGGCCAGCATCCTGGCCGTGCGCCCGTTGCCATTGCAGAAGGGGTGAATGCGAACCCATTCGGAGTGAGCCCAGGCCGCCAACTCGATAACGGCCTGCAGGCCATCCCGGTTCAGCCCGGTGTCGGGCGGGAGAAGGGCGTCGAGGCCGTCAAAGCCGCTTTGTAGCCGGCGGACGAATTCGCCCACGTCCTCCACGACGAGGTGGGCCGCCGTTCCCTCGCGCGGGCCAATGAAGACCGGCTCGCCCTCCAGCCCGGCCTCGCCACGGAAGCGGCCAACGAGCTTGGGGTGCGGAACCTCCAGCCCCGCCATCGTCTGGCGATGCCAGCGCTTGAGGGTGGGCGCGTCGATCCTGGCGCGCCTGTCGGCCCAGGATTGGATGCTTTCGAGCACCAGCGCCAGGTTCTTCTGGAGCTTGGGGCCATCGGCATCCCAATCAGCCACGAATCATGTCTCTCACGATCGACACTGCGGGGCCGGCTTCGGTGGGGCCCGCCGAGCCTTCCATCGGATCCTCGCCGGCGAACTCGACTTCCGCATCGATGAAGGCCTGGATGGCGCGCTTGTAGTGGGGGTCGGTCTTGCGATAGGCGCGGATGTTCTTGAGGGCCCGATCGAGCTCATCCTCGGCGGCGGCAGTGCGGCGGTCGATGTAGTCGGTCAGAGCGATGGTGATCCACTTGTTGAGGGGCCGCTTGAGCCCGACGGCCAACTCGAGCATCTCGATGCCGACCTTGAGGCTCGGCGGGATGCGAATCGTGGTGACCTTGGATGGCGCATCCCCCTTCGCCGGGGCAGGATCGGCCTGCGGTTTGCGGAGATTGCGGGGTTTGGGGGCCTGCGCGCCCGCAAACGTGGCGGCGCTGCGCTTTGTCTTGGGAGGATTGCTCATGCCACCACATTAATCGAGTGTTCCGTGTATGTCAAAAAATCGTTTTGACATGCCCTGACGACATCTGGTTTTTGCCGCGCAACCAGCGCGTTAACCAGCTTGCGGATGCCGGTGCCGGGTGATAGTGTTTTTTAAGGGCTGGGGCACCCCCGGTCATCGGGTTCCATGAACCCACAGGAGACGATCATGCGGCGGCTTGGCGGGTGGTTGTCGGCGGTATGCGCAGTGTTGATGCTGAGCGCCTTTGGCGGCGGCGGCGTGGCGCCCGACATCGCCGCGATGACGGCGCCGCGCATGCTGCACACGGCCACGCTGCTGGCCGATGGCAAGGTGCTCATCACCGGCGGGGTGGTGAGCATTGATCTCGTTGCGCTCGATTCCGCGGAGCTGTATGACCCCACCGCAAAAACCTTCACCGCGCTCACCGCCCGGATGATATCGCTCCGCAATCAGCACACCGCCACACGGCTCCCCAACGGGCTGGTGCTGATCGCGGGCGGATCCAACAATGGCGATGGCGACGGGATGAACACCGCGGAGATCTACAACCCCGCCACGCAAACATTCACCGCCCTGGCCGCCACGCTGACCACACCGCGCGGCGGGCACACCGCCACGTTACTCAAGAACGGCCGGGTTCTGTTGACCGGCGGCTTCTTCAACAGCAGCTCCGGGCTGGCCACCGCCGAACTCTACGACCCGGCCACGCAAGCCTTTACCGCGATCGCGGGCACCATGACATCGGCCCGGGAGGGTCATGCCGCCGCGCTGCTGCGCAACGGCCAGGTGCTCGTCACCGGCGGCAGCACGTCGCATGTCGGATTGAACACCGCGGAGGTGTACAACCCCGCCACCCAGACCTTCTCGGCACTTGCAGCCACCACCACCATCATTCGCATGGCGCACACCGCCACCGCGCTGCCCAACGGCCAGGTTCTCCTTGTGGGCGGTGCGGAGCCAGGCTTCAGCACCCTCGATTTCGCCGCCCTCGACAGCGCGGAGTTGTACGACCCGGTGGCCAATCGATTCACCGCGATGAACGCCACCCTGGCCACCCCGCGTGGTGGGCACACCGCCACCTTGCTGCCCAACAGCAAGGTGTTGTTCACCGGCGGCGGCACGGGCTCGCACACGTTGGTGGAGATTCTCGATACCGCCGAAATCGGGGCGCGCTGACCGGGCTCGCCACCTCACCC
>JANMAS010000014.1:0-17523 GCA_031359975.1 Burkholderiales bacterium
GCAAGCGTGGTTGGTGTCGCGACGTTGGCCTGCGTGGTGCCAGTCAGGTTGCCTTGCAGTCCCTGGCTGGGGGTGGTGCCCGTTTGCGCCAGCATCGGCTGGGTGTTGGGGTGCCAGCTTGTTGGATGCACGACGGTGAACTGTGTGCGGGCGTCGATGTCGCCCTCGAATTCCATGAGATCCGTGCCCCAGGTGACCATCAGGGCCGATGCGGCATCGGTCTGTGGCTGCTTCACGGACACCTTGCCGTCGGTCACCGTCACCAGCAGGCCGTTGGCGTCGGCGCGCGTCAGCATGAAGTCCCAGTCGCTGCAATGGTGCTGCACCAACCCCGTGCGGGTGGCGCTGGTGGCGCTGACGTCTGCCGTCAAGCCATGGGCGCTGATCAGCGACAGGATGACCTCGCTGTCCTTCATGTTCTCGAAGTTGGTGCTGTTGCGACCTATCGTCATCTTGACGGCCTTGTCCCGGCATTCGATCTCCAGGCGCGAATCGTTGTTGCCACTGATGCGCATGCCCAGCTTGACCACCACGCCCTCGAACACCAGGGTCTCGGTGTCGCCGTAGCCCAGGCTGATACCGACCTCGGCGCCCGGTGCGAAGAGCGCCGTGTCGCCGACGTCGAAACTGCCGTCGGTCATGTCGCCGTCGATCAACACGATGCGCGCCCACGGCACGCTGTTGATGGCCCGGTGAACGGTGAGCTCCACCAATTGCACCGTGTCTGGAATCTTGCTGCCCCCAGCCGTGACAGTCACGGTGAGGATGCCGTCGGAATGGTTGATTGGCGATGCGGGCATGGCGCCAGAGGATAGCTCGTTCAAAGCGAGTATTTTTCCGGCCTTCTGTTTGTCCGAAAGACATGCCAATTTTCGGACATGAAGGTAGCCGCTGCGTCGCAGCAGAACGGCCAACCAAGGCAGGCGCGAACCTGTTTTTGGAACTCGGCTTCTCGGCACCTTCTTCGCTGACGCTCCGTTGCTCTTGCGCTGGCCAGGAAACGAAAGAAAAGCCGAGCGAAACGTTTCCTGTGACAGGTCAGGGCTGGTTCTGGGGCACCAGCTTGAAGCCGTGCGCCACGCCGTCCAGCAAGCCTGTGCCGACGATCGTGCCGTCTCCGCTGATGCCAGAGGCGACCGTCAGCTGCCAACCCTCCGGATTGCTCACCTCCGACAGGAGCGGGATCACATCCCCATCCGCGAAACGAACAGCCTCGCTCAGGGAGCCGTTCGCGCCGTAACCCACGATCTCGCCTTGGCCGTTGATGTCGCTGGCGACGGTGTCCGTGAAGGCGGCCGACTCACCGATGTCTTTCATGGTGCCGCCGCTCCACAAGAATGCGTGGGCGTTCGACGAAGCGGTGTCTGCTCTTCCGACCACGTGCCCCCGGTCGTTGATGGCAAAGGCAAGAGACGTTCGGCCGCCGGGCAGCACACCCAAGCTGCGGAACTGGCCCCCTTGCCAGAGGAATGCCTTCATCGGCTTGCCCAAGTCCTTATTCGTTCCACCCACGACCTGCCCGTGTTCGTTCATCCCGTAGGCGAGGCAATCGTTGCCGGTGCCGATCAATCCAAGGTCTTCGGATGAACCGTCAGGGTGGGTCAGAAAACAATGGTATTCCGTCTGTCTCTCGAACCATCCGGCGACCGTGCCATCCGATGAAACGGCATTGGCAGACCCCCGGTGCGCCCGAGTCGGCAAGTTGACGGGTTCGCAGGCACTGCCGCGCTTCCAGATCGTGGGCCATCCGCCGCTGTCACCCACCACGTCGCCGCCGGCGTTGATGGCGATGGCAGACGAACTTCCGTCCTCGCAGTTCTTCAGCTTTTTCCAGTGGTCATTGCGATAGACAAACGCATGCTTGAACGTCGACGTGCCTGCGGCGTCGCCTTGCTTGTTCACCTTGTTCGGCGTGACCTTGAAGCCCAGATCGACGACGGTGTAGCGGTTGGCCTGGGCAGACGCCGCGATGAGCATGGACGCGGCTACAAACGACGAACGAAAAAGCGATGATTTGCGTGCCAACATTTTTTCTTCCTGGCCTTGTTCCGGCCCGCGCGCCGGTGCAGTCGCGGATTGTGATGATTCTTTGATCGTTTTCATTGCGTGATTCGTGGTTCGAAATTGCCAGGCTTTGGACATGACACAGCCGTCGAGTTCCGCATCATGCCCGCCAGGCCGGTGGCGCGAGACAACAGCTGGGCCGCTCGGCCCGGCTGCGCTGTCCTCGGCGCCCGCACGCTAGCCGCTGCGGGTGCCGCTGAGGTGGAGTCTCGAATCTCGGCCACGGCGTCGCGTGTGATCGGGTCGGTGTCGGCCACCAGTTCGGCGACGCGCTCGGGCTGCTCTTCATGCAGCTTTCCCAGTTCGTACAGCGTGCGCGGTGAGGAACGACGACCGGCCTTCATGGCGGCGTCGAGCACCGGGGGCAGGCCCAGGAGCGCCAGATGGTGGGCCACAGTCGTCAGGTCCAAACCCAGAGTCCTGGCCACCGTGGTGTTCGAATCGCCGGCGTCGATGCGGCTGCGGATGAATCGCGCCAGGTCGAGCGGCGTCAGGCCGTGGCGCTTCTGGTTCTCTGCGACTTGTTCGTAAGGGTTCGTGGGTCCATCCCGGATCACGACAGGCACTTCGCGCAGTCCGATGCGTTGCGCGGCCCGCAACCGCTTGGCGCCAAAGCGAATCTGGTATCGGCCTTCGGGGTCGGCCGGATGAACGACGATGGGCTGCAGGATGCCGTGCTGGCGGATGTCGTCAGCGAGTTCGGCGAGGTCGGCGTCGGGGATCTCGGTGCGCGGGTTGTTGAGGTCCTCGTAGAGGCCGGCCGTCACCACCATCAAAGGCCGGCTGGCAGCGGTGCTGATCGCAGCTGACGGTGCGGGAGTCGCTTCGGGCGCGGCGGGGGCATCCAGCAGATCCAACTGCAGGTTGCCCGACTTGCTCCACGGCATGCGCATGGTCGGCATCGTGCCGATGCCGCTGGAATAACGCTAGTCCCTAACCCGAGCGAGCCGCCTCGTCCTGCGCCATCCCTGGGCGTCCCGCCTTGGCCCAACAAGTCCCAGGAGCAACGGGCACGGTTCACCGTTGGTTTCAACTTTCTGCTGCGCCTCAGATCGTTTCCGCGCGGCCCGACGTGCTCGGACTGTCCGACCAAATGCCTGTACCCCCGGTGTTCCTCAGCGCCGCTCGATTCGAGCGGCGGTCGCTTGACTTAGTGGGCTGACATGTATAAAATTTTATACATATGACCGCTTCGACCGATGAGAAAGAGATCAGGTGGATCGGTTCCTCCTACGACGATGTCATCGCGTTCCCGAGGGCTCCGCGCAAGGAAGCGGGTTTCCAGCTCGGCAGGGTTCAGGCCGGCCTTGACCCTACCGACTGGAAGCCGTTCGATGAAGTCGGCGCGGGCGCCCGGGAGATCCGCATCAATGATGCCAAGGGTATTTTCCGGGTGATGTTCGTGGCCAAGTTCGAGGAAGCGGTGTACGTCCTGCACTGCTTCCAGAAGAAGACGCAGGCCACATCGAAGCAGGACAAGGATATTGCCACGGCCCGCTACCGCGCCGTGGTCAGCGCCAGAAAGGGCAAGAAATGACGATCGACACCGAAATCCGCCACGTCACCAAGGCTGGCGCGAACCTGTTTCTGGAACTCGGCTTCTCGGCGGCAGAAGCCAAGAAGCTGCAGGCTGCCTCGCGCAAACAGATCAACGACACGCGGGTGCTCAAGCAGCAGTTGATGGCAGAGCTGTCGAACTGGATCACCGAGCATCAACTCAGGCAGGCCGATGCGGCGCAGGTCTTGATGGTGTCGCGCCCGCGCGTGTCCGATGTCGTGAACCAGAAGACCGCGAAGTTCACCATCGACTCGCTGGTCGAGATGCTCAACCGCGTGGGCAAGCCCGTTCGTCTTGCGGTGGGCTGAAGCGCACGTGGCAATCTCAGCAAAACTGGCACCAGACTGGGACCAGAAAAATAGCGATCGAGGAAGTCAGTGATCGCTATCGTAAAAATACCAGTAAAACTGGTAGGCCGTGTTGGACTTGAACCAACGACCAAAGGATTATGAGTCCTCTGCTCTAACCAACTGAGCTAACGGCCCGTGGGTGGACGGGCCGCGATTCTAGTCTTGCGGGGGTTTTCGAGCCGCCTGAGCCGCGCCTGACGCGGAAGTTCCGCAGCTTTGCCTGGCGATACCTGCGCGAAGACTTCTTTGCCGCGCCGCGCCATTCGGTTCACCTGCGGGCCGCAAGCTTCCTCATCTGACAGCAGCCCTTCGGCCGCTGATGCGATGACAAGGAAGTTGAACATCATGAAGAACATTTATGGCCTCAAGTTGATCGCCACCGCCGGCCTCGTGCTGGCCACGGCAGGCGCCTTTGCGCAGTCGTCCACCACACCGGGTTGGAGCATGGGTGCCAGCCTGGGTGGCTCGCACTGGAAGGGGGGTGACCAGGGTGGCATCGCCACCGATGGCGCCGATACCGGCGTCAAGATCTACGGCGGTTATTCGTTCACGCCGAACTTCGCCCTTGAAGGCGGCTACGTGGATCTCGGCAAGTTTGGCGGCGCCAATGGCAGCCTCAAATCCAACGGCATCTTCGTGGACGCGGTGGGCAAGGTGCCGCTGGGCGACACCGGCTTCTCGGTGCTCGGCCGCCTGGGTGCCTACAACGGCAAGCTGCGCTCGGATACCTTGGGCGTGATCGACAGCGAGCGGGGCACCAACATCAAGGTGGGCCTGGGTGGGCAATACGATTTCAATCCCAACATGGGCTTGCGTGCCGAATGGGAGCGCTATCGGGTGGATGCGCTGGGCGTGAAGGCCAATACCGACATGTACTCGGTCGGCCTGAACTACAAGTTCTGACGGAAAAGTTGTCTCATCAGGCCGGCTTGGCGGTGGCCTGTGCAGGTGACAGGCGCCGCGAGTTGGCCGGATCGCGAAACACCAGCGGGTGCTCGACGACGATCGGGCGAGCGCCCACTTGGCCGGCCTCGCTCACCGCCTGCGTCACCACGTGGTGCACGGGGCTGAAGCGACACACCGGATCTGCGGCGCGTGCGTCCTGCGCCAGCATGTAGGCCTGGCAGCGGCAGCCGCCCAGATCTTCATCCTGAAACTCGCAGCTGCGGCAGGGCTCTTTCATCCAGGCTTTGCCGCGAAAGCGGTTGAAGCCGTCGGATTCGAGCCAGGCTTCGCGCAGGCTGGCGGTGCGCACGTTGGGAAACGTGATGCCGGGCAGCATGCGGGCCGTGTGGCATGGCAGCACCGCGCCATCGGGCGTGATGTTGATGAAGGTGCTGCCCCAGCCGTTGACGCACTTCTTGGCCTTGCCTTCGTGATAATCCGGCGCCACGAAGAAGATGCGCATCGCGTTGCCGAGCTTCTCGCGCCACGCGTCGGTCACGGCTTCGGCGTGCTTCAGTTGTTCGTGCGTTGGCAGCAGCTGCGCGCGGTTGATCATGGCCCACGAGTAGTACTGCGTGTTGGCGATCTCGATGTATTCGGCGCCCATCTCGTGCGCCATGCCGATGATGCGATCGATGTGGTCGATGTTCATGCGGTGGATCACCACGTTCAGCACCATCGGCCAGCCTTGATCCTTGATGATCCTGGCCACCTTGTTCTTCAGCTCGAAGGTCTTGGTGTGCGAGAGAAAATCGTTCATCTCGCGGGTGGAATCCTGAAACGATAGCTGCACGTGATCGAGCCCCGCTTCGTACAGCGCCTTGGCGCGCTCGGGCGTGAGGCCCACACCGGAGGTGAGCAGGTTGCTGTAGTAACCCAGGCGGCGCGCTTCGGCGACGATGTCTTCCAGGTCGGCGCGCACCAGCGGCTCGCCGCCGGAAAGGCCCAGCTGTACCGCGCCGAGCTCGCGGCCTTCGCGCAGCACACGCATCCAGTCGGCGGTGCTCAGCTCGTCGGCATGCTGCGCAAAATCGACCGGGTTGTAGCAGAACACGCAGTGCAGCGGGCAGCGGTAGGTGAGCTCGGCCAGCAGCCACAGCGGCGGGCCGGGCATCGCGGCATCGGCGGGCAGGAGCGCAGGGCGGGCGGACGTGGCTGTCAGTTCCATTCAAGCCACCGCTGTTGCCCGGCCACCTCGACAAAACCGATCACGTCGCCCTGCAGGCCTTGGGCATTGAATGCCACTTCGAGCTCGGCCACGATGGCGGCGATGGTGCGCTCGCCATCGCAGCGCTTGAGGATCTCGCCAGCGCTTTGGCTCAGCTTGACCATGCCTTCGGGGTACAGCAGCACATGGCACCCTTGCGCGGCCTCCCATTGCAGGCGAAAGCCGCGTGCCACACGCGGGATCGATTCGGGCGTGGGCGCCACGATGCTGGCAGGCGCGGTCATGCGGTGTGGCCTGGCAAGGCGCGCACCGGCACGCCGCCCTCGAGCCCGAGGCCTTGCGCCATCGCATCGTTCATGGCCCACAGGATGTCGAGCTTGAACTGCAGCACCTCCAGCGCCCGCTCCTGCTGCGCGCGCGTGGTGAAGTGCGCGAGCGTGACGGCCAGGCCCTGATCCACATCACGGCGCGCCTGGCTGATGCGGCTGCGAAAGTAGTGCATGCCGGAGGGCTCTATCCACGGGTAGTGCTCGGGCCAGGTGGCCAGGCGCTGCTTGTGGATCTCTGGCGCGAACAATTCGGTGAGCGACGAGCACACCGCCTCTTGCCACGGCGCGCGGCGCGCGAAGTTCACATAGGCATCCACCGAGAAGCGCACCGCCGGCAGCACATGGCGCAGGTCGAGCACTTCGTCGCGGGTGAGGCCAACCGATTCGGCCAGCCGCAGCCAGGCCTCGACACCGCCTTCATCGCGCACCCCGCCCAGCTCGAAGCCATCGTGATCGAGGATGCGCTGGATCCAGCCGCGGCGGATCTCGCGATCGGGGCAGTTGGAGAGGATCGCCGCATCCTTGATCGGGATCGCGATCTGGTAATAGAAGCGATTGGCCACCCAGCCGCGCACCTGTTCTCGGCTGGCCTTGCCGCCGTTCAGCATCACATTGAAGGGGTGGTGAATGTGGTACGAGCGGCCGCGCTCGCGCAGGCGTTGCTCGAAAGTGTCGCGATCCCAGGCCGGCGCGTGAGGATCGGCGGGAGGCGCTTCGCGGATGATCTCGGCGTGCATGGGAGTGTGATGTCGAACGAGGTTACAGCCGGATGGTCATGCCGTCTTCGCAGACTTCGATTCGCTCGCGCGCCAATTGCGCGCGTTCGGGTGAGTCTTCATCGAGGATGGGGTTGGTGTTGTTGATGTGGATCAGCAGCCGGCGGGTGCGCTCGGGCAGCTTGGCCATCCACTCGATCATGCCGCCCTCGCCAGATTGCGGTAGGTGGCCGATGGCGCGCGCGGTTTTCTTGCTCAGGCCCATGCCCGGCATTTCGTCATCCGTGAAGAAGGTGCCGTCCACCATCACCGCATCGGCGCTGGCCATCGCGTCGAACACGGGCGCATCGATCTTGCCCAGGCCGGGTGCGTAGAACAGGGTGGCGCCGGAGCGCTGGTCGGTGATCAGCATGCCGATGTTGTCGCCCGGCACCGATTGCTCACGGTGCGGCGAATAAGGAGCAGCCTTGCTCGACAACGGCAACGCCCGAAAGCGCAGCTGCCGTATCGCCGGGATCTCGAAGCCGCTGCCGTCGATCGGGATCGCGTGGCGATCCACACCGCAGTAATGCGTGAGCACCCGCAACACCGGGTTGCCCTGCGACAGATCTTCTTCCACCGGATCGGTGCACCACAGCGGCAGCGGCGAGGTGCGTTCGCGCAGCATGAACAAGCCGGTGGCGTGGTCGATCTGGCCGTCGATCAGCACCACGGCGGCAATCGCACTGTCGCGCGCAGCGCGAGCCGGCTGCATCACCGGGTTGGATCGGATCTGTTCGAGGATGTCAGGCGAGGCGTTGAAGAGCACGCCGTCGAGGCCGTCATCGGGCTGGATGAAGATGGACGACTGGGTGCGCGCCTTGGCGCGCAGGGCGCCCGATCGCAGGCCGGCACAGTTGCGGCAGTTGCAGTTCCACTGCGGAAAGCCACCACCGGCGGCGGCGCCTAGAACGGTAATTCGCATGGCGCCGTGTCTGAAAAGTGAAATGAGCGAAAGCGAGGGGAAAGCCAACACCCCGGAAAAAACCAGCTCAACCCAGAGGCTGAAACCGGTTCAGGGCAAGGGCGTTGGACATCCCACGGCAAGCTGTGGATCAGCGAGCCGACACGTACATCGTGATTTCGAAACCAAGGCGGAAATCGACCGCCGTAGGGGTTTGCCATGTCATGGGTAAGACTCCTTCTTGTTGAGGGCGCCGCGCCGGATGGTCGCTGCGGGGATGTCTCCACCCCGGAGCCCATGCTCTCACCCTGGCGCGATCCCCTCCACCCGCCTCACCATGATTCACACCTCATGATTTTCATGAATCGGCGCCAGGTGCCGGGGCCCGCAGCGCGCGCCGATACCATCCGGGCGTGACTCTCACGCCCTCTCGCACCCTGTATCCGGAGCGCCCGCCATGGCGCAGCCATGCCTGGCCTGTATCGGGCGGGCATGTGCTGCATGTCGACGAGTTCGGGCACGAGGCCGGTTTGGCGGTGGTGGTGTTGCATGGCGGGCCCGGCTCGGGCTGTTCACCGGTGCTGCGCCGGGTGTTCGATCCCGATCGATATCGCATCATCTGCATGGACCAGCGCGGCTCCGGCCGCAGCCAGCCGCAAGGCGAGACCCGCCACAACACCACCGCCGATCTGCTGGCCGACATCCGCCTGATGCGCGAGCGTCTGGGCATCGAGCGTTGGCTGGTGAGCGGCGGCTCCTGGGGCGCGACGCTGGCGCTGGCCCATGCCTTGAACGAGCCGCATGCCGTGCTCGGCCTGTTCCTGCGATCGAGCTTTCTGGCTCGGCAGGTCGATATCGACGACTTCTTTGCCGGCTCGCATGCATCGTTTGCCGGTGCGCCATTGGATGCATCCTTCACCCGCTGGCTGAGCGAAGCGATGAACGGTGCCGACGACGCCTTGCGCCGCCGCACCGCGCTGGCCTGGTGGCGCCACGAACAATCGCTGATCTTCGGCCAAGGCCAGCAGGCACGATCCCTCGCACCCGAAGGCGACGCGTTGACGAGCTGCATCAACCGCTATCGCGTGCAAAGCCACTACCTCGCGCACACCTGCTGGCTCGGCGATGCCCCGCTGCTGGCGCGTTGCCACCAGCTACCGATCGTGCCCACGCTGCTGCTGCACGGCACTGAAGATCGCATCTGCCCGCCCGATGGCGCACTGGCCCTGCATCAGCGCCTGCCGCACGCCACGCTCACCTGGATACCCGGCGCGGGGCACGATCCCACCCATCCTGGTTTGATGACCGCCACGATCGACGCGCTCGACCTTTTCGCCGCCGAGGGCCGATTTGTTGCCGCCAAGACAGCGAGCCCCGCATGACGCTGCGCCTGAAGATCAACCTGATCGTCGGCCTGCTGACGGCGATGATCGTTGCCGGCGTGATGGCGCTGCAATTCACCACCATGCGCGATTCGGTGAAGGAAGAGGTGGTGGCCGCCAACCGTGTCGCCGGCCAGCTGCTGCATCGCACCGCCCTGCTCTATGCCGCACAAGGCACACCGGCGATGCTCGATTTTCTGCAAGGCATCGGGCGCGTGCGCTCCAACGAGATCACGCTGCTCGACGCGCAAGGCACCGAGCTGTACCAATCGCCAACGTCGCCTTACAAGGCAGGCCGCCAGGCACCCGCCTGGTTCGACAAGCTGATCTCACCCGAACGCTCGGAACAATCGATCGCCTTTCCGGATGGCAAGCTGGTGGTGCGCTCCAACGCGTCGCGGGCCGTACTGGATGCCTGGGATGCGCTGGTGCCGCTGGTGGCTGGTGCGGCGGGCTTGCTGGTGCTGGTGCATCTGCTCGTGTATTGGGCCGTGGGCCGTGCGGTGCGGCCCTTCGCGCGCATCGTGGATGCTCTCAATGAATTGCAGGCCGGTCGTTTCGATGTGGCGTTGCCGCCGCTGCCCGGCAAGGAGGCGGCCGCCATAGGCGCCAGCTTCAACCGCATGGTGGGCGTGCTGCGCGAAAACATCGATACCGAGCGCCGCGCCGCGCTGGCCGAACGCCAGCTCTCCGACAGCCGCGAACTTTCGCGCTGGATGGATCAGCACATCGAGCAGGAGCGGCGCATGATCGCGCGGGAGCTGCACGACGAGCTGGGCCAATCGGTGACCGCCATCCGCAGCATGGCGCTCTCGGTGGCACAACGGGTGCAAGCGCATGATCCCGCGTCTGAACAAGCCGCCCGATTGATCGCCGACGAATCATCACGGCTGTACGACGCGATGCACGGCCTGATCCCGCGGCTCACGCCCCTGGTGCTCGACAATTTCGGCCTCACCGAAGCCATCGGTGATCTCGTGGAACGCATGCAGATCAGCCACCCCGCCTTGCACATTGACACCCACATCCAGTTGCCCGAAACGCCCCTGAGCAGCGAGGCCACGCTGGCGCTGTACCGCGCCGCGCAGGAGGGCATCACCAATGCGCTGCGCCACGGCGAGGCAACGCGCCTGCAGCTCGATCTCGGCGCGCAGGACGGCAACGTGCAACTCTCGCTCACCGATAACGGCAGCGGCCTGCCGAATGTGGGGGCCGACGCCGATGCAGCCCGCACGCCGCGCGCAGGCCACTACGGCCTGCGCTGGCTCACCGAGCGTGTCGAAGGCCTGGGCGGGCAGCTCGCCTTGTCCGCCGCGCTGCCGCAAGGCGCCCAGCTCACCGTGCGTTTGCCGATGTCGGCGGCGATGGCGGCCACCGGAGCCACGCCATGATCCGCGTGATGCTGGTGGACGACCACGCGCTGGTGCGCATGGGCTTTCGCATGCTGCTCACCGATGCGCAGGTGGAGGTGGTGGCCGAAGCCGGCAGCGGCGAACAGGCCTGCCAGGACTACCCGCGCATCAAGCCCGACGTGGTGGTGATGGATCTCTCCATGCCCGGCATGGGCGGCCTCGAAGCCGTGCGCCGCCTGTTGGCGCAAGACCCGAAGGCCCGCGTACTGGCGCTCTCGGCACACGAAGACACGGCGCACCCACGCCGCGTGCTGCGCGCCGGCGCCCTGGGCTACCTGGCCAAGCGCAGTGCGCCCGAAGCCCTCATCGCCGCCGTCACCGCCGTGGCGCGAGGCGAGCGGTATGTGGACGCACAAACCGCACAAGCCCTCGCCATGGCCCACATCGAAGGCGAAGCCAATCCCGCCGATGCCTTGAGCGAACGCGAGTTCGCGGTTTTCATCCAGCTCGCCCAAGGCATGACCGTGGCGCAGATCGCCGACAACCTCAAGCTCTCACCCAGCACCGTGGGCACGCACCTGTATCACGTGAAGCAAAAGCTGAGCGCCAACAACCAGAGCGAGCTGACACTGATTGCGTTGCGGTGGGGGTTGATTCAGACGTGAGCCGAGGGGCCCTCACCCCAGCCCTCTCCCGCAAGCGGGAGAGGGAGAGAATTCCAGCAAAGTGCGCAGCACGAGCGAAGCCCGCATCAGCGGACGCAATGCGAAACGGCCCGCGTCAGCGGGCCGTGGGCAAGTTGAGGCGCACCGAAGGTGCCGCCTCCAACGCGCCCAGATATCACGGCGCGCTACTTCGCTGAAAGAGCATTCCCCACCAACCGCGCCGTGATATCAACGATGTGGATCATGCGTTCGTAGGCCATGCGGGTGGGCCCGATCACGCCGAGCGTGCCGATCACCTGCCCGTCCACTTCATACGGCGCCGACACCACCGAGAGCTCCTGATAAGGCACCACGCCCGATTCGCCGCCGATGTAAATCCGAACACCATCCGCCCTGCTCGACACATCCAGCAGCCGCATCAACTGGGTCTTCTGCTCGAACAGGTCGAACAGCTTGCGCAGCGATCCCATGTCGCTGCCGAAGTCTTGAACATCCAGCAGGTTGCGCTCGCCGGACACGATCACCTGTTCGTCGTTCTGCGCCACCGCGTCGCTGCCCGCCTGCACGGCGGCCTGCATCAAGGTGGCGATCTCGCCGCGCAGGGAGTCGATCTCGATCTTGACCCGCTCGCGCACCTCTTCGATGGCCATGCCGGCGTAATGCGAGTTGAGGAAATTCGAGGCCTCGATGAGGTCGCTTTGCGCGTAATCGTGCGCGGTGAAGATCACCCGATTTTGTACATCGCCATCCGGCGCCACCAGGATCAACAGCACCCGGTGTTCGCTCAGCCGCAGGAACTCGATGTGCCTGAACACGCTGGCCTTGCGCGGCACGGTGACCACGCCCACGAAGCTCGACAAGCTGGACAGCAGGCTCGCCGCCTGAGCGATCACCCGCTGCGGCTGATCAGGCTGCAGCTTGTCGCGCGCGGCTGTCATTTCGGCCGGCTCCTGGCTCATGTCGATGGGCCGCGCGGTGAGCATGGTGTCGACGAACAACCGGTACCCCCGCGGCGTGGGAATGCGCCCGGCTGAGGTGTGCGGGCTCGCGATCAGGCCCTGCTCTTCGAGATCGGCCATCACGTTGCGGATGGTGGCTGGCGAAAGCTCCAGCCCCGACGCCCGCGACAGCGTGCGCGAGCCGATCGGCTGCCCATCCGCGATGTAGCGTTCGACCAAGGCCTTGAGAAGGGTTTTGCCGCGCTCGTCGAGCATGATTTTCGATTCTACGAAGATGATCGAGTATGGGGTGTGCGCCGCGGGGCGCGCGCGACGGCCGACACCGATGGTGAGAGGGTCAGCCCCAAATCACTATGGTTTAATCATTTTCATGGTGACACGCTTTCGGCATGCCGCTTTGGTGGGCAAGTATCAGGCCCAGGGCATCCGTGCGGTGCTCGAGGATATCGGCCGCCATCTCATTGGCCTCGGCCTGCGGGTTTCGTTGGAGCGCGATACCGCATTGAACACCGGCATCACCGAGTTTGACGCCCTGGCCATCGATGCCCTGGGCGAGCAATGCGACATCGCGGTGGTGGTGGGTGGCGACGGCACGATGCTTGGCATCGCCCGCCAGCTGGCCCGTTTCAACATCCCGCTGGTGGGCATCAACCAGGGCCGTTTCGGCTTCATCACCGATGTGCCGCTGGGCCAGTTTGCGCAGACGCTCGCGCCCATGATCGCCGGCGACTACGAAGAAGAGCATCGCTCCATGCTCGGCGGTGATGTGTGGCGCGACGAAGCCTGCATTTTCGAGGGCCTGTCGCTCAACGACGTGGTGGTGTCGCGCGGCGGCGTAGCGCCGATGATCGAGCTGCGGGTGGATATCGGCGACGAGTTTGTCGCCAACCTGCGCGCCGACGGCCTGATCATCTCCTCGCCCACCGGCTCCACCGCCTACGCGCTCTCGGCCGGTGGCCCGATCCTGCATCCGTCGATCGCCGGCTGGGTGCTGGTGCCGATCGCCTCGCACACCCTGTCCAACCGGCCGATCGTGCTGCCTGATGTGCACGAGATCCGCATCGGCGTCGTGGCCGGGCGCGACATCAGCGCCAATTTCGACATGCAGGGCCTGGCCAGCCTGCAGCCGGGCGATCAGGTGCGGGTGCGGCGCTCGGCCCACAAGGTGCGCTTCCTGCATCCCCGGGGCTGGAGCTACTACGCCACGCTGCGTCGCAAACTGCGCTGGTACGAAGGAGGCGTGTGATGCTGCGCCGGCTGCTGCTGAAGGATTTTGTGATCGTGCCCGAGATGGAGCTGGATGTGGACGGCGGCTTCACCGTGCTCACCGGCGAAACCGGCGCCGGCAAGTCGATCCTGCTCGATGCGATGCAGCTCGCGCTGGGTGGCCGCGGCGACGCGCTGGTGGTGCGCGAAGGCGCGCCGCGCGCCGAGATCAGCGCCGAGTTCGATCTGCCCACCAGCCTGCGCGCCTGGATCGCCGAAGCCGGCTTCGACGGCGAAGCCGATGCCGACACCCTGCTGCTGCGCCGTGTGATCGATGCCCAGGGCCGCAGCCGCGCCTGGATCAACGGCGGCGCGGCCACCGGGGCGCAGTTGCGCGAGGTGGCCGATCATCTGGTGGATATCCACGGCCAGCATGCCTGGCAAAGCCTCACCCGGCCGAGCGCGGTGCGCGCCTTGCTCGATGCGTTTGCCGGTGTCGATACCCGCCGCCTCGAAACCACCTGGCGCACCTGGCGGCAGGCCGAGCGCGCGCTGGAGGCGGCGCGCGAGCATGCCGACGAGGCGCAGCGCGAACGCGATCGTCTGGCCTGGCAGATCGAGGAGATCGCCAAGCTCGACCCCGGCGAACAGGAATGGGACGAGCTGAACGCCGAGCACCAGCGCCTGGCGCATGCCCAATCGCTGATCGAAGCGGTGCAAGGCGCCCTGGCGGCGCTGGACGAAGCCGATGTCAACGCCGCCTCGCTCGGCGCGCAGGCGCTCGATGGGCTGTCGGGCGTGGTGTCTTTCGACGAGCGGCTCGCGCCGATGATCGAGGCGCTGCAAGGCGCGCAGGTGCAGATCGCCGACGCGGTGCGCTCGCTGCACAGCTACCTCAGCCGTGCCGACCTCGATCCCAAGCGCCTGGCCGAACTCGATGCGCGCCTGTCTGCCTGGATGGCCTTGGCGCGACGCTGGCGCCGCCCGCCGGCCGACCTGCCCGCCCTGCGCGCGCAGTGGCATGACGAGCTGAACGCCCTGCAAGCCAGCAGCGATCTGGCGGCGCTGACGCACAGCGCCACCGAGGCGCGTGCGGCGCTGCAGACCGAGGCTGCATCGGCCAGCGCGGCGCGCGCCAAGGCGGCGCCCAAGCTGGCCGGCCAGGTGACGCAGGCGATGCAGCAGCTCGGCATGGCCGGTGGCCGGCTGGAGGTGGCCCTGCTGCCCGAGGCCGAACCGCAATCGCACGGCCTTGAATCGGTGGAGCTGCGGGTGGCCGGCCACGCCGGCAGCACACCGCGCAGCCTGGCCAAGGTGGCCTCGGGCGGCGAACTCTCGCGCCTGGCGCTGGCCATCGCGGTCACCACCGCGATGGCACCCACCGGCGCCGAAGCCGGCACGCTGATCTTCGACGAGATCGATGCCGGCATCGGCGGCAGCGTGGCCGATACCGTGGGCCGGCTGATGAAACAACTCGGCCAACATCGGCAGGTGCTGGCGGTGACGCACCTGCCGCAGGTGGCCGCCTGTGCCGACCATCACTTCGTGGTCGCCAAGCGCACGTCGGGCGCCGACACGGCCAGCTCGATCGGCGCCGTGGCCGGCGAAAACCGTGTCGCCGAAATCGCCCGCATGCTGGGCGGCGAAAGGCTCTCCGGCGCCGGCCGCGCCCATGCGGTGGAAATGCTCGCCGATGCGGCGGCGACGCGCAAACCGCGAAAAGGCGCTTGAGCTCATGAGCACGGCCATGACCGACCCCACTGCCCCTGTCTCTGCACCGGTGCCTGCCCTCGCCGCCGCCGCGCCCGGCGCCAGCCCCGGCCCGCACACCGCGCTGAGCGATGTGGTGCTGGTGACGGGTATCTCCGGTTCGGGCAAATCGGTGGCGCTGCACGCGCTCGAAGACGCCGGCTATTTCTGTGTCGACAACCTGCCGCCCGAATTGCTGCGCCAGTTCCTCGATCTCGAATCCGATCGCCTGGTGCGCCGCATCGCCATCGCGGTGGACGTGCGCACCACCGGCTCGTTGCCCTACCTGCTGCCGCTGCTCGATGAGCTGCGCGACGAGGGTGTGTCGGTGCGCACGATCTTTCTCGATGCCAGCTCCGACACGCTGGTACGCCGCTTTTCTGAAACACGCCGGCCGCATCCGCTGTCGGCCTCCGGCCTTCAAGGCGATGCAGCGCGGCGCGCACTGGTGGATGCGATACGCCTCGAACGCGACATGCTCGAAGCGCTGCGCGAGCGCTCCACCGTGATCGACACCAGCGAGCTGCTGCCCGCCCAGCTGCGCTTGTGGATCCGCGATCTGGTGAGCGCACAGAAACATGCCCTGACGCTGGTTTTCCAGTCGTTTGCCTTCAAGCATGGTGTGCCGCTGGATGCCGATCTGGTGTTCGATGTGCGGGTGCTGCCCAATCCGCACTATGTGGCCGAGCTGCGCCCGCTCACCGGCCGCGACGAGCCGGTGGCGGCCTTCTTGCGCGCCAAACCCGAGGTGGGCGAGATGATCGACCAGATCGGCGCTTTCATCGCCCGCTGGCTGCCCAACTACCGGCAAGATCAGCGCAGCTACCTCACCGTGGCCATCGGATGCACCGGTGGGCAACATCGATCGGTGTACATCGTCGAAACGCTGGCCGCCCGCTTCGCAACAGAAACCGCCACCCTGCGCCGCCACCGCGAGCTCGACGGCCGCGAACGGTTGCGGCCATGAGCAGCGCACGGCCCCGCGCGGCTGCGGGTGCGCAAGCGTCCGTCGGTGCCGGCGACAAGCCCTTTTTGCTGTCGCTGTTTCCGCTCGGCACGGTGCTGTTCCCCGAAGGCCTGCTGGCCCTGAAGGTGTTCGAGGCGCGCTACCTCGATCTGATCAGCACCTGCCTGCGCGAGCAGATTCCGTTTGGTGTGGTGAGCCTTCGTGAAGGCAGCGAAGTAGGAAAGAAGAGCGACGCGGCGTCGCTCGAATCGGTGGGCACGCTGGCGCATGTGATCGACGTGGACAGCGATCAACCCGGCATCCTGCATGTGCGCTGCCGTGGTGGCCGGCGGTTCACCCTCGACGATCCGCGCCAGGCGGCGTCCGGCCTGTGGCAAGGCCAAGCCACCGTGCTGCCCGAGCCCACGCTGGAAGCGCCGCTGCCCGAGCTGAAAGGCAGCGTCACCGCGCTCTCGACGGCCATCGCCAACCTCACCGCCACGCTGGCCGACAAAGGCGGCGCGCCCTTCATCGAACCCTACCGCTTCGATGATGCCGGCTGGGTAGCCGATCGCTGGTGCGAGCTGCTGCCGATCTCCCTGGCTGCACGCCAGAAGCTGCTGGAGCTCGACGATCCCGAGCTGCGGCTCAAGCTGGTCGACGATTTCTTGCGGCAGCGCAAGGTGATTGATTAGTTAGGCATCACAACCCAACCCCGTCGCCATATGGACCTTCCTGGGCACTCGCTACCAAACTACTCCGACGCAGTTCGGGACGACACGCTCTTTCACTACACGAACGCGAACGGCCTTATTGGCATCTTCGATTCGGCTGAGATTTGGAGCACCGCGTACTACTGTGCCAACGACGAGCAGGAATTGTCTGCGGGCGCCGGTGTTCTCTCCCGGCTTTTTAGGGAGCGCGCGCATCAACTGCGCCAAGCGAATGATCCAAGAGCAGACTTGTTAGCGAGGCGCGGCGTGGACATCATGAGCTACGCCGACGGATTTGAGCGGCGCCTAACAGCCCTGACCATGAGTTCTTTGGTCGCCTACATCACCTGCTTCTACAAGCCTTCTGCGAAAGAAGACTTCCATCATGGCCTTCTAAGCCAGTGGCGCGGCTATGGCGCGGATGGGGGCTATGCACTTCAGTTCAGTCGAAAGAGGCTCTTGGACGCAATCAAGAATG
>JANMAS010000019.1:0-6492 GCA_031359975.1 Burkholderiales bacterium
TCAAGCGTGCCGGCGGTGGGCGACGCCGCCGCGGCGTCGAGCAGCGGCAGCAGCACCGCCTCGCGGTCGAGCGCCACCACGCGGCTGCGGGCGTCGGTGAGGGTTGGCGATTGCCAGAACGCCGGCACGGCGCGGCGGATATCGATGGCGGCGCGGCGCAACACCCACAGCTTCCACAGGATCACGATCCACGCGCTCATCGACATCGCCAACAGCACCACCACCACGGTGCGGGCGATGCCGTCGCTCTGGCTCCAGAAGCCGACCAGGCCGTCCATCATGCGAGGCCGAGCACGTCGTTCATGCCGTACAAGCCGTTGGCCTTCGACGCCAGGAAGCGCGCCGCGCGCAGGCTGCCCTGGGCGTAGGTGGCGCGGCTGGTGCTGCGGTGCGTGATTTCGATGCGCTCACCGGTGCCGGCAAACAAGGCGGTGTGGTCGCCGATGATGTCGCCGCCGCGAACGGTGGAAAAACCGATCGTCGACGGATCACGCTCGCCGGTATGACCTTGGCGGGCAAAGACGGCGCAGGTTTTCAGATCGCGGCCGATCGCCGCGGCGGCGGTTTCACCCATCGCCAGCGCGGTACCGCTCGGGGCATCCACCTTGTGGCGATGGTGGGCCTCGATGATCTCGATGTCGTAGCCTTCGCGCAGCGCGTGCGCGGCGGTTTCGATCAGGCGCAGCATCACGTTCACGCCCACGCTCATGTTCGGCGCCATCATGATCGCGATGTGCTGGGCGGCCTCGGCGATCCGGGCCTTCTCGGCTTCGGAAAAACCGGTGGTACCGATCACCATCTTCACACCGAGTTCGCGGCACACTGCCAAGTGCGCCAGGGTGCCGGCGGGGCGGGTGAAATCGATCAGCAGATCGGCACCAGCCAGCCCTTGGCGAAGGTCTGCGCCGATCGATACGCCCGTGTGCTGACCGAGAAACGCGGCGGCGTCGCGGCCGAGTTCGGCGGACCCTGGCGCATCGAGGGCCGCGGCGAGGCGGACGTCCGACGCGCCGAGCAGCGTCTCGATGAGCACGCGGCCCATGCGGCCGGGGGCTCCGGCCACGGCAATCCGCAGAGGTGGCGAAGCGTGCGCCACGGTGCCCGGGTCGCTCAAGGTGCCTTCGCAGGCGCCGACGCGGGCTCGGCAGGCGCCGGTGGCGCCGAGGAGGGCAGCTCCCGCACGATCTGCGCCGATTCCATCGGCGGGTATTCGCGATCGGGGCGGAAGGCCTCGGCGGTGGGTGGCGACGGCGGCAGCGCGGGCGGCAGCGCGCGGCGTTGGTCGTCCGACAGCGCGAGCATGCGGGTCGACTCGGCCGTCTTTTCGCGGCTGATGGAGGCGACAAAGTCGTTTTCAGACGGCAGCTCGGGCGCGTCGATGGTCTTCAGCGCATCGCCGTCGAACTGCAGCACGATGCTCACACGCTGAGGATCGGTGCCGCGGCGGCGGATCGTGAAGAGGTAATCCCAGCGATCGGTGTGGAACGGATCGGTGAGCAAGGGGGTGCCCAGCGCATCGCGCACCTGCAACCGTGTCGAGCCCGGCTTGACGCGCGCCAGCTGCTCACGGGTGACCACGTTGCCCTGCACGATTTCCACGCGGTAAGGCGTAACCGCCTGGAGCACGCCGTCGAACGACGGCAGGTAGGCGCAACCGCCCAGGGTGAGCGCCACGGCGGCGGCGGTGGTGCCGCGCGCAAGGGAAAGCAGGGACGTCATGCTCGATCGGAGCGGCGATATCGCTGAGGGACACCGCTGCGGGTACTGGATATGATGAGGTGCATTCTAGCGGGCCGCTTGTGCGCAAAATCCGCACGCCAATCCACCATGACACAAGCCGACGAACTCAAAAGCAGTGGCCTGAAGGCCACCTTGCCACGACTGAAGATCCTGGAGGTGTTTCAGCACGCCGCCCAGCGCCACATGACGGCGGAGGATGTGTTCAAGGCGCTGCTGTCAGATGGCTCGGACATCGGGCTGGCGACGGTGTATCGCGTGCTGATGCAGTTCGAGCAGGCCGGCATCCTGGCGCGCAATCATTTTGAATCCGGCAAATCCGTTTTCGAGTTGAATGAGGGCACGCACCACGATCATTTGCTGTGCCTGACCTGCGGTCGCGTCGAGGAGTTCTTCGATGCTGAAATCGAGACCCGCCAACGCACTATCGCCAGTTCGCGCGGTTTTGCGTTGCAGGAGCATGCGTTGTCGCTCTACGCCGTTTGCACCCGCGAAAATTGCGAGCACCGTCGCAAGTAACAGCACCCGGGCTCAGGGCTCGCAAGGAAGCGCCGGGGCGCTCACAACGGATCGTCTCGCGTCATCGCCGCCTGGTGTCGGCGGATGAAATCCTGATAGGTGTCGATGCCGCGTAGTTGCAGCACGGTGTTGCGCACGGCCGCCTCCACCAGAACCGCCAGGTTGCGCCCGGCATCTACCGCGATCACCACCTTGCGGATCGGGATATCGAGAATTTCTTCGTGCAGAGGCTCGTAGGGCAGGCGCTCGAATTCGCGCTCCATCGTTTCCTTGCGCACCAGGTGCACGATCAGCTTCAGGCGCATCTTCCGGCGCACAGCCGTTTCGCCGAAGATGGCCTTGATGTCGAGCAGGCCGATGCCACGCACTTCGAGCAGGTTCAGCAGCAGATCCGGGCAACGCCCCTCGAGCGTGCTTTGCGACACCCGGAACAGATCCACCGCGTCGTCGGCCACCAGGCCGTGTCCGCGCGAGATCAGTTCAAGCCCCAGTTCGCTCTTGCCCAGACCGGATTCGCCGGTGAGCAAGACACCCAGGCCGAGGATGTCCATGAACACGCCATGGCGGGTGGTGCGCTCGGCGAACAGTTGCGCCAGGTAGGAGCGCACGATATCGATCACGTGGCCGGCCGAAGCTGCCGTCACGAACAGGGGAATTTCAGCGCGATCGCACAGCGCGACCAGCCGGTCCGGCGGCGTCTGGTTGTCGGCGACGATGATGAACGGCGGCTCCAGCGCCACGATGCGCTGGATGCGGCGCTCCTGCACATCGACGGTGGCTTCGGCGAGGTACGCCACCTCGCGGGTGCCGACGATCTGCACCCGGTAAGGGTGGATGTAGTTGAGGTAGCCCACCAGATCGGCCGCCGATTGCGCATTGCGCACCGCGGCGTCGTCGAATCGGCGTTCCGGATGGGCGTGGCCGGCGATCCACTCCCAGTGCAGCGCGCGTTGGTGCTCTTCGAAAAGCGCTTCGGCGCTTATGGAGGTGGGTTTCACGCGATGCGGTGTGGGCCCTGGTCGCCGCTCAGGCTACGGTTTTGAGAGGTTCCCAGTCGACGATCAGCCGGTGCACGGTGGCTGCGTCGCCTTCGGCCTTCAGCCGCTCGCGCAGATCGCGGTCAGACAGCAGCTCGGCGATTTCCGAAAGAATTTCGAGGTGGCGCTGGGTGGCCGCCTCCGGCACCAGCAGAAAGATCAGCAGGCTGACGGGCTCGTCATCGGGTGCATCGAAGGGGATCGGTTGCTCCACGCGCAAAACGGCGGCCAGCGGATTCTTCAAACCCTTGATGCGCCCGTGGGGAATGGCCACCCCGTGGCCCAGCCCGGTGGAGCCCAGACGCTCGCGCGCGAACAAATTTTCAGTCACGGTGACGCGGGCGATCGAATGATGATTTTCGAACAGCAACCCCGCGTGCTCGAAAACGCGACGTTTGCTGGTCGCGTCGACCCCGACCAGCACATTGCTGACGGGCAGGATGGCGGCGAGGCGATTCATGCAACGCTCCGGCGGAGTTGGGTGGGGGTGGGGTGGGGGTTCAAGGTTTCAAACCGTGCCATGACCGATGCGACTCGGCGCCTCGGCAGCATGGTTTCAATTATAGAAATCGCCGGTGCCGCAGCGTATCGGGCCTGGACCCGCAAAGCGCTCGAAATTCGAGCAATGCTGCATTGCCGCAACGCGATTGGGCGCTGCGCGACGGTTTCGAAGGTGATTTGCAGGGCTCGGTGCAGGCATACAGCAAAAACGGCGGCACATGGGCCGCCGTTGACTGCCGGGCGGCTGGTTGCTGTCAGGACGCGCCAGCGGCTTGCCGTTTGGGGCTTTCGTGGTGGTGATCCTGCATGCGATCCTTGTGCCGGCACACTTGCCGATCGAGCTTGTCCATCAGTTGATCGATAGCGGCGTAAAGATCCTCGTGCGCCTGCTCGACGAAGATGTCGCGGCCCTTCACATGCAGCGTCACTTCAGCCTTCTGTCGCCTTTCCTTTTCCTTCAGCTTTTCGATCGTCAGCAACACATTCACATCCACGACTTGGTCAAAATGCCTGGTCACCTTGTCCAGCTTGGTCAGAACGTACTCGCGCAGTGCGGGGGTGACGTCGAGATGATGTCCGCTGATCGTCAGGTTCATCGGGGCCTCCTTTCGGCGAATGAAACGGGATCGGATGTGGCGTCGAGCGCCGCGCCGCCGCCGGGCATCAAGATGACAACCCGATGACGTGCAAACCAGTTTGCGCCGGAATGGACCCCTTGACAAGGCAACCGGTAAATCATCCACATTCAGACACGTCTCGCAGGGAAAACCGGGGTGCGGCGCGCTTTTCCGAGCCGCTTGCGCGGCCTAGACTAGCCGCCTTATCGTCTCTCCTATCGAGAAGGAATTCACAGTGAAACTGAATCCGATTTTGGCCGCTACCCTGGCCGCTACCGCATTCACCGGCTCCATCGCCCAGGCCTCACCCATGGCCGCCAGCGAGTTCGTCGAACAGATCGAACAAGAGCAGATGCGTGACAACGTGTTCAAGGTCCATTTCCCGGACATCGACATGGCCCGGCGCGCGGCCATCACGTTCCACGAGCAACTGCTCGAGTCGAACCTGAAAGCCGGCTACATGATCATCGAGCTGAGCGCGACCGAGAAGGCGCGCATCGAATCGATGGGCTTCGTCGCCGAGAAGGCCACCGACTGGTTGCGCGAGCGCAATGAGCGGCTCGCGCGGCTGAAGCTCACGCCGGGCGCATCGCTGCTCGGGCGCCAGGCTCTCGAACAGGTCGGGACGGAGTCGATTCCGAGCTTTCCCTGCTACGAAACGGTGGAAGAAACCTTCACCGCGATGAATGGGTTCGTCACCCAATACCCGCAGTTGGCCAGCGTGATCGACATCGGCGATTCATGGCAGAAGGTCAATGGCAGCGGCGGCTATGACATGCGCGTGCTCAAGCTCACCAACAACCAGGTCGGCGGCAGCAAGCCCAAGCTGTTCATCAATTCCGTGATCCACGCCCGCGAATACACCACCGCACCGCTGGTGCTTCAGTTCGCGCGCCAGTTGCTCGAGGGCTACGGTTCGAACGCCGATGCCACCTGGATCCTCGACCACCATGAAGTGCACCTGCTGCTGCAGACCAATCCCGATGGCCGCAAGCGTGCGGAAACGGGTCTGTCCTGGCGCAAGAACACCAACACCGCGTACTGCAGTGCATTCAGCAGCCAGCGCGGCGCCGATCTGAATCGCAACTTCAGCTACAGCTGGAACATCACCAACGGTCAAGGCTCGAGCGGCCAGCAATGCTCTGAGACCTACCGCGGCCCCAGCGCGGGCTCCGAGCCCGAAGTGCAGGCCGTTCAAGCCTATGTGCGCAGCCTGTGGACCGACCGCCGCGGCCCCGGCCTGGACGATCCCGCCCCCGCCAACACCAGCGGCATCCACCTGGATATCCACAGCTTCAGCGAGCTCGTGCTCTGGCCCTGGGGCGTGCGCACCGCACCGGCACCCAATGGCACACCGTTGCAATCGATCGGCCGGCATCTGGCCTGGTTCAACAATTACACGCCGATGCAATCGATCGGCCTGTACGCCACAGACGGCACCAGCGATTCGGTGAGCTACGGCGAACTGGGTGTGCCCGCGTTCACCATGGAGCTCGGAACCGAATTCTTCCAAAGCTGCAGCGTGTACGAAAGCACCGTGCGCCCGGACAACCTGCCCGCGCTGCTGTATGCCGCCAAGATGGTGCGCACGCCGTACGAAACAGCCGGCGGCCCTGACGTCACCAAGGTCAAGCTGAGCAACAAGGCCGCGACCACCGGCGTCGTCGCCGGCACGCCTGTCACGCTCACCGCGACCACCACCGACACCCGCTTCAACAACAGCCAGGGTATCGAGCCGACGCAGAACATCCAGGCCGCCGAGTACTACCTGGATACGCCGCCGTGGCTGGCCGGTGCGGCGGCGATCGCGCTGGGCGCCGCCGATGGTTCGTTCAATACCAAGACCGAAAAGGCGTCCGGCACGATCAACACCACCGGCCTGCCTTCAGGCAAGCACATGGTGTTCGTGCGGGCTCGTGATGTGAGCAACACCTGGGGGCCGTTCACCGCCTCGTTTCTGGTGATCAAGTAAGGCCGGGCCCGCGACCCCCCCGGCGGTGGCCGGCCCCCGCGAAACAGCCCCCGGGAACGGGGACCGGCGGTGCAAAAAAACCCCCCCCCACAGTTTAGGTGCGCTCCAC
>JANMAS010000045.1:0-2377 GCA_031359975.1 Burkholderiales bacterium
GGCGGCCACGCCGCGATCATTCCGTTTGGTGATGCTGCCGCCCCCGCTCGGGCGCCGGGCCCGGCGGAAGAAGACAACTCCTCCTGGTGGGCCGCCCTTGTCGGCGCGCTTGTCGCCGGTATCGGATGGCTGGCCCTGCGACGCCGCAGTACGACCGACATCCGCTGAGGGCACGATACGCTGGAGGCGCGCGCCGCCGCGTCAACCTGCCGGTGGCCGCTGCCGCCGCCGCTGTTTCCGCCGCTGCGAATCACCCCGAGGTGGAATCATCGTTGGCGGCTGCGCCGCCGGCGCCCGCCAGCCGCCCGATCTGCCCCTCGGAGGCCTGGGCGATGGCCCGATTGAGCAGGGTGTGCGCATCCTGGCCGTGGCCCGGATACAGGCTCAGGCCCGCGGATGCCGACACCGCCATCTCGTGCCCGGCCACGCTGAAAGGCTGCTGCAACGAGCCCACCAGCTTGCGCGCCACGCCGTCGGCATCCTCCGGCGCATCCATCCAGGCCAGCAGCACCGCAAAAAGGTCGTCACCCAGCGAGGCCACCACATCGCTCACCCGCAACACCGCGCGCAGCCGCACCGCGATCTTGCGGCGCAGCACGTTGGCCGCTTCGGCGCCCATCGAGGCTTCGGCACCCGCGTAGCCGCGCACCCGCAACGCGATCACCGCCATCGAGGCCGGTTCGCGCTCGCGCAGCGCCAGCAGGTGCGTCATGTGTTCGAGCAACTGGGAATGATTGGGCAGGCCGGTGGAGAGATCGGTGCCATAGGCGCGGCGCGCGGCGTGATCGAGCTTCTTGCGCTCGATGGCCAGGCGGATCACCCGGCCCAGCGATTCCGGCGAGGCCTCGCGCGTGGGCAGCACATCCTGCACACCGAGCAGGGTGAGCTTGAGCGCATCGGCCAGCCGGGGCTCAGGGGCCACTACCACCACCGCGGTGGTCATCACCGCATGGGCCAGCGTGGGCCAGGCGGCCAGGCGTGCGATGTCGTCGTCGGTGGCCATCCAGCAGACGATGGCATCGTGGGTGCGCTCACCGAGCTGCGTGGCCAGCTCCGCCAAGCCTCGCGCCGGAAAAACGACGAACGGCCCGAATGCCGACGTCATCAGGTCAGGCGGATTGGGATTGAGGCAAAGAATCTGCAGTGGCGAGGCCATGTTGGTTGTTTGGTTTCCCTGGATTCATCGGATCATGCCTGCGGCGAAAGCGATGCAACACCCGTGCACACCCGATCCGGCGAGCCCTGCGGCGGCCACTAACATCCGGCGTGTGGGCGCTGGTGCGGCCCGCCGCCAGCAATCGACTCCCCGTTTTCACCGCAAAGGGCCGGAATGCCAGTGATCACCCACATCGAAGAATTCCGCCAGCTCGCCCAGCGGCGAGTGCCACGCATGTTTTACGACTACGCCGATTCCGGCGCGTGGACGGAAAGCACATACCGCGCCAACGAGGCCGATTTTGCAAAGATCAAGCTGCGCCAGCGCGTGGCGGTGAACATGGATGGCCGCAGCACACGCTGCCGCCTGATCGGCCAGGAAGCGGCGATGCCGGTGGCGATTGCGCCCACCGGCCTCACCGGCATGCAGCATGCCGATGGCGAAATTCTCGCCGCCCGCGCGGCGGAGAAGTTCGGCGTGCCTTTCACCTTGTCCACGATGAGCATCTGCTCGATCGAAGACATCGCGGCCCACACCCAGGCGCCATTCTGGTTTCAGCTCTACATGATGCGCGACCGTGGCTTCATGGAACGCCTCATCGATCGTGCCAAGGCCGCCCGCTGCGGCGCGCTGGTGCTCACGCTCGATCTGCAGATCCTCGGCCAGCGCCACAAGGACATCAAGAACGGCCTGTCCGCCCCGCCCCGGCTCACGCTGGCGAACATCCTCAACATGATGACCAAGCCGCGCTGGGGCCTGGGCATGCTGGGCACCAAACGCCACGGCTTCGGCAACATCGTGGGCCATGTGTCGGGGGTTGAAGACATGAGTTCGCTGTCGTCGTGGACCGCCAAGCAGTTCGATCCCACGCTCAACTGGGCCGATGTGGCGTGGGTCAAGCAGCGCTGGGGCGGCAAGCTCATCCTCAAGGGCATCATGGATCTCGAAGACGCGCAACTCGCCGCCGATTCCGGCGCCGACGCGCTGATCGTGAGCAACCACGGCGGCCGCCAGCTCGATGGTGCACCCAGCTCGATCGAGGCGCTGCCGGCGATCGCCGAGGCCGTGGGCTCGCGCATCGATGTGTGGATGGACGGCGGCATCCGCTCCGGCCAGGATGTGCTCAAGGCCGTGGCCCTGGGCGCCAAGGGCACGATGATCGGCCGCGCCTTTCTCTACGCCCTCGGCGCGATGGGCGAAGCCGGTGTCACCCGCTGCCTG
>JANMAS010000109.1:0-5836 GCA_031359975.1 Burkholderiales bacterium
CCGTAGGCCAGCAAGATGCCGAGGAAGGTGCCGACCAGCGCCGAGCCGATCATTCCGCCCAGCACCGCCGGCGGCTGGCCGACCGAGCCCATGGTGTTCACCACGCCGAGCACGGCCGCCACGATGCCGAAGGCCGGCAAGCCGCCGGCCAGCCGCTGCAGCGCGCCCACCGCGCCATGCGCTTCGTGGTGGTGTGTTTCGATCTCGCTGTCCATCAGCGATTCGATCTCGTGCGAATTGAGGTTGCCCGACACCATCATCCGCAGGTAATCGGTGATGAACTCGGCGACGTGGTGGTCGCTGCCCACGGTGGGATATTTCTTGAACAGCGGCGAGTTGTGGGGGTCTTCGACGTCCTTTTCGATGGACATCAAACCTTCCTTGCGCGCCTTCTGGAGGATGTCGTAGAGCAAGGACAGCAATTCCATGTAGCGGGCCTTGGTGTACTTGGAGCCCTTGAAACACGAGCCCAGCCCGGCCATCGTGGCCTTGAGCACCTTGGTCTGGTTGTTGGCCACCATGGCGCCGATCGCCGCGCCCATGATCGTGATCATTTCGAACGGCAACGCATGCAGCACGACGCTGATGTTGCCGCCGTGCACGATGAAGACGCCGAAGATGCACCCCAGCGCGATAGACCAACCCACAATGACAAACATTTAGCCGCTCCAGCGCATGACCACGCTTAACCGTTGGCACCCGGAATATCGGCCGCGCCAGTGGAGGCCTTGAGCCGTTGATCGCCTGAATTGGCAGGTGTCCGCGCTCAAACGACCAACCGCATCAGGTGCTCGTGGGGCGGCTCCACCGTCAGGCGATCCACCGTCATGGCCCCGCGCACCGCGAAGCGCTGCATCACCGTGTTGCGCACCGGGCATTCGGGTTGCACGTCGCCGTTGGCGTCGAGCAGCGCAGCCACCTTGGGCATGTCGGCGCGCGCGCCGCGCGCCAGCACGATGGCGGCTTCGCCGCTTTGCAGCTTGACCAGGCTACCCGGCGGATACAAGCCGACCGACTTCAGCAGCGCGGCGCCGATGTCGTCGGGCCGGTCGTTGGGCCCGAGGCAGGCGTGGCGGGCCGCCTGCACCGGCGACATCGGCAGGCGGCTGCCGCGACGGCTCAACTTGGCGGCGAAGATGTCCACCCGCCGCACCAGTCGCACCAGCCGTTGGGTGGGATCCAGATCGGCCAGTTCGATTTCGGGATCGAGGTCGGTGTGGTGCATGCGCACGGTGTCGATGCACAGCCGATCGGGCAGGCGGCTGGCTTCGAGCATGTCGGCGCTACGGCCCGAATGGGCTTCGATTTCGGCGCGGATGGCATCGGACAGCGGATCGTCGCTCGCGGCCAGGACATCCTGCAGTCGCCGCATCGACACGTTCATCGTCAAGGCGGCCAGGCGCAGGCTGTCGACCATCGATCGCGGCCAGCGCAAGGTGGTGGCTGTTTCGCAGCACACCGTGGCGCACAAGACGCTGTGATGCGCGCTGTAGCGCTCGGTCTTGCGCCCGGCCACATAGATCAGGTAGTACATCACCGCATCGGGCTTGTGGCGTGCGAGCGTGGCCAGCCGCATCGAGACGTCGTGCACCTGGAGCAGCCATTCACCGCGCGGGGAGGCCGCGGCGAGCGCCGAATCGAGAGCGCACACCAGCTCGTCCAGCTGCTGCGGCAAGCTGGCCTGAGCGACGAGGGGGTCGCCGGTGGGCAGCGGTTTTTGGTCAACGTCGAGCAGAGGCACAGCAGTTGGGGGGAAGACTTGTCGGACAAAATTGCGAACAAATCTTTCCTGTTTGTTGTGATTGCTATTCGAACGGCCCCGCCAATTTGCAAAGGGCAAAAAAGAAGGCGATTCCCGGGGGAATCGCCTTTGGAAAGCACACGAGGGTGCTAGGAGACAAGCAAGCAGACAAGCACAGGAGAAAACGGATCTTCGGCTCGTTGGCGGCCGGTTTTAGCGGGTGAGGGTGGCCAAAGGGCGCTCGATGTGAAATGTGTGGCTGATATGTGGGGCGACCGAGAGCATCAATGCGTCATCGTCAGGCTGCCGACGGCCTTGCTCTTGCCGGCGCGCGCGGGTGGCTCGCACATGCCGCAGACAAAATGCTTGGCGATTTCATGCGGGTGCGTCACGAAGTGGCCGCTGCACTTGCTGCACTTGGTCATGGTGAGCATGCCGTTGTCGACAAAGCGCACCAGCCGCCAGGCGCGGGTCACCGAGAGCATCGGCTCCAGGCCCTGGGCTTCGATCTGCTCCAGGTAGAGCTGGTAGGCCTTGATCACGGTATCGATCTCGTCCATCTCGGACGATTTATTCAGATATTCGTGGATGTTCAGGAACAGGCTGGCATGGATGTTCGGCTGCCAGGTCATGAACCAGTCGGTCGAAAACGGTAGTTGGCCCTTGGACGGGCTCTTGCCCGCCACTTCCTTGTACAGGCGCAACAGGCGCTCGTAGGACAGATCGGTCTCGGATTCGAGCACTTGCAGGCGCGCGCCGAGTTTGATCAGGATGACGGCGCGTTCGATCTGCCGGGCTTCAGTGAGGATGCTCTTGTTCCGCATGTCTTTCTCCTAGCTTTGTGTGTGTGTCTTGTATTGGTTTTATCGTTTCGCGTTCATTAGTCGGTGAGGACAGAGCTTGCGGCTGCGCTGTGCGCAGGTCGCAAGGTCTGTCCCGCAGGACTCACGCGGCTTCCTGATGCCGGCCAGCCATCAGGATCGAGGCATGCAGGCGGGAAACGCTGTCGTTGGCGGCCGACTTGCCGTGGCTGGTGAGCAGGCTCCACACCAGGTCGTCGTCCATGCGGAAGCGGCACAGCAGCGTGTTGGTGGCGGCGATCTTCATCATCTGCGCGGATGTCAGCGAGACGATCATCGTCGCGGTGTCTTCCGAGACGCCGAGGCGGAACAGAGCTTGCTCGCGGTCGGCGCGGATCAGCGACTGGGCCAGCATCAGGTAGGAGAGATTGGCTTCACGGATCTCGGCGAGGATTTGTTCGGTGTTCATCTGCTTGTTCCTTGGGGTTGGGTTGCGGGCGGCTGGTATGAAACGAACTTTAGGATCTGAAACACGGTTGCAACATCAGGTCACCGCTTGAACTTCAGTCATCCTCTTTCCAATCCTGCGTGTCAGGCAAATTCCTACTTCGCACCCTGAACCCTGACAAGACCGATCCGGCTGCCTCGTCTCGCAGCGCCTGTCGGCTGCGGGCGTCAAGCCACCCGGCGGGCAGGAAATGGCCGGATCCGTGTTCTTTTTCCGGGCTATGCGAGCTGCCGTGCGTTCCTAGACTGCCTCCTCATTCGAATGGACGAGGAGCGTGCGAGGGATGTGCTGATCGTGGGTGCGGGGTTTGCCGGTGCCGTCACGGCGCGCAATCTGGCCGATGCCGGGCGGCGGGTGCTGGTGATCGATCGCCGGCCGCATATCGCGGGCAATGCCTTCGACAGGCAAGACGCCCATGGCGTGCTCATCCATCAGTACGGGCCGCACATCTTTCACACCAACAGCGAGAAGGTGTTTGCGTGGCTGTCGGGCTACACCGATTGGCGCCCTTACGAGCACCGGGTGCTGGCTCAGGTGGATGGGCAGGCGCTGCCGATCCCGATCAACCGCACCACCATCAACAGCCTGTATGGCCTGCAGCTCGACGAGGCCGGCGTGGCGGCCTATCTGGAGCAGGTGCGCGAGCCGCGTGAACCGATCCGCACCTCGGAGGATGTGGTGCTCAATTCGGTGGGCCGCGACCTGTGCGACAAGTTCTTCCGTGGCTACACCCGCAAGCAGTGGGGCCTGGATCTTTCCGAACTGGCCGGTGGCGTGGCTGCGCGCATCCCCACCCGCACCAACGATGACGATCGCTATTTCACCGATCGCTTTCAGGCCATGCCGGCCGACGGCTACACCGCGATGTTCGAGCGCATGCTCGACCACCCCAACATCGAGGTGCGCACCGGCGTCACCTACGACGAGATCGGCGCGCAGATCGATCGGCGCACCACCGTGTTCACCGGTCCGGTGGACGAGTTCTACGGGCACCGCTTCGGCAAGCTGCCGTATCGATCGCTGCGTTTCGAGCACGATCACCTCAGCGGTGTGGCGCAGATGCAGCCGGTGGGCACGGTGAACTACCCGAACGATCACGCGTACACCCGCATCACCGAGTTCAAGCACCTCACCGGCCAGAGCCACAGCGGCACCTCGATCGTGCGCGAATACCCCACCGCCGAGGGCGATCCCTACTACCCGATCCCGAACCCGGCCAACGAGGCCCTGTTCAAGCGCTACGAAGCGCTCGCCGATGCCGAGAGCGAGGTGGTGTTCATCGGCCGCCTGGCGCAGTACCGCTACTACAACATGGATCAGGTGGTGGCATCGGCGCTGGCGCTCTCGCAACGCCTCATCTCACCCGCACCCGTATCCGCGTCCGCATCAGCACCCGCCATCGCGCCGGCCCACGCGGCCTGAGCACCGCCGCCAGTCGCAGCCCTTTTCGGAGACACCCCATGAAACCCTATCTCGCGCTCTTCCGTGCCGGCCCCAGCTCGCTGCATCCGCAAGCGGTGGAGCGTCTGGCTGAACAGAACTTCGATTACGCCCTGAGCTGGTTCGGCGACGACGCGCCGAAGATGGCCGATGGCGCGGTGTTCGTGCACATGCAGAAGGGCGCCAAATGGCCCGGCCTGGAGCAGACCATCGCCGCCCACTGGGACACCATCCAGCAGTACCGCTACATCTGGCTGCCCGACGACGACCTGCTGTGCGTACCCGAAGACGTGTCGCGCATGTTCACCATCACCGACGAGCTGCAGCTCGATCTGGCGCAGCCGGCACTCACGCGCGATTCGTACTACACGCACCTGATCACGATGCAGCACCCCGAGTTTCAGGTGCGCTTCACCAATTTTGTCGAGATCATGGCGCCCATCCTCAGCACCGACATGCTGGGCAAGGTGTACCCCACGCTGAAGGGCCAGATCAGCGGCTTCGGGCTCGATCCGCTGTGGGCGCGTTATTCGCAGCTCGGCAAGGTGGCGATCATCGACGACACACCGGTCAAGCACACACGCCCGGTGGGTGGCCCGAACTACCTGTTCAGCCAGAAGGCGGGCATCGCCCCGGCGCATGAAGACTGGCTGGTGTCGTGCAAGCACTTTGTCGAAACGGCCGCCGACGATCACCTCGTCTACGCCGGCCTGCTGCAAAGCGGCGATGCGATCTGCATCGGCGACCAGCAAACCGAGATCGACATCATGCTGCGCGCGCTGCTCACCTCGTGCAACGGACTGCAGGTGTCGGCGCTGCATCTCACCCGCTACCTCGGCAACCACCTCACCTACTGGATGGGTGGCAGCAGCGGCCGGCCGCGCTACCCGCGTGGCCTGCTGCGGGTGGTGCTGAATCGCCAGCTCAAACACGCCGGCATCCGCTTCCCCAAGCCGCCGGTGGTCGAAGCCAAACCCAATCCATTCATGGGCCGTACGGCCGATGCCTGACCCACAGCGAGCACGCATGAGACATCCGGTGTCAACCTATTCGCCACGGGCCGCCGCGCCGGGCCGTCCCAAGCAAGGCCCGACCCTCTCGGAGGGTCGATTGCCGTACCCGGCGATCGGGGCGCACCAAAGACACATCCGTTGGCAACCCGTTCGCCACGGGCCGCCGCGCCGGGCCGTCCCAAGCAAGGCCCGACCCTCTCGGAGGGTCGATTGCCGTACCCGGCGATCGGGGTGCGCCAATCAGCAAGGCCCGACCCTCTCGGAGGGTCGATTGCCGTATTCGGCGATCGGGGTGTACCAATGAGCTTCACCACCGTTGTCTGCCTCGACGATC
>JANMAS010000123.1:0-2910 GCA_031359975.1 Burkholderiales bacterium
GCCAGGCCCACGCGCTGATCGACGAGCAATACGCGGTGTTCAACGATCTGGTGATGCCCGCGCTGCTCGAGCAAGGCATCGCAGTCGTCAATCACGCCTCGCGCGACGAGGCCCAGCGTGCGTGGGTGCGGCGATTCTTCGAGCAACAGGTGCGGCCGCTCCTGGTGCCGGTGGGGCTGGATCCGGCACACCCTTTTCCCCAGGTGGCGAACAAGTCGCTCAACTTCATCGTGCAGCTTGGCGGCCGCGATGCGTTCGGGCGCGCCAATTCGATCGCCATCGTCAAGGTGCCCCGTGTGCTGCCGCGCGTGATTCGATTGCCCGACACCGTGGTGAAGCCGGGCAAGCAGTTTTTCGTGTTGCTCTCCAGCGTGATCCGCGCCCACCTCGGTGAACTGTTTCCAGGCCGCGAGGTGGAATTCTTTTCGCAGTTTCGCGTCACACGCGATTCGGATCTCGATATCGAAGAGGGCGAGATCAAGAACCTGCGCCAGGCGATGCGCACCGGCCTGAGTACCCGGCACTACGGGCAAGGCGTGCGGCTGGAAGTGGTGAACACCTGCCCGGAAGAGCTGTCGCGGCTGCTGCTCGAACAATTTGCGCTGCCGCGATCGGCACTGCACCGCGTCAACGGCCCGGTCAATCTCGGCCGGCTGAGCCAATTGGTGGACCAGGCCAGCGATGAATCGGGCTTGCTGCGCTTTCCGGCCAGCGAACCGAGCTGGCCCGTTGGCCGCCTGCCGCCCGGTACATCGATCTTCAACCGCTTGCGCAATGGTGACGTGCTGCTGCATCACCCGTTCGAGAGCTTCGAGCCGGTGGTGCAGTTCCTGCGCGAAGCGGTGAACGATCCCGACGTACTCGCGATCAAGCAGACGATCTACCGCACGGGTGCCGATTCGGTGCTGATGGAGCTGCTGATCGAAGCCGCCCGACGTGGCAAGGAAGTGATGGTCGTCGTCGAGCTCAAGGCGCGTTTCGACGAAGAAGCCAACATCAACTGGGCTGAACGGCTGGAAGCGGTGGGCGCGCAGGTGGTCTACGGCATCGTGGGCCTGAAGACCCACGCCAAGCTGATGCTCGTGACCCGGCGCGAGCACAGCGGATCGCATGTGTTGCTGCGCCGCTACCTGCATCTGTCAACGGGCAACTACAACACCCGCACCGCCCGCTTTTATACCGACATCGGCTATCTCACAGCCGACGGCGGCATGACGGCCGACGCCGACGGCGTGTTCCAGCAGATCGCCAGCCTGACCAAGGTGAAGCCGCCCAGACACCTGCTCACCGCGCCCTTTGTGCTGCATCGGCGCATGGTGCAGGAAATCGGCCGCGTGGCTGCGGCGGCGCTGGCCGGGAAACCGGCGCGGGTGGTGGTAAAGCTCAACGCGCTCACCGACCCCGGACTCATTCATGCGCTGGTCCAGGCTTCGCAGGCGGGTGCCACGATCGATCTGATCGTTCGCGGTGCCTGCGTGCTGCCGCCGGGGTTGCCGGGCTTCACCGACCGCATCCGTGTGCGCTCCATCGTCGGCCGCTTTCTCGAGCATTCGCGCATCGCCTATTTCCGCTGGGGCGATGAGCCCGACGACGAAGCGCTCTACCTCTCGAGTGCCGACTGGATGAGCCGCAACATGTTCGGTCGCGTCGAGATCGCCTGGCCGGTGCGCGACGCCCCTCTGCGCCAGCGCGTGATCGATGAATGCCTGGTGCCCTATCTGCACGACAGCCGCGATGCCTGGGCCTTGCGCAGCGATGGCAGCTACGAACGTGTGTCGAGCGACGGCGTCAGCGCGCAGCAGGCCCTGCTGCAGCGCTTTGCCGTCTGAGAGCCCGGCGCCGCGCGACGGATCGAGCGATGGACCTGATCCTGTGGCGTCACGCCGAAGCCCACGATGCGCAAGCGGGCGAAAACGATCTCGACCGCGCGCTCACGCCGCGCGGCGAAAAACACGCCCGCCGCATGGCCGAATGGCTGAATTCGGTGCTCGCCGACAGCACACGCATCCTGGTGAGCCCGGCGCTGCGCACGCAACAAACCGCCGAAGCCCTGAAACGCAAGTTCAAGACGGTGCCGGCCATCGCGCCCGGGTGCACGGCGCATGCCCTGCTGGAGGCCGCGCGATGGCCCGAATCCCGCGAGCCGGTGCTGGTGGTGGGGCACCAGCCCACGCTGGGCCATATCGTCGTCAGCCTGCTGGGCGGCGGTGCGCACGATCTCTCGGTGCGCAAGGGCGCGGTGTGGTGGCTGCGCCATCGCGAGCGCGACGGCGTGTCGGAAGTGATCGTGGTGGCGGCACGGGCACCCGATATGCCCTGATGCGTGTGCACCCGGGGGCCGGCGCGTCAGGCTGTCAGGCGAGCGCCGGCAGGCCCAGTTGCATCACGCCGCTGCGCTCCCAGGCCGCCACTTCTTCGCGCAGCAGGTGCAGCGTGCGCGGATGGGAGGCCGCCCAGGCATCAGTGAACTGGATCAAGGCCCGTTTGCCCGTGCCGGCCAGCGTGATGGCCGTGGCGTTCACTTCGCCGCGCGCATGGCACTTGATCACACCGAGCCGAAGGCACAGCACCTGGCGGCGGAACTCATCGTTGGCGAGGCCGAACTCGATCTTGCGCAGACCACCGCGCTGCGCCAGCACCAGCTCGCTGACGCGGCGCTGCTGGCTTTGCGAAAAACCGGCGGCGTCGACATGTGCGAGCAGGTAGGCGCTGTGGCGGTGGTGGTCGTGGTGCGACACCATCATCCCCATCTCGTGCAGATCACAGGCCCATCCCAGCTCGCGCATGGATTCGCCGTTGGCACGAGGCTGCAGCTTGCGATACAGGGCCAACGCCACATGGCGTACGCGGTCGGATTGCGCGCTGTCGACCATGAACCGGCGCTGCAACTCGCTCACGGTGTCGTCGCGC
>JANMAS010000129.1:0-3300 GCA_031359975.1 Burkholderiales bacterium
ATGTGGTGGGCAAACTCAAGGCCGGCGAGCTGGTGAACTTTGTGGCCCAGCAGGTGGGAGGCAAGGGCGGCGGCAAGGCCGATCTCGCGATGGCCGGCGGCACCGATCCCACCAAGCTGCCCCAGGCCCTGGAAAGCGTGCGCGACTGGGTGGCGCAGCGGGTGGACTGAACTTTCTGGCCAGCGCCTGCGCGGCCAAGCGAGGAGGCACTTCGATGGATACCGCCAAACCGAACGTGATCGTGCGCCGCACACGAGCCGCCGATGCCGAAGCCTTTGCCCGGCTTTTTTCCGATGAAGCGGTGTTCGGCGGTGTGCTGCAGATGCCCTATCCGAGCGCGGAGATCTGGCGCAAGCGGCTGGAAGAGCACGAGGTGCCTGGCAAGCCGGATCTGCCGCTGACGGCCGAAGTGCAGGGCGAGGTGGTGGGCAATGCGGGGCTGTTTCCGGTGGTGCCCTCGCCGCGCCGCAAGCATGCGATGGGCCTGGGCATCTGTGTGGCCAAGGAATGGCAGGGCCGGGGCGTGGGAACCGCGCTGATGACGGCCTTGACCGATTACGCCGATCGCTGGGCGAACGTGCTGCGCATCGAGCTCACCGTGTACACCGACAACACCCGCGCGATCGCGCTGTACCGGCGCCACGGCTTTGTCACCGAAGGCACGCACATCGGCTTTGCGATGCGCGGCGGTGTGTTCGTCGATGCGCTCTCGATGGCCCGGCTGCACCCCAATCCGCCGCGCATCGGGGCGGGTTAGCCGTCTTGCTCAGTGAGCTACACGTTCTTGCAATGCTTCTTGAGCTAGCGTGTTGATGCTCTTTCCTTGAGCCTGTGCTTCGAGCGCGAGCTTTTCGTGCAGCTCTGGCGGGATGCGCAAGTTGAACTTGCCAGAGAAATGACGCCTTGGTTCTATGCCTTTCTCCTTGCACACCTCAAGGAAGACCTGAAGAGACTTCTTGAACTGAGTTCGAAGCTCTTTGGTGTTCTTGCCATAGAAATCCGCGCCGCCGCTGAGCCCAAGAATCTCACCTCGAAAGAGGTCAAGCTCTTCGTCGTATTCGATCCTCGCGTGATACCCGTCCGCCGTCATGATGTTCATGGTTCAACTCCGTGCTGTTCCAGCCACTTGCGGATGCTTGCCATGGCTCCTGGGCCGAGCAAAGAGCAATTCGAGGGTACGCTGGTGCTTTCGCTTCACACAATATTGGTACCACAAGACGGTACCGAGGAGGTAAAGGTGAATTCGAAGTCAGCGGACGAATTTGACATGAGCGGCCCGCGAATGCAGGACGCGTAAGGCGGAAAATACAGCGGGCGTAGCTTGCCCCGCCTTTGCGGGTCCGCTGAACGGGCCAAGCGTGGCCGCGAACCCGACACGCGCAACGGCGGATGACGGCGTGCGACACTTTGCCCGCACTCGACCACTCTTGCACGCACCCAGCATGGCCACCATTCCCCGCGACAGTACCGACGAAGAACAGGCTGCCTTCGAGCGCATCTGTGATCAGCTCTCGGGCTTTGACGAACGCCTGCAAGCCGAATGGCTCGACGGCTACCTCACCGCCCTGCATGCCGGGCCGGTGACGATCCCGAAAGAGACGTGGTTCGGCCGCTTGTTTGGCGATGCCTTCGACCGCGCTTTCGCCGATCCGCCGTCGGCGGCCGAAGCGCATGCGGTGATCGATGCGCGATGCCGTGTGATCGCCTCGCAGCTCGATCCCGAATGGCTGATCGATCACGATCCGGAGCCCTTTCTCTCGCCGATGATCTGGTCGATCACCGATGAAGAGCGGGCCGCGTTGGTGGCCGCCGGCACGGTGAGCGCCGAAGACGACGCCAGCTGGGCCGGCACCGGCGAGGAGTGGGCGCACGGCTTCATGGATGCGCTGGAGACGCTGGGCGAGGAATGGTCGCTGGTCAAGGTGGACGAAGCCGATTCGCAGGCCTTCGACGAGCTGCTCGGCGTGGTGGTGGCGCTCACCTACGATCGCGGCAGCCCGGAGCTCGACGAGCACTTGAAAGAATCGTATGCGGACGAAGTGCCCACCCGCGACGAGATGGTGGCAGACGCGCTGGTGGCGGTGCAGGAGATCCGCGTCTTCTGGCTCGATCACGCCCCCGTGCCCGCGCAGCGCACCGTGGCCACATCACCGGGCCGCAACGACAAGTGCCCGTGCGGCAGCGGCCTGAAATACAAGAAGTGCCACGGGGCAACCGTAGCGGAGTGAGACGTTTTGGGGCTGCGAGCGGGTCGAGCGCCGGGCCGCTCCCAAGCCGGCCCGCATCCCCTGGGGGGATCGGCCGCGTTACCCCGCGGCCGAGGGGCTCCATTTCATCCGTAACTCAGTTCGCTCGCCTTGCCGCGAAACACCCGGTACGAGAACACCGTGTAGCCAGCAATCGCCGGCACGGTGATGCACACCCCGATGAGGATCACCTTCAGCGCCGCGGGGCTGATGGCCGCCTGCCACATCGTCAGCTTGTCCATCACCACATACGGGTAGATGCTGTACGCCAGGCCGAGAAAGCCGAGCAGGAACACCAGCGTGAGCGACACAAACGGCACCCAGCACAGCTTGCCGCGCGTGGCGCGCGAATTGAGCATCGCGCGGGTAACCAGCAGCGCCACGCCCGACATCATCGGGATCGCCATCAGCGCGATGATCTGCGGCAGCTCGAACCAGCGCTCGCGCACCGTGGCGCTCACCACTGGCGTGGCGACGGCGATCAGCCCGATGCCGATGACCACCGGCGGCCAGGCGATCTTGGCCCAGCGGATCGCCATCGCCTGCAGTTCGCCCTCGGTTTTCATGATCAGCCAGGTGGCACCGAGCAGCGCGTAGGCGGTGGCCAGCGCCACAGCGATGGCACCTGCAAACACGTCGTAGGCCCAGCCACTTTCCAGCCCGGTGATGAAGTGGCCGAGCATCCAGCCCTGTGCCAGCGATGCGAGCACCGAACCGGCAAAAAAGGCCTCGTTCCACAGGCGCTTGTGGTGGTCGCGCGCCTTGGCTCGAAATTCGAATGCCACGCCGCGCAGCGTGAGTCCCACCAGCATCAGCATCGTGGGCAGGTAAAGCGCGGTGAGCACCATGCCGTAGCCGTGGCCTTCCGAGACGGAGATCGCATTGCCGTTCTGGCCGTTGTCATTGTAGAAAACATACATCTGCCCCGGCTCGCAGCCGGCGTGCAGGTAGCGGGTTTTCCATGTGTCGTAAAAGCCCGCGACCACCGCATCCATCTGCGCCTGTGTCGCCGCGGTCGGGCGAATGCTGTCCGCGGCATACGTCGCGTGCTGCG
>JANMAS010000164.1:0-2407 GCA_031359975.1 Burkholderiales bacterium
CGCTCGGCCCGGCCCGCCTCGACGGTCATCCTGGCGCGGACCAAGGGCGGCCGGTGACTCTTGCGGCGCATCACTTGGCTGCTCTGAATTAGGTTGGCACATGACCCCTGCGATCCTCGAGATGCGCGGCATCACCAAGACCTTTCCTGGCGTGCGCGCGCTCGATGACGTGAACCTCGTCGTGCGTGAAGGCGAGATTCACGCCATCGTGGGCGAAAACGGCGCGGGCAAATCCACGCTGATGAAGGTGCTCAGCGGGGTGTATCCGTACCCGGAGTACGAGGGCCAGATCGTTTATCGCGGGCAGGAGCGGCACTTCAAGGGCATCGCCGACAGCGAGCACCAGGGCATCATCATCATCCACCAGGAACTGGCGCTGGTGCCGCTGCTGTCGATCGCCGAAAACCTGTTTCTCGGCAACGAGCAGGTGGGCAAGGGGCTGATGCGCGGCGTGATCGACTGGGTGGCCACCCACCAGCGTACTCGCGAGTTGTTGCGCAAGGTGGGGCTCGATGAATCACCCGCCACGCTGGTCACCGATCTGGGCGTGGGCAAGCAGCAACTGATCGAGATCGCCAAGGCGCTGGCCAAGGAAGTGAAGCTGCTGATCCTCGACGAGCCCACCGCCAGCCTCAACGAAAGCGACAGCGATGCCTTGCTGGAGTTACTGCGGGGTCTGAAGGCGCACGGCATCTCGTGCATCCTCATCTCGCACAAGCTCAATGAAGTGTCGAAGGTGGCGGATTCGATCACCGTGCTGCGCGACGGCAGCACCATCGACACCCTCGATTGCCGCGCCGGCCCGGTGAGCGAAGACCTGATCATCAAGAACATGGTCGGCCGCGAGATGGCCGATCGCTACCCGCGCCGCACGCCGGTGATCGGCGAGCCCGTGTTCGAACTGCGCGACTGGCGGGTCGATCATCCTCAGCATGCCGAGCGCGAGGTGGTCAAGGGCGTGAACCTCACCGTGCGACGCGGCGAGATCGTCGGCATCGCCGGCCTCATGGGCGCCGGGCGCACCGAGCTGGCGATGAGCGTGTTCGGCCGCTCCTATGGCCAGCGCATCCGCGGCACGGCCTTGAAAAACGGCCAGCCCATCGATGTCAGCACCATCCAGAAGGCGGTGGGCCACGGTATCGCCTACGTGACCGAGGATCGCAAGGCGCTGGGGCTGGTGCTGGGTGAATCGATCGCCTGCAACACCACGCTGGCCAATCTGCCGGGTGTGTCCAAGCGCGGCGTGATCGATGCCGGCCGCGAGTTTGCGGTGGCCACCGATTACCGCGAGCGCCTGGCTACCCGGTGCGCGGGTGTGCACCAGCCCGTGGTCAACCTGTCGGGCGGCAACCAGCAGAAAGTGGTGCTCGCGAAGTGGCTGTTCTCCGAACCCGAACTGCTGATCCTCGACGAGCCCACACGCGGCATCGACGTGGGCGCCAAGTTCGAGATCTACGGGCTCATCGGCCGCCTCGCCGACGAAGGCCGCTGCATCCTCATGATCTCGTCGGAAATGCCCGAGCTGCTGGGTATGTGCGATCGCATCTACGTGATGAACGAAGGCGCATTCGTCGCCGAATTCGAGGCCGCGCAGGCCAGCCAGGAAAAGATCATGAGGGCCATCGTCAAGGCCGGGATGCATTGAGATGAACACAAGCACATCCACAACCGCCACCGCACCCAAGGCGGCCCACAAAGGCACCTCGCTGCTGAAGAGCAACCTGCGCGAATACGGCATGCTGATCTCGCTGGTGGCGATCATGCTGTTTTTTCAGGTGATCACCAACGGCACGCTGCTGCAGCCGCTCAACCTCACCAACCTGATTCTGCAGAACAGCTACATCGTCATCATGGCGCTGGGCATGCTGCTGGTGATCGTGGCCGGCCACATCGATCTCTCGGTGGGCTCGGTGTGCGGCTTCGTGGGCGCGCTGGCGGCGGTGCTGATGGTCACCTACGAATGGCACTTTGTGCCGGCATCCATCGTTTGCCTGCTGGTGGGGGGCGCCATCGGCGCGGCGCAGGGCTGGTTTGTCGCCTACTTTCGCATCCCGTCGTTCATCGTCACGCTGGCCGGCATGCTGGTGTTCAAGGGCCTGGCGCTGGCGCTGCTGCAAGGGCAATCGGTGGGGCCTTTCCCCACCGAGTTCCAGAAGCTCAGCTCCGGCTTCATCCCCGATGTGTTCGACGGCGGCGAGCTGCGCTGGACATCCGTGCTGCTCGGTGTGGGTGTGGCGGCCGCGCTGGTGATCACCAAGCTCGGTGCGCGGGCCTCGCGCCAGCGCCACGGCATGGAGAGCGAGCCGCTGGGCTTCTTCGTCGCCAAGAACCTGGTCTTCGGCGCCATCATCATCGCCCTGTGTACCTTGCTGGCTTCGTACAAGGGGCTGCCGAATGTGATGATCAT
>JANMAS010000199.1:0-3201 GCA_031359975.1 Burkholderiales bacterium
ATGCCGCTCTGGAAGTTCTTGGCGGCGACTATTCTGTCGAACAGTTCGCGCGGCAGCGGCGCGCCGGTGTCGACATGCGCCGTCAGGCGCGACAGCACACTCCACTCCCAGCAGAAATTTTCCATGAACTGACTGGGTAGCTCGACGGCATCCCACTCCACACCGGAGATGCCGGAGACGCCCAGTTCATCGATACCGGTGAGCATGTGATGCAAGCCGTGCCCAAATTCGTGGAACAACGTGAGCACGTCGTCATGCGACAGCAATGCCGGCCGCGCGCCCTGCGGCGCGGCGTAGTTGCACACGAGAAAGGCCACCGGCGTCTGCAGCCGGCCTTCGGGGCGGCGCCAGCGCTTGCGCGCGTCATCCATCCACGCGCCGGCGCCTTTGCCGGGGCGCGCGTAGGCATCGAGGTAGAACTGCCCTACCAGCTCGCCGGCGCGTTCGATGCGATAGAAGCGCACCAGCGGATGCCATGTGGGTGCGGCGTCGGGCCGGATGACCACGTCGAAGAGCGTTTCGATGATGCGGAACAGCCCTTCGAGCACACGAGGCTCGGTGAAATAGTTGCGCACCTCCTGCTCGCTGAAGGCGTAGCGCAGCTCTTTGAGGCGCTCGCTGGCAAAGGCGATATCCCAGGCCTGCAAATCGGGCAGGTCGAGTTGGGCGGCGGCGAATGCCCGCAAGTCGCGCATGTCTTGCTCGGCATGGGGTCGCGCGCGACGGGCCAGGTCGCGCAGGAAGCGCATCACCTCGTCTGGCGAATCCGCCATCTTGGGCACGAGCGACAGTTCGGCGAAATTCTCGTAGCCGAGCAGGGCGGCCTCTTCCGCACGAAGCTGCAGAAGCTCACGCATCAAGGCGGAGTTGTCGAAGGCCGCCGCGCCCAGATCGCTGGCGCGTGTGACGTAGGCGGTGTGCAGACGCTCGCGCAAGGCGCGGTTGGTGGCGCATTGCATCACCGGGATGTAGACAGGTGCGTGCAGCGTGAGCTTGCAGCCGGGCGCGCCGTCCTGCGCAACATCCTGACCCACATCGGCCAGCGCCGCCGCGCGCGTGCACTGGCGGACGTCGTCGGGCACACCGTCGAGCTCGTTGAGGGAAACAACAAGGCTGAAGCCGTCGGTGGCATCGAGCACATTTTCGGAGAACTTCTGCGTGAGTTCGGCACTGCGCTCCTGGATGCGCGCGAAACGCGCGCGTGCCTCGCCCTGCAACTCGGCGCCCGACAGCACAAAGTCGCGCAGCCAGTTGGCCAGGGCCCGTCGACGCGCGGCCGACAGCTGCTCGGCGCCGGCAGCGCCCGCCACCGCCTTGTATTTGGCAAACAGGCGGCTGTCGCAGGCTTCGCGGGTGTAGAAGGCCACGACGCGAGGCAGTGCGTCGTTGTAGGCCGCTCGCCACGCGGCGCTGTCGGCCACTTCGCTCAGATGCGCCACCGCGCTCCACGCGCGATCCAGCCGCTCGGTGACCACCGCATAGGACACCGACATGGCGTCGAACTCGGCCGGCACCAACGGGCTCACCGCCAGCTCCAGCGCGGCCGTGGCATCGGCCAGCAAATGATCGACCGCCGGTGCGATGTGCTCGGGTTGGAGGCGGTCGAACGCGGTGAGGTTATCGAACTGCAGCAGCGGGTTGTCCATCGTGGCTCCCATTTTGCTGCTGCCTCAGCGGCTGGCGCGATCGGCCGCGTCGAGCGTGTTGGCCAGCAGCATCGTGATCGTCATCGGCCCCACGCCGCCAGGCACCGGGGTGATCCATCCAGCGATCGGTGCCACGCCTTCGAAATCGACATCGCCGCACAGCGTGCCGTGGGCATCGCGGTTGATGCCCACATCGATGACGATCGCCCCAGGCTTGACCATCTCCGCGCGCAACGTGCCGGCACGACCGACGGCGGCCACCACGATGTCGGCCTGGCGCGTGTGGTGCGCCAGGTCGGGCGTGGCGCTGTGGCAGACCGTGACCGTGGCGTTGGCCTGCAACAGCAGCAACGCCATCGGCTTGCCCACGGTGTTGCTGCGGCCGATCACCACGGCATGTCGGCCCGCCACCGATTGGCCGGTGCTGGCGATGAGCTTCATGCAGCCCAGCGGTGTGCACGGCCGGAAGCCGGGCAGGTTGGCCATCAGCTCGCCCGCGCTTTGTACCGAGTAGCCGTCGACATCCTTGGTCGGCGACACGGCTTCGATGACACGCGCCGGATCGATGTGTCGAGGCAGCGGCATCTGCAACAGGATGCCGTGCACGGAGGGATCGGCATTCAGCGCGTGAATGCGCGCGAGCAGCTCGGCCTGGGTGATCGACGAGTCGTAGGTTTCGAGGATCGAGTGCACACCCACATCGTGGCAGGCCTTGACCTTGTTGCGCACATAGACCGCCGAGGCCGGATCGCCGCCGACCAGGATCACGGCCAGTCCGGGGCGCGTGCCGCGATGGCTGAGCGCCGCGGCGCGCAGGGCCAGATCGGCACGGATCCGGCGGGAAAGGGCGAGGCCGTCGATGAGCTGTGCGGGCATGCGGAAGGTCGTTGAACCAGGAGCGGGTGAATGAACGACAAAGGCCGCTGGTGTCAGCGGCCTTGGGTGGCGATGTGCCGAGCGCAGTCGCCGGATTGGCGATCTGTGCCCGTCGCGGATGCGGGTTCGATGTGGGCCTCAGGCCTTCGAGGTGCCATTGCTGGCGGCCGCGGTGTTGGCGCCGAGCGCGATCTTGAGCAAGTCGGCCACGGTATTGGCGTTGAGCTTTTCCATGATGTTGGCGCGGTGCGCCTCCACCGTCTTGATGCTGATGCCGAGGTCGTCGGCGATCTGCTTGTTGAGCCGGCCGGCGACGATGCGTTCGAGCACCTGCGCCTCGCGGGTGGTCAGGCGCGAGAGCAGGGCGTCGCGGCTGGCTTGTTCCTGGTGGTGCGAGAAGGCCACACGGGCCTGGTCGAGCATGCGTTCGACGAGCGACACCAGCTCTTCTTCCTTGAAGGGCTTCTCGATGAAGTCCATCGCACCCTTCTTCATCGTCGACACCGCCATGGGCACGTCGCCGTGGCCAGTGATGAAGACGATCGGCAGCGGGCAGCGCCGCTCGATCAGGCGATCCTGCAGATCGAGGCCCGTCATGCCTTCCATGCGGATGTCGACGATCAGGCAGGCGATCTCGCGCGGATCGAACCGCGACAGGAAGGACTCGGCCGAATCGAAA
>JANMAS010000390.1:0-5880 GCA_031359975.1 Burkholderiales bacterium
GGCCGCGCCGCGATGCGCGGCGGCGAAGGCCACCGCTCTGGCGCTCATCGCCGGCTGCTCTTCATCCGTTGCCAAGGTCAAGGCGCGCTGTACGCCTTCGTCGATGTCGCGCACCCGGATCGCACCGCCGGCGGCCAGGCATTGCTCGGCGGCTTCGGCGAAATTGAAGGTGTGCGGCCCCATCACCACCGGGCACCCACAGGCTGCCGCCTCGATCAGGTTTTGCCCGCCCAGCGGTTCGAAGCTGCCGCCCAGCAAGGCCACGTCGCTCATCGCGTAGTAGATCGGCATCTCGCCCATCGAATCGCCGAGCCACACGTCTGCGGCGCAGGCCTCGGCCAATGGCGCATCGGCCCACTCGCTGCGCCGGGCCAACGTCAACGCCGGTGCGGCTGAATCGATCAGCGCCGCCACCTCGTCAAACCGCTGCGGATGGCGCGGCACGATCAGCAACAGCGGCCATGACGACGATGGCACCCGCTGCGCAGTCCACGCCCGCAACAACGCCACCTCCTCGCCCTCGCGGGTGACGGCCGCCATCACCACCGGGCGCGGCGCCGCCGCGTCGAGCGCTTGTCGCCATGCGCAGCCGGTGGCCATCTGCGCCGCCGACGGCTCGATGTCGAACTTGAGATTGCCGCACACCTCCACCGCATGCACGCCAAAGGCCCGTATGCGCTGCGCGTCGGATTCGGTCTGCGCCATCGCCAGCGCCAGGCCTTGCGCAGCCGGCGCCATCAGCGCCTTGAGCCGCAATCCCCGGCGCAGGCTGCGCGCGCTCAGGCGGGCGTTGGCCGCCAGCATCGGCACACCGGCTTGGTGCGCGGCGTGCATCAGGTTGGGCCAGATCTCGGTTTCCATCAGCACCCCGCACGCGGGCCGCATGGCCGCCAGAAAGCGGCGCACGGCGCCTGGCGTGTCGAACGGAAACCAGCACGCCGAGTCGCCTTCGCGCAGCAAGGCCTTGCCCGCCTCGCGGCCGGTGGCGGTGCTGGTGGTGAGCAGGATGCGCACGCCCGGGCTCTGCGCGCGCAAGGCCTCGATCAGCGTGCGCGCGGCGAGTGTTTCGCCGAGCGACACCGCGTGCACCCATATCGCACCGGGGGGCACCGATGGCAGACCCAACGCCAGTCGCTCACCGAGACGAAACCGATACAGCGGCTCGCGCCGAGCGCGCCACAACAGCCGCGCCAGATAGATCGGCGTGGCCAGCCACAACAGCGCCGAATACAGCGCGCGGGCGACCATGCCGTGCCTGGCGGGCCGGACCTAGTGCGCCGCGGCGGCGAATTCGGCGTCGGGCTTCACGGTTTTCAGGGCCGACATGAAATCGGCCTGGATGCGCGCCAGCGCTTCGGGCGTCTGGCCCTCGAAGCGCATCACCAGCACCGGCGTGGTGTTCGACGCGCGCACCAGGCCGAAGCCGTCGGCGTACTCGGCGCGCAGGCCATCGATGGTGATGATCTCCTTGCAGCCTGGGAAGGTGGCCGAGCCCCGCAGCGCCTCGATCACCCGCGCCGGCTCGCCTTCTTCGCAGGGCACGTTCAGCTCGGGCGTGCTGAAGGAAGTGGGCAGCGCATTGAGCACCGCGCTCGGATCCCTGGCGCGCGAGAGAATTTCGAGCAGGCGCGCGGCGGTGTAGGTGGCATCGTCGAAGCCATACCAGCGCTCGGAGAAGAAGATGTGGCCGCTCATCTCGCCGGCGATCGGCGCGCCGGTTTCCTTGAGCTTGGCCTTGACCAGCGAATGCCCGGTTTTCCACATCAGCGGCACACCGCCGGCCTTGCGGATGGCCGGGCCGAGTTGCTGGGTGCATTTGACGTCGAAGATGATCGGCTTGCCCTTGTTGCGCTTGAGGATGTCGCGCGCAAACAGGATGAGCTGCCGATCGGGATAGATGATCTGGCCATCGGTGGTCACCACGCCCAGCCGATCGCCATCGCCATCGAAGGCCAGACCGATCTCGGCTTCGGCGGCTCGCACGGTACGGATCAGATCCTGCAGGTTCTCGGGCTTTGAGGGATCGGGGTGGTGGTTGGGAAAATCACCGTCGACCTTGCTGTACAGCGCCACCACATCGCAGCCCAGCGCGCGCAGGATCGCCGGGGCCGATGCGCCGGCGATGCCATTGCCTGAATCCACCACGATGCGCATCGGCCGTGCCAGCCGGCAATCGGTGGTGATGCGGTGGGTGTATTCGGCCGTGATGTCCATCCTGGCCTTGCGGCCGCGCTTGACGGTGTAATCCTCCGCCTCCATGCGCTGACGCAGCTTTTGGATGTCGGGCCCGTAAATCGCACGGCCGGCGAGCACCATCTTGAAGCCGTTGTAATCCTTGGGGTTGTGGCTGCCGGTCACCTGGATGCCGCTGTTGCAACCATGCTGGCCACGCGTGGCCGCCACGTAGTACAGCATCGGCGTGGTGACCGGGCCGATATCCACCACATCCAGTCCGGTCGAGGCCAGACCGCGGATCAGCGCCGCAGAGAGCGACGGCCCGGATACACGCCCATCGCGCCCTACCGCCACGGCCTTTTCGCCGAGCGCCACGGCTTCGGTGCCAAACGCACGGCCAAGGTGTTCGGCAAAAGCCACGTCGAGAGCCTGGCCGACGATGCCTCGGATGTCATAAGCCTTGAAAGCGGACGCTGAAACCTGCACTGAGAACCCCTTGATGAAGCGCAACCTGGCCGCGATTGTAGGCAGCGAGGTGCCGGTGTTCGCCGTGCGCCTGCCGCCGCGGCTTGCGATTCGTCGCACCGGCTGTCGATTCCGCCGCCCGGCGGGTCATTCGTCGCCATACGGATGCGCAGCGCGCCGCCGGCTACCTAAACTGCCGCCATGACATACGACCGCGCCCACCTCGCCGCCTCGTGGCAATCCTGGATCATGCAAGACGAGGGCCGCGTCGGCCCGGAGTGGCTGCACCTGGTGTGGACCCAGCTCTTTTGCATGGTGGTGGCCGCCGGCTTCACCATCCTGGGCTTTGCGCTGTACGCCAGCGGCAACGGCGCCTGGCGCAACCTCTCGGGCTGGGTGCATTGGTACGGCGTGAACCTCGTCGTGGCGATGTGCGTGGGCTTCACGATTCATGCGCTGTTCAGAATCATCACGCCGCTGGTCGGCGCGCAGCGCATCCGCCGGTTCAGCATGCTCAAGCGCACCTTCTTCTACACCGCGATTCCGATGGTCGGTGTGGCCATCGGCTGGCCGCTGAGCAGTTGGTTGCTTGCCGGTGACGGGGCAGGCTGGCTGCGCTTCGCCGATGCCAACACCATCGCAGCCAGCCTGGGGCTGTCGCTGCTCATCTCGTTTGTGTTTCACCAGTATTTTTCGGTCAAGGCGCGGCAGATCGACGCCGAGCGGCGCGCCACCGAGGCGCAATTGCGCTTGTTGCAGGGCCAGATCGAGCCGCATTTCCTGTTCAACACGCTGGCCGGCGTGATCTCCCTCATCGATCACGATGCCGCCAAGGCCAAGCAGACGCTGCAGGCCTTCACCGATTACCTGCGATCGTCGCTGGGCAACCTGCGGCGCGATGCCAGCCCGCTGGCGCAGGAGCTGGAGCTGGCCGAGAACTACCTGCTGCTGCTGCAGGCACGCATGGAAGACCGCCTGCGCTTCACGATCGACGCCAGCCCCGAAGCGCGCGCGGTGGTGATCCCGCCGCTGCTGCTGCAGCCGCTGATCGAAAACGCGGTGGTGCACGGCCTGGAGCCGAGCGTCGCCGGCGGCCAGGTGCAGGTGCGCGCCACGATCCGCGGCACGCACCTGGTGATCGAAGTCGACGACGACGGCCGCGGCCTCGATGCACCGCCCGTGCGCCGCAACCAGCCCGGCGCCGGCATGGCGGTGGCCAATGTGCGCGAGCGCCTGCGCTCCCGTTATGGCGATGCAGCCAGCCTGCGCCTGGAGGCCCGACAGCCCGGCACCCGTGCCACCCTCACCGTGCCCACCCAGGCCACCGCACCATGACCACCGCCCTCATCGCCGACGACGAACCCGCGCTGAGCCGGGCCCTTGTGGCGCAGCTGGCCAGCCTGTGGCCCGAGCTGCGGGTGGTGCACGTCGCCCGCGACGGCCTCGACGCCGCCGAGCGCATCGCGGCGCTGCAACCCGACCTGGCTTTCCTCGATATCCAGATGCCCGGCCTCACCGGCCTGGAGGTGGCGCAAGGCATCGAAGGCCCCACGCGGGTGGTGTTTGTCACCGCCTACGATGCGTATGCGGTGGAGGCCTTCGAGCAGGAGGCGCTCGACTACGTGCTCAAGCCGGCGAGCACCGATCGCCTGGCGCGCACCGTCGAACGCATCCAGCGCGCGTTGGCCCAACCCGCGGCAAGCGCCGACGAGCACCTGCTGGCCGCCTTGAAGCGCCTGTTGCCAGCCGCTGCACCAGCCTCCGCGCCAGCCGACGCCGCGCCGCCGGGTCGGCTGCGCTGGGTGCGCGCCGGTGCGGGCGAGCTGACACACCAGATCGATGTCAACGAGGTGCTGTTCTTTCGCGCCGACGAGAAGTACACCTGTGTGCGCACGGCCACCGCCGAGCACCTGATCCGCACCCCCATCGCCGAACTGGCGCAGCAGCTCGATGCCGCGCAGTTCTGGCAGGTGCACCGCTCCACGCTCGTCAACCTCGCCTTCCTCGCCGGCACGCGGCGCGACGACGCCAGCCGGCTGTTCCTGCGCATCAAGGGCTGGAGCCAGGAGCTGCCGGTGAGCCGTGCCTACGTGCATCTGTTCAAGGCCATGTAGAGCGTCGCGGGCGAGGTTTTCGTCGCCTTCAGGCAGGTGTCCGAAAACGGCGAGTCTGGCTTGGTGACGCGCCTATCATCGGCGCCATGGACACTGCCGCCAACACCGCCAACACCAGCTTGTACGCCGCCTTCGTGGCGCACGATGCGCGCTTCGACGGGCGGGTGTTCGTGGGTGTCACCTCCACCGGCGTGTACTGCCGGCCGGTGTGCCGCGTGCGCACGCCAATGCAGCGCAACTGCCGCTTTTTCCACAACGCCGCAGGGGCGGAGCATGCCGGCTTTCGGCCCTGTCTGCGTTGCCGGCCGGAGCTGGCGCCGGGGTTGTCGCTCGTCGATTCGTCCGACGTGCTGGCGCACCACGCGGCGCGCATGATCGACCAGGCGGCGCGCGAAGGGCGTGAGCTGTACCTGAGCGATGTGGCGTCGAAACTCGGCGTGACCGATCGCCACCTGCGCCGCATTTTCGCGCAGGTGCACGGTGTGTCGCCGATCGATTACCTCACCACACAGCGCCTGCTGCTGGCCAAGCAGTTGCTCACCGATACCGGGTTGCCGGTGACGCAGATCGCGCTGGCCAGCGGCTTTTCCAGCCTGCGCCGTTTCAACGCCGCCTTCGCCGAGCGCTATCGGCTCAATCCCACCTCGCTGCGCAAGGGCAGTGTCGAGGCTGGCGACAGCAGCGCGGCGCAGGGCGGCACGCCCACGCTGCGGCTGGCCTATCGCCCGCCCTACGATCTCTCCGGCGTGCTGGCGTTTTTTGCCGATCGGCAGATCGACGGGGTCGAACACGTCGAACAGCAGACGATCCGGCGCACGCTGGCGCTCACCCATCAGGGCCTCCCCGTCAGCGGCTGGATCTCGGCGCGTTTCGACGCCGGGCGGCACGAGGTGGCGCTGTGCGTGGCGCCCAGCCTGGTGCCGGCGGTGGGCGCCTTGCTGCTGGCCACGCGGCAGGCGCTCGACCTCGATGCCGATCCGGCACAGATCGATCCGGTGCTCGCCTCGCTGCCCACGGCGCCGCAGCCGGGCCTGCGGGTGCCCAACGGTTTCGATGGCTTCGAGATCGCGGTGCGGGTGATCCTCGGCCAGCAGATCACCGTGGCAGCGGCGCGCACCCTCACGCG
>JANMAS010000268.1:0-11532 GCA_031359975.1 Burkholderiales bacterium
CACGGCGGTGGCATCGTTCTTTGGATCGGCCGGCGGATTGGCCTGCAAGGCCTGCAACAGCTGAGCGACCGATTCGCTGTCTTCGAGCTGCACACCGAGCGCACGGGCCACCGCACCGGCCACCGGGCTGCCCGGTGCCAGGGCCGCCAGATCCACCCACACACTGCGCCCGTGCCGCCGCGCCATCGCCGCACGCGCGAGGCTGCTCTTGCCCACGCCGGCGGGGCCCAGCAGCGTGACACAGCTGCCCGAGGCCAGCAGGCTCTCCAGCAGCGCCAGGTCATCGTCGCGGCCGAAGAGGCGCTGGGTGGTCGCCACAGATGGGGCCATCGGCAGTGCTGGCGGCGCCGGTGGCGTGGCGGCCACCGCTGCGCATTTGTCACCCGCACCGGTCGCAGCAGCCACTTCGGCATCGTTGGCCGCCAGCGCCGCACTGAATCGATAGCCTCGGCCCGGCACGGTGGCGATCACGTCGGCCCCGAGCAGCTTGCGCAGGCCGCTGATCTGCACCTGCAGATTGTTCTCCTCCACCACCAGCCCCGGCCACACCAGATCGAGCAGCTCGTTCTTCGTCACCAGCTCATGCGGCCGCGACACCAGCGTGATCAGCACATCGAGCGCACGCGAGCCGAGCGCGGCGGGCTGGCCGTCGACCAGCAGCCGAAGCTCGGCCGGGCGCAGCTCGAAGCGGCCGGAAGGGCCGAAGCGGATCGGGCGGCTGAGCGGCGGCGGTTGGGTCGGTACAGCTTGGGGCACGGGGGGCTCCTGCGGCGCGCCGCCATCTTGTCGGAGCGCGCGCGGGTGAAAGCTTACCCGGACGGCGTGGCGCCGTCAGACAGTTTGAAGGGCGGTGAGGTCGTCGACGACGACGACGCCGTCAGCCCTTCATCGATGCCATGTCGATCACGAACCGATACCGCACATCGTTCTTCTCCAGTCTGTCGTAGGCGGCGTTCACGTCCTGCATGTTCACCATCTCGACGTCGCTGACGATGCCGTGCTCGGCGCAGAAATCCATCATCTCCTGTGTTTGTTCCATGCCGCCGATCGCCGAGCCGGCAAGGGATTTGCGCCCGCCGATGAGGCTGAAGCCGGCCAGCGGCGGCGTGAGCTCGGTGAGCGCGCCCACCAGCACCAGCGTGCGGTCCACCGCGAGCAGTGCCGCGTAGGGGTTCAGGTCGTGGCTCACGGGCACGGTGTCGAGCAGCAGGTCGAAGCTGCCGGCGTGTGCGGCCATCGCGGCGGCGTCGGTGGACACGAGCACCTCGTCGGCACCGAGGCGCGTGGCGTCCTTGCCCTTGGCCGGTGACGTGGTGATCATCACCACGTGCGCGCCCAGCGCCTTGGCGAACTTGATGCCCATGTGGCCGAGGCCGCCAAGGCCGATGACGCCCACCTTCTGGCCAGGGCCCACCTTCCAGTGGCGCAGCGGTGAATACGTGGTGATGCCGGCGCACAGCAGCGGCGCGACGGCTTTCAGGTCCAGCGCGGGCGACACCTTCACCACGAAGCGTTCCTCGACGACGATCTCCTCGGAGTAGCCGCCGAAGGTGGGCTTGCCGGTCTCGCGTTCGTGGCCGTTGTAGGTGACGGTGACGCTCTCTTCGCAGTACTGTTCGAGATGGCGCTGGCACGACGCGCAGCGGCGGCACGAATCGACCATGCAGCCCACACCCGCCACGTCGCCCGCCTTCAGCTTGGTGACCTGGTCACCGACCGTCACCACGCGGCCGACGATCTCGTGGCCGGGCACCATCGGGTAACTGGAATTGCGCCAGTCGTTGCGCGCCTGATGCAGATCGGAATGGCAGATGCCGGCGTAGAGGATCTCGATGCGCACGTCGTGAGGGCCGGGATCGCGTCGTTCGAAGTCGAAGGGCACGAGCGGCGATTCGGCGCTGTGCACGGCGTAACCACGGGTCTTGAACATGGAGCTTGCTTTCTGTGGGGAAGGGATCGTTCCGGCGATGATCGCCTAAAGCGGTGTACCTTGCCGGCACGCCGCCGGTCACGGCGCAGGGCGGGGGTTCAGGGGAGTGACGCCTGGTGCGCCGACGCCTACGATGGCACGATGCATCGCCACCCGGTTCCGCACGCCCTCCGATCGCCCGCCGTGGCAGCAGCGCGGAGGATCGTTCATTGACTTCGCCGCGCCTGGCGGCGCTCGCACCGCTGCTGGACACGATGCTGACGCTGCCGGCGCACGAGCGTGCGGCCTGGGTGGCGTCGCTCGGGCCGGAGCACGCGGCCGAGCAGCCTGCGTTGCGCGACATGCTCGACGACCTCTCGCGCGTGGACGACTCGAGGGCGCTGCCGGACGACTCGCTGTGGCAGGCCTGGCCGGCGCAGATGCAGCGTGTGGTGGATGAGCACGCGGCCCGTGTCGGTGCGGACAGCCCGGAAGGCCCGGACGGGCCGGCCGCGCCCGCGTTCGCAGCCGGGCAGATGGTGGGCCCCTACCGCCTGATCCGCCTGCTCGGCGAAGGCGGCATGGGCACGGTGTGGCTGGCCGAACGTGCCGACGGGGCACTGACCCGCGAGGTGGCGATGAAGCTGCCGCTCGCCGGTCCGCAGCGGCTGCGCCTGAACGAACGGCTGGCGCGCGAGCGCGACATCCTCGCCGCGCTGGTGCATCCGCGCATCGCACGCCTGTACGACGCCGGCGTGGCCGAAAACGGCCAGCCTTATCTGGCGATGGAGGTGGCGGAGGGTGAGCCGATCACCGTCTGGGCCAACACGCACCAGCTCGACATCCCCGCGCGCCTGCGCCTGTTCCTGCAGGTGCTGGACGCGGTGCAGTACGCGCACAACCACCTGGTGGTGCACCGCGACCTGAAGCCGTCGAACATCGTCGTCGACGCCCAGGGCCAGGTGCATCTGCTGGACTTCGGCATCGCGGTGCTGCTGGGCCAGCCCGGCCGCGAGACACCGCTCACCGAGTTGGGCCAGGCGGTGCTGACGCCGCGCTACGCATCGCCGGAGCAGATTGCGCGACAGCCGCTGGGCACGTCGTCGGACACGTATTCGCTCGGCGTGGTGCTGTGCGAGCTGCTCTCCGGCAGCCGGCCCTACCGGCTCACGCACGACAGCCGCGCCGCGCTGGAACTGGCGATCCTCGAAGGCGAACCCGTGCCACCGAGCAAGACGGCGGGCCTCTCGCCGGCCACCGCGCGGCGCCTGCGCGGCGACCTCGACAACATCGTGCTCAAGGCCCTCTCCAAGGAGCCGGCCCGGCGCTACGCCAGCGCCGACGCCTTTGCCGCGGATCTGCAGCGCCATCTCGACGGCCTGCCGGTGCTGGCGCATCCGGGGCGCGCTGTCGACCGCCTGATCAAGTTCGTGCGCCGACACCGCACGCCGGTGGCGGCCGCGGCGAGCGTGGTGCTGGCATTGAGCGTGGGCCTGTTGGTGGCGTGGCGCGCGGCCGTGTCGGCGCAGCGCGCGTCCGAGCAGGCGGCGGCGAGCGCGCGCGTGGCGCAGCAGGAGCGCGACAAGGCGCAGGCCGTCAACGCGTTTCTCGTCGAGCTGTTCGAAGACCCGAAAGGCCTGCGGCCCGGTGCCGCCGACGCCTACGAACTCACCGCGCGCCAGTTGCTCGACCGCGCCGCCGACCGTCTGCGCCTGCAAGGCGGCGCGAGCAACGCGGCGCAGGCCGAGCTGGTGTTCACGCTGGCCACCATGTACCACGAGGCTGACGAAGACGACAAGGCGATCACGCTGCTGCATGACGCGCTGGCCTTCACCACACGCACACACGGCCTGCAGCATCCCGACACGGCGCGTGTGCTCGCCAGCCTGGGCGGCGCGCAGTTCTACGCCGGCGATGCGCCCGCGGCGCAGAAGACGCTGGACCAGGCCGATGCCATCTTCAAGGCGCTCGGCGACGAGGCCACCTACGGCCGCGGCGAGACCTGGCTGAACCTGGCGCGCCTGGCCGCCACGCGCGACGCCGAACTGGCGATGCGCCTGGCCACCCAGGCCGCGACGGTGTTCGAGCCGCTGGCGCCCAACCTGCGCGCCGGCTCCAACCTGGCCGTGGCCAGCAACCTGATCGGCTATGCGCTGCTGCGGCGCGGCGAGTTCGCCGCAGCCGAGAAGCAGTACCGCCGCGCACTCGAACTGCACACACGTTGGGAAGGCGCCGGCCACGGCAAGACCGGCGCGACGCACTCGAACCTCTCCGAGCTGTATCGCCGCATGGGCCGCTTTCGCGATGCCGACAAGGAGATGACGGAGGCGATGCGCATCATCCGCGCCTCCGAACCCGACGACGCGTTCGACATCGCGCAGACCGAGTTGCGCCAGTCCTCGCTGCTGCACGACATGGGCCGACGCGCCGAAGCGCGCACGCTGATCGAACACTGCATCGCGGTGTTCGATGCCGCCAAGGGCCAGGGCGAATCGTCCGCCCGCCTGGCGCGCTTGCGCTACGCCGAGATGCTGGCCCGCGAAGGCCAGCTCGGCGCCGCCGAACGCCTGCTCGGCCCGTTGCTGCCGCAGTTCGAAGGCAACACCCAGCGGCGCGCCCTGCTCGCCATCGCGCTCGGCCTGCGCGCACGCCTGCATCTGGCGCGCGGCGAGAACGACGAAGCGCGTCAAGCCGCGCAGCGCGGTATCGACCTAATGAAGCAGGCCGGCACCCCACGCGACCTCATCGCGCTCGACCTGGAACAGACGCTGGCCATGGCCGCTTTTGCCGGCGGGATCGACAACACCGCGCCTGCGGGCAGCGGCGCCAACACCACGCCTGCGCGCAGCGCGGTCGACGCCGCATTGACGCGCCTGCGCGCTGCAGTGCCTTCCGAACGACCCACCGGCGTCACGCTGTTCGCGCCGCAGATCGGCCTGCGTCTGCTCACCGGCGAAGCCGCGCTGCGCGCTGGCGACGGCACGGCCGCCAGCGCGCAGTTCGCGGCGGTTCAGGCCGATCTGCAAGCCAGCGGCGAGGCCGAGCTGCACGGCGAATGGCTCGCCGCGGCAGCCCTCGGCCTGGGACGCGCGCATCGCCTGAAGCACGATGCCGGGAAGGCGTTGCCCGAACTGCAGGCCGCCGAACGTGTCCTGGCCCAATGGCATGCCCCCACCAGCCCCGACCTCGCCGAAGCGAGACTGGCGCTCGCCGAGGCGTGGCTCGACCTGAACGACAAAACCGCCGCGCGGGCGTTGTGGCTGCAGGCGCAGCAGGCGCTCGAATCTCAGGTGCCGATCGCGCCGCGTCATCGCGCGGCGTTGAAGACGGTGCAGGAGCGTCTGGACGGTTGATCGCGGTGGATCGGCGTGGGCGCCATTCGGGCGCCAGTTGAACGTCCACCGCGTTCAAACCCTTCTTGCCCTGCGTGACTTCGAAGGTGACGCTGTCGCCGTCCTTGATCTTGTCGATCAGCCCGCTCACATGCACGAAGATGGGCCCGCCCGGAAGGTTGTCCGTGATGGCGCCCACAGCCTTCCCAGATCAACCCACCATACTCATCCCACACGCCTTCGCGGCGCCTCGATCAAACGTGATGGTTCGTTCGCAGCCCGCCGCAAACGCCGATCGCTCGATCAGGCAATCGGCAAAGTCGGCTTTGGCGGCCTGAAAGACGCGCAGCGCCTTCCACACCGTCTCGGCGCGGTCCACCACAATCTCCTTGGTGCGCAGCAGCGCTTCGAACGCTTGGACGAGTTGGGGTCGATCCAGGTCGTACGCCGAAGAGAGCACCCAGCCCAGTTCCACCACCGAGACCATCCCGACGAAGCCGGGTGACTCGGCAGAAAGGGATTCGACCAGCCGTGTGGCCAGCGCAGACTGCTTGGCAGCGGCCTGCATGTTGTAGCGCCCCAGCACGGTGGTATCCAGACCGATCATCGCGGCACATCCTTCGCTGACGCGCCTCGCCGCGCGATCACGGCGTTCATCTCCTCGATCGACACGGCTTTGCGCGCCTTGCCGAACATGCCCTTCAAGGCGGTGACCGGTCGCGTCGCGGCGATGAACTCAAAACGCCCGGGCACAATCTCTACAAACTCGACACGATCGCCGGCATCCACGCCCAGCGCTTTGCGCACGGCCACCGGGATGGTGATCTGGCCCTTGCTGGTGAGTGTGGCGGTGGTCATGGGAAGCTCCTCGGATCAATTTCCTTACTTTAAGGTAAGGCTTGAAAGGTGACAAGACCCATCCACAGCGCCGGGCCCCTCAGCGCGCCTCACGGCCCGGTCGATAGCTTCAGGTCGTGCGCGCGCACCCTTCGTTGCACTGTGCAGCGCAACTTACAAAGCGAGCTTCAAGGCTTTGACCTCCCGCCGTGCCGGCCACGCCAGCGGCCCCTATGATGGATCGCGTTGGCTTGAACTCAGGGATTCAAATGACAAAGTGGTACGACAGATCCAGGCCGACGACTGCCGGGCCGCGGCGTCGCGCGGTGCTGGCCGGTGGGGTGGCTGGCACGCTGGCGGCGGCCTTGGGGATCGGTACTGCGGCGCAGGCGCGGCGAGGCGCGTCATCCGCGAAGGCGCGGCATGGCGCAGCACCGGCGAAGGCGCTGCCGCTGGGCTTTGCACCGAACATCGTCTTCCTGCTCACCGACGACGGCCCACGCAACTCGTACGGCATCGCCGAAAACGCCTTTCCGGTGGTTGCGAATCGCTACATGGGGCATTGGCTGAGCTACCCGAACGGCAGTTGCAACGATCCCATGTGCGCACCAGGGCGCGCTTCCACGCTGTCGGGATTGGTGAGCCAGCATCACAAGGTATTCGACAACAACACCGGCGACAAACTCGATCTCGACGGCACCTGGCTGGTGGCGCTTCGCAACGCAGGTTATCGGTGCGGCGGCTACGGCAAGTTGATCAATGGCTGGGGCGACGATTTTGGTTCGAACAAGGAGGTACCGCCCGGCTTCGACGACTTTCACATGCTGGTCAGCGCCCCGGGCTATTTTCACTATGTGCTCAACGACAACGGCACCCCCACGCGTTACCGATCGCGCGATTCGGAGCGCCGCAACACCGACTATCTGACCGATGTCAGCCGGTACCAGATTCTCGATTTCATCAACGACAACCAGCGCCGATACCCGGATCGTCCGTGGGCCGTCTACTGGGCGCCCAATGCGCCCCACCGCGACGAGCGAGAAGCAGCCGTGCCGCCTGACCGCTATGCGAACACCCGGGTGCCGCTCATCGACCCTCCCAACTTCAACGCCGGGCCGCAGACGCGCATGCCCTGGTTGGCCGAGGCACAGGCGGCGACGCCGCTCGACGTGCCGGCCATTCACCGGGAGCACCGGATGGCGATGCGTGCGCTGATGGCGGTCGATGAAGGGCTGAAGGCCATCATCAACCAGCTCACCAGCCTGGGCATCCTGGAGAACACCGTCATCGTGGTGGCCACCGATAACTCGCACATCTACGGTGCCCACGGGCTGCAGGACAAAGGCACGTCGTTCGAAGATTCACTGAACTTACTGTTGCGGGTGCGCTACCCCGGCGCACCGGATGGCGAAGAGCGTTTGCAGGCCGTGTCGAACATCGACATCGCGCCCTTTCTTTGTGAACTCGGTGGCGCCACGATGCCGGGCCCGGTGGATGGCGAGTCATTCGTGGCCACCTTGCTGGATCGCAACGCCGCGTTTCGTGAAGCGGCGCCGATTTGTCATGCCGCCGATGGCCTGGGCACGCCTGCGTTCGACGGGTTGCGCTTTGCGGATCGCAAGGTGGTGGTCGGGCGTGAAGACGGCTCGGCGGCCGATCAGCAGTGGATGCACGACCTGATCGCCGACCCATGGGAACTGGATGCGCGCCGACCCACCCGGCGCGATCTGCGCAAGTTGCAGGCGATGCTCGATTCGTTTTGATCCGGCTGGCAAAGGGCTAGTCGCCGAACCGGCACACTCGCCGTTGGATTTGTGCACCCGCCGTCAGCGCAACGCCCGCTCGCGGCCGTAGAGCAACAGCATCACGATGATCACCCCGCCATAGATCACATGGCGGCCGAACTCCTCCATCTGCATCACCGACAAGATCGATTGCAGCAGCGTGATCAGGATCACCCCGGCCACCGTGCCGAGGTAGCTGCCTCGGCCGCCGAGGATGGAGGTGCCGCCCAGCACCACGGCGGCGATGGCAGGCAGCAAGTACGGATCGCCCATCGCCTGCGCGGCCTTGCTGGCGTAGCCGGCGAGCAGCACGCCGCCAAAGGCCGACAAGCCGCCGGAGATGGCAAAGGCGGCCATCACCACCAGGCGGGTGCGAGCGCCTGAAAGGTAGGCCGCACGTTCACGGTTGCCGATGGCATAAACGGTGCGCCCGAAGGTGGTGCGGGTGAGCACGAACACGGCTGCGGCGCCCACCATGGCCCACACCAGCAGCGCGTTGGGGATGCCGAGAATGCTGTGGCCGGTGGCGATGAAACGCATCGCGGGTGACGAGGCATCCTGCGGCGAAAAGCCGCCGGTGTGCACCACCATCAGGCCCTGTGCCACCGCGTTCACCGCCAGCGTCACGATCATCGACGGGATGCGCAAAAAGGCCACGCCGGCTCCGCTCACCACGCCCAGCGCCACGCCGCAGCCGATGCCCACGGGAATAGCCATCGCGGTGCCAAGCGGCCCCCAGCCGGTGGCGGCCGTGGCCATCATGCCGCCGACAGCCACCACCCACGGCACCGAGAGATCGATCTGGCCGAGCAGGATCACGATCATCATGCCGGTGGCGATCACGCCGAGAAACGAAGCCACCTTGAGCTGCTGCAGCAGGTACTCCGGCGAGAGGAAGCTGCTCGAATACAGGCTGCCCAGCAGCAGCAGCGCCACGATGCAGCCAAATGCGCAGGCGATGGCCGGATCGATGCGGCGGCGCAGCGCAGTGAATGCGCTGGTGCGTGCGTCGGGCCCGGCGCGAGCTTCATCCATACAGATCGAGCCGATTCTTCACACGCAGCAAGCGCACCGAGCCCAGGCACACCGCGGCCGCCAGCACCACACCCTGGAACAGCGGCTGCCACAGCGGATCGAGGTTGAACACAAACAGCAGATCGCCGATGGTGCGAAACATCAGCGCGCCGAAGATCGCGCCCACCGCGCTGCCCGAGCCGCCAAACAGCGACACGCCCCCCAGCACCACAGCGGCGATCGAATACAGCGTGTAGGTGCTGCCGTTCGCCGCCGAGGCTTCGCCGGAATAGGTGATGCAGGTGATGAACAGGCCGGCCACCGAAGCGAGCAGGCCCGACAAGGTATAGGCCACCATCTTGGCGCGGCGGATCGGCACGCCCGACATATACGCCGCCACCTCCGCCGAGCCGATCGCATACGTGGCGCGGCCGATCGCCGAGCGGCGGAACGGCAACCACACGATCAGCACCAGCGCGAGCAGCAGCGCCAGGCTGGCCGGCACACCGCCCGGCAGCTGGCCGGTGAGCGCGTCAGCCAGCGATGAGTTGACGTCGCCACCCGGCACCCGCCGCAGGGCCAGCGCGGCGCCGTAGTAGATGGCGCCGGTGGCAATGGTGGTGACGATCGGCTGCAGCCGGCCGAAGATGACGATCACGCCGTTGATCGCGCCGCACACCGCGCCGGTGAGCAACACACCCGCCACGCCGAGCGCCGTTTCGCCCGCCGTGCCCACCACGATGGTGGAGGCTAGGCAGTTGGCCAGCACCATCACCATGCCCACCGAGAGATCGATGCCGGCGGTGAGCACCACCAGCGTCTGTGCCATCGCCACGATGGCGAGCAGCACGCCTTTGTTGGCGGCGGTGGTGGCCACGTTGGCGTTCAGGCCCACCGGATGGTTGGCGATGTAGATCGAGAACATCACGATGAAGGCGCCCAACGCGAGCAGCGTGCCGCGGTGCTCGCGCAACCGGTAGGGCCAATCGCCCCCGTTCATGACGAAGCCGCCAGCGCCACGCCTTGCGCTTCGGCGCCGATGTTGAGCGCACTGCTGATCAGCGCGCGCTCGGTGATCTCGGCACCCACCAGCTCGCGTTTGATCGCACCGTCGTACATCACCAGCACGCGGTCGCAGCAACCCACGAGCTCGTCGTAATCGGTGCTGTAGAAGAGGATCGCGGCGCCTTGCTCGGCCAGTTCGCGCAGCAACGCGTAGATCTCCTGCTTGGTGCCCACATCGATGCCGCGGGTGGGATCGTTGAGCAGGATGATGCGCGGCGCCATCATCAGCCACTTGCCGATGACGAGCTTTTGCTGGTTGCCGCCCGACAAGGATCCGGCGGGCAGATCGGTGCCGTCGGTGCGCACCGCGAGCAGCTTCACGATGCGCTCCACCGCCGCGCGCTCGGCCTGTGCATCCACGATGCCCCAGGGCGCGAGGTGGCCCAGCGCCGCAAAGGAGAGGTTGTCGCGCACCGACATCGCCAGCATCAGCCCTTCGGTCTTGCGATCTTCGGGGATCAGCGCCATGCCGATGGCCGGGCTCTTGGCGGTGTGCGGGCCGGCAATGTGGACAGGCGCACCCTCGATCAGCACCTGGCCGGTGGTGCCGCCCAACACGCCAAACAGCGCCAGCAGCAGCTCGCGCTGGCCCTGGCCATCGAGGCCGCCGAGGCCGATCACCTCGCCGGCGCGCACGTGCAGCGAGATGTCGTTGAGCCGATGCGTCCAGCCCAGGTGGCGCACGTCGAGCAAGGGCGGCGCGCTGCCCGGCTCGCGCGGCGGGCGCGCCGCACGGGGTGCAAAGGCACCGCTGAATTCACGGCCGATCATCAGCTCCACCACCTCGTTGTCCGTCTTCGTGCCCTGCGCATAACTGGCCACGCTGCGGCCGTTGCAAAACACGGTGCACTCATCGGCCAGTTCGGCGATCTCGTGCATGCGGTGCGAGATGTAGACGAGCGCCAGCCCTTCGGCGCGCAGGCGTTTGAGCACGGCGTAGATCTTCGTCACATCGGCGGCGGTGAGCGCCGAGGTGGCTTCGTCGAGGATCAGGATGCGCGGCTCGCGGGCCAGGGCTTTGGCGATCTCCACCATCTGCCGGCGCGAGAGCGAAAGATCCTTCACCAGCGCCATCGGATGGATGTCTTCGGCGCCGGCGCGTGCCAGCGCCGCCTCGGCCATGCGGCGCTGCGCGCGGCTGTCGATGAGGCCGAAGCGGCGCGGCGGGTTGCTGATGAAGAGGTTGTCGGCCACCGAGAGATCGGGGATCAGCGACAGCTCCTGAAAGATGCAGACGATGCCGGCCTTGTTGGCGGCGGCCGGCGAGGCAAACGCCACCGGCTGGCCTTCGAGCAGCATCGTGCCCTCATCAGGCGCGACGACACCCGCCATGATCTTGATCAGCGTGGATTTGCCAGCGCCGTTTTCACCCAGTACCGCATGGATGCGGCCCGCTGAGAGGCTCAGATTCGCCTCCTGCAGCGCGCGCACGCCGCCGTAGCGCTTGCTCACACCTTGCATCGCGAACAGGCTCATGACTTGCACTCGGGGAAAACCTGGCGAGCGGTGGAGCGCGCCAAGAGCAGCGGGTGGCCGACTACGCTTCCTTGGAAACCTTCGGGCTTCGCCCTCCGGTATTCGCCCTTGGGGC
>JANMAS010000278.1:0-2575 GCA_031359975.1 Burkholderiales bacterium
GCGCCGAACGCCAGCTTGGTGACTTGTATGGCTTTGCCGGCCTGACCGAATGAATGGATTGAGGACGACCATGACCACGCAGCAATTCTTCTCTCGCCGAACCCCCTTGCGTTCGATCCGCTTGCGCCCGATTCTTTGGCGCTCAATCATTTTGCACGCAAGCCTTTTGCGACTGCTCAAGCGTTTTCCGCGTAGACACCGCTGCCGTAGGCTCGGCTACATCTGAAATCTGCACACGATGGCCCTGTCCAGGGCTTGGACCGTGTCTTCAGTCGCTTCAGGCGCCGGATCAGGGCGCGAGCAGCGTGTTGACGACGTCGATATCGGTTTCGTCGAGCTGGCCGGAAGCCTGGCGCAGGCGCAGCGCCGCCACGATGACGTCGTAGCGCGCGCGTGCCAGATCACGCTGGGTGAGGAACAGCTGAGTCTGGGCGTTGAGCACGTCGAGATTCACCCGTACGCCCACCTTGTAGCCGAGCTGCGTGGCTTCGAGAGCCAGCTTGCTCGATGATTCAGCCGCTTCCAGCGCCAGCACCTGGGCCTGGCCGGATTGCACGCCGAAGAACAGCTGGCGCGTGCCGAGGGTTACCGCGCGGCGTGTGGATTCAAGGTCGTTGCGGGCCTTTTCTTCCAGCGCCACGGTTTCCTTCTTGCGATTTTCGATTGCGCCGCCCGCATACAGCGGCATGTTGAACTGCACGCCAACGGTGGCGTTGGAGATGTTGCCGGTGCCGGACGGCGAGTCGCCGGAGCCCCTGATGCGCGAGGTGTCGACACTGCCAACCAAATCGAGTGTGGGGTAGCCGGCTGCATCAGCGCGGGACGTATCGAACTTGGCGATCTCGAACAGCGCGCGGGTCTTGCGGATCTGCGGGTGCAGGTCGAGCGCGTTGGTCACCCACTGCTCCACATCCGTCGGGCCCATCGATGGCAGCTTGAACGGCGCCGCGAGCAACTTGGGTTGCACACCGATGCGGCCCACCAGCTGGTCGAGCGCGGCGCGTTTGGTGCGCAGATCGTTGTCGGCGGCGATTTCCTGCGCGGTGGCGAGGTCGTATCGCGCCTGGGCTTCACGCGTGTCGGTGATGCTGGCGGTACCGACTTCGAAGCTGCGTTTGGCCGAGGCCAGTTGCTCGGTGATCGCGGCCTTGCTGGCGCGGGTGAGGCCGAGCGTGTCTTGCGCGGCGAGCACGTCGAAGTAGGCCGCCGACACACGCAGGATCAGATCCTGCGCGGCGGTATCCAGATCGGCCTTGGCCAGGTCGAGCGATTTCACCGCCTGCTCCACCGCCAGCGAATTGCCGCGATTGAAGATCGGATAGGTGGCGTTGATTGCCACCTGGCCGCTGCTGGTGCCGTAGCGGCCAAGCGTCTGGGCGTCGGTTTCGACGTGGGAGATGCCGGCCGCGAGGCCGACACTCGGCCGTGTCAGCGCGTAGGTCTGCTCGACGCGGTACGTGACAGATTCGGCCAGGGCACGCGCGGCGATGTACGTCGTGTCGTAGGTGAGCGCCGCCTGGTAGACCTCTTTCAGGCTCTGCGCCTGGGAGGCTGCAGCGCCCCAACCCAGCAGCAGGGCCAGGGGCACCTGCGCCAGGCGATGCGACGGCAAAAGACGCTTGAGCTGCAATGACATGGATCTTCCCTCTGGACGATTTCTAGATGATTGGGTTTCAGCGGGCAGTGCCGATGGTCGCGCTGCGCCAGCGCGACCATCGGGCGGAGTGCCGCGTTTGTACCGTGGGTGCGGGGATGCCTGCACCCGGCTTGCGACGATCTGCATGTTCGGCTGACCAGCAGGGCTGATATCGGCGATGAACCGCAATCATTGGTGATTCTTCCGCCATCAGGCTGGTGACGTGATGACTGCGCCGGCGCATCGGTCGCCGATCAGAAATGGAATCGGGTGGGTTCGACGAAGCGTTCCAGCCGCGTGGCCACCGTGTCGAACAACTCGGTTTGCGCATAGGCCGACGCGCCGGTGCGGGTGAACAGCGTGGCGCGCATCACCGGCTCCTGGCCGACGATGGCCACCAGCCGTCCGCCGGGTTTGAGCTGGTCGAGCAGTGTGGGCGGTACGGCGGCGACCGAGCCCGACAGCACGATGACATCGAACGGCCCTTCGGCAACCAGGCCTTGCGAGCCGTCGCCTTCGCGCACCTGGACAGTGCGCACGCCAGGGCGGCGCAGGTTGTCGGCGGCCTTGCGCACCCGCGCAGGCCGCAACTCCAGCGACATCACCGTTTGTGCCTTGTGCCCCAGCAGCGCGGCCATGAAGCCCGATCCGGCGCCGATCTCCAGCACCGATTCGTGGCGTTGCACCTGCAACTCCTGCAGCAAGCGAGCCTCGACACGCGGCGCCAGCATCGCCTGGCCATCGCCCAGCGGCACTTCGCTGTCGACAAAGGCCATGGCCCGATACGCGGCGGGGACGAAGTCTTCGCGGCGCATGGTGGCCAGCAACGACAACACACTCTGGTCGAGCACATCCCAGGGGCGAATCTGTTGCTCGATCATGTTGAATCGCGCCTGCTCCACATTCATCATGGGCCTCCTCGGGTTGGCATGGTCTCGG
>JANMAS010000286.1:0-23204 GCA_031359975.1 Burkholderiales bacterium
CGCCGGGCCGCCAAGGGCCACGAAGGGGCCCCTTCGTGGCCCGACCGGGCTCATCCCCTCGGGGGATCGGCTGCGGTACCCCGCAGACGAGGGGTCGTCATGAACATTGGTAACGACAGCAAGCCCTACGACACGATCAACGTGACGCCGATGTTGGACCTCGCCTACGTGCTGCTGGTGGTCTTCATCCTGATGACCACCGCATCGGTGCAAGGGCTGGACATCAGCATGCCCAAGCCGTCGAACAAGCCTCCCACCGAGCCGCATGAATTGTTGATCGTGCAGGTGGGCGCAGGCCCGACGCTGCTGCTCAACGGCGTGGGCATGACGGCCACCGAACTCGAGCAACGTCTGAGGGACGTGAAGGCCCGCGACCCGAAGGCCTCGGTCGCGATCAAGGGAGACGCCACCGCGCCCTATGCGCGGGTGGTGGAAGTGATCGACCTGTGCAACCGCGTGGCGATCGACATGGGTCTTGTCACCGCACGCATCGGAACTTGATCAGTTGAGGACAGAGCTCGCTTCGCTCGGTCTGTCCCCAAAGCAAAAAAGGATTGTCCATGTTGCCCATCGCCTCCCCGCCCCAAGGAAAGATCTCCCTCGGCGCACTGCGCCTGATGTTGATCGGCATCGGCGTGATCCTGGCCGTGGCCGCGCTGATCGCGGTGGCTCGCAGCCTGGCCACCGATTCACCGCAGCGGGTGCGCCAGGTGGCGCGCATCTCGGTGTTGCCGGATACCCCGCCACCCCCACCGCCGCCACCGCAGCGCAAGGAAGAACCCAAGCCCGAGCAGCGGCAGACCGTGCAGCCGTTGCGCGATGCGCCGCAGGCGCCGAAGGCCGATGCGCCGATCAAGATGGAAGGTGCGGCCGGAGACGGGCCGAGCGCGTTTGCGGCGGGTGATGTATCGCAGGAATACAAGGGCGGCACACCCACGATCGGTGGCGCCGCCTCCGCGCCCGGCATCGCCGATCGCGCCCAGGAGCGCCTGTATGCCAACTCGGTGCGCCAGATGCTGCGCGACGAGATCGAGCGCCAGCTCGGCGCCGAAGCCGGAGAGCTGACGTCGAGCTTTCTGATCTGGATCGCCGCCGACGGCCGTATCGACCGGTTCGAGCTCGATCCCGGCGTCACGCCCGAGAAGGACACGTCGATGCGCCTCGCCCTCGAAGCCAGCAGCCGCAGCCTGCGCCTGCCGCCGCCGCCGTCCACCGCGCCGATGCGCTTTCGCCTCACTGTGCGCGCCGCCGGTTGAGTGCCACCCCATACCTTGTATCGCTGGAGATGTTTGATGTGTGCGACTTCCCTTCGGGCGCCTGCTCGTCGATGGCCCGTGGCCCTGGCCGTGGCCTTGTTGATGGGCGGCACGGTGGCCCAGGCCCAGACGGAGCCTGCTGATGCGAGGGCGGGCCTCGAAGAGCTGCGTGCCACCACGCTCGGGTTGATTCAGGCGCTCGTCGACCAGGGTTTGCTCACACGTGCCAAGGCCGATGCGCTGCTGCAGCAGGCCCAGCGCAACGCCAGCGCGATCACCCCATCCAGCGGCTGGGGCAAGCCGCTGGCGAATGCACCTGGCGCTTCGGCGGGTACGGGCACGGTGCGCGTGCCCTACGTGCCGGAAGCGGTGCGCAACGAGATCCGCGATCAGGTGCGCGAGGAGGTGATGGCCTCGGTGCGCAGCGAAGCCGGGCTGGTGAGCCGCGGCGCGGCCGACTGGCTCAAACGCATCACCCTCGACGGCGACATCCGCTGGCGCGGCGAGCGCGATGCCTTCGATCCCGACAACGTGGCACCCGAGGTGTATCGCGCACAAACCGAGAGCCCGGCCTGGGCGCCCGATCTCGCCAACACCCGCGTCAGCCGCGATCGGCAGGCAGTGCGCGCGCGTCTGGGCATCAACGCGCAAGTGGCCGAGGCGTGGGCCGCCGGGCTGCGCATCGGCACCGGCAACGGGCCGGTCTCCGGGTCGCAGACGCTGGGCAACGATTACAACCGTTTCACCGCCACCATCGATCGCGCCTGGGTGCGCTGGACGCCGTGGCACGGTGTGCACATCGATGCCGGCCGCATCGTGAACCCGTTCTACGGCACCGATCTGATATGGCCCGACGATCTCTCGCTCGATGGCGTGGCGCTGCGGGTGGATCAACCGATCGGCGACGAATGGCGTGTGTTCGCCACGCTGGCATCGTCACCGCTCGAAGAGTTTTCGATCACGCGCGATGACAAGTGGCTCAATGCGGCGCAGATCGGCGCCGTGTGGAAACCGTCTTCAGCCTGGAGCGTGAAGGCGGGTGTGGCGGTCTACGATTTCAAGGATATCGAAGGCCAGCGCGAAGCCGAGCTGCCACCCACCGGCGCGCTGGCGGGCACGGTGCCGTATTTCCTGTCGCAGTACCCGGCTTCGATCCGGCAAAAGGGCAACACGCTGATCAGCCTCAATGCCCCCGGCAGCACCGCCGCGCCCACCTGGGGCCTGGCATCGAAGTTCCGGCCTATCGATGTGACGCTCGGTGCCGAATGGTGGTTCGGCGGCGGCTATCAGCTGGCGGGCACGCTCGACTACGTGAAGAACTCGGCCTTCGACCTGGCCGATATCCAGCGCCGTGCCGGCGCGGTGTCGGTGGCCAATCTGGCCGACAAGACCACCGGCTACCAGGGCCGCGTCACCTTCGGCACGCAGCGGCTGGCCGAGCCCGGCGACTGGCAGGTGTCGGCCGCGTACCGGATGTTCGAGCGCGATGCCTGGGTGGATGCGTTCACCGACACCACCTGGCATCTGGGCGGCACCAACTACAAGGGCTTCTCGGTGGGAGGCAGCTATGCGATCGACAAACGTTCGGTGCTGGCGCTGCGCTGGACGAGCACCCGCAACCTCGACGACGGCCGCCGCTTTCTGGCCATACCGGGCGACCCCACCTCGCTCAGTGGCAACCTGAGCAGCGCACCGTTGAAGATCGACGTGTTGCAGCTCGACGCCACCGTGCGCTTCTAGATCGGAGGCGAAGATGAAGCGTCTTCGTCTCAGGATCGTGATGGGTGTGGCCGCGTTGATCGTGGCCGCGGCGCCAGCGCAGGCGCAACAGGACGATCGCCGCCTGGCCCTCACCCGCGACGCCCTGCGCCAGGCCCAGCAGGCCCTGCAGGCCGCCGAAAACCAGCGTGCCACGCTCGACCGTGAGAAACAGGCGCTGGTGGCCGAACGCGACGCGCTGAAGGCCACGCTGGACAAGCGCAACACGGCCGACAGCGTCGAGCTGGCGCGTCAGGGCCAGGAACTGCAATCGCTGCGCGCGCAGAGCACCACCTTGCGCGACGAAGCCGTCACCCAGGCCAAGGCAGCCGAGCAGCTCAACACCGAACGGCAAGACCTGCGCACGCGCCTCGCGCAAGCCGAGATCGCCGCGCGAGAACGTCAGCAGCTCAACGAGCGACTGGCCGCCTTGCTGGCGCAAAGCACGCAGGCCCTGGCCGCCGCCGAGGCGCAGAACGACCAGCTGGTGGCTGCCGGCGAGCAGATCATCGAGGCCTACCGCGGCAAGACGGCTGGCGAATCGAATGCGCAGTTCGAGCCGCTGTTCGGCCTGGCGCGGGTGCGGGTGGAAGCGCGTGCCGAGGCCTTGCGCCGGCAGCTCGACGACAGCCGTCGCGCCGTGGCACCGAAGTAGGCGGCGCGCGGTCATCGTGTCATACGGCCGACACGTCCAGCGTTTAGCTTCCCTGGCCGAATCCCATCATTCACCGAGGACATTCGTTTGGAACTGAGCCAACAAGAGCTGCTCAAGCTCATGCATCGCGATCTGATCGACGCCTACGACGAAGAGTTCGAGCTGGAGCTCGACGATCGCCGCACCGAAGACGGTGCCGTTCCCGGCGAGGAGTACAGCTCGTCGGGCGACGACAAGGAAGACCGGCGACGTTACTTTCGCGAGCTGTTTCGCCTACAGGGTGAGCTGGTCAAGCTGCAGGATTGGGTGGTTGAAACCGGCCACAAGGTGGTGATCCTGTTCGAGGGCCGCGATGCGGCCGGCAAGGGCGGCGCGATCAAGCGCATCACCCAGCGCCTCAATCCTCGGGTGTGCCGCGTGGCCGCCCTGCCGGCGCCCAACGATCGCGAGCGCACGCAGTGGTATTTCCAGCGCTATGTGTCGCACCTGCCCGCGGCCGGCGAGATGGTGCTGTTCGACCGCAGCTGGTACAACCGCGCCGGGGTGGAGCGGGTGATGGGTTTTTGCTCCGACGACCAATACGAAGAGTTTTTTCGCTCGGTGCCGGAGTTCGAGCGCATGCTGGTGCGATCGGGCATCCAGGTCATCAAGTACTGGTTCTCGATCACCGACGACGAGCAGCACCTGCGCTTTCTCGGGCGCATCCACGATCCGCTCAAGCAGTGGAAGCTGAGCCCGATGGATCTGGAGTCGCGCCGCCGCTGGGAGGAATACACCAAGGCCAAGGAAGTGATGCTCGAGCGCACCCACATCACCGAAGCACCGTGGTGGGTGGTACAGGCGGTGGACAAGAAGCGCGCACGCCTGAATTGCATACACCACCTGCTGGCGCAGATGCCGTACAGCGAACTGGCGCATGAGCCGATCGTGTTGCCCGAGCGCGAACGACACGACGACTACGAGCGCCGCCAGGTGCCGCAGGAAATCTACGTGCCCGAGGTGTACTGAACTGCACGCACGCGATACGTGTGACATTCGCGCCAGCTTGAGCCCGACGAACTTGGCATCAAGGTTTGCAGAAAAGTCTGCAAAAACTGCCTAAAGCATTATCATGTAAAGGATATTTGTATTTCATAGGTTGGCAATTTGATTCGCCTCTACGACGCTGTGCATCAGTTTGAGCCGCTTCTCCCATCGGCGCAGCGGCAAGACGATTTGCTCGATAAAGCGCATGAACTGTCGCGGCAGGCGTTGCGATTGGCCAGCCACCCGGCACCGCCCGAATTGCGCGAGTTGTTGCGCGGCATGAATTCGTACTACACCCATCGCATCGAGGGCCAGCACACCCGGCCGGTGGAGATCGAGCAAGCATTGCGGCGCGACTTTTCCACCGATGCCGGCCTCGCAACCCGGCAACGGCTCGCGCTCGCGCACATCCAGGCGGAACGTGTTCTGGAGCAGCGCTTCGCAGGCGACGACGGGGTGACCCGGCTGTACAGCGCTTCGGCTTTGGCCGACATCCACTGCGAGCTTTTTGCTCATCTGCCGGTATCCGACCTTGTCACCCCACAAGGCGAGACTATCGAGCCAGGCGCGCTTCGTCGTCGCGATGTTCAGGTGGGCCGGTATGTCGCGCCGGATCACGCGGCGGTGCCGATGTTCATCGAGCGCTGGGCCGACGTGTATCGCGGCGTTCGGCGCGGCGAAGCGGCCGTGCTGGCGATGGCGGCGGCGCACCAGCGTCTGGGGTGGATCCACCCGTATGTCGATGGCAACGGCCGGGTGATGCGGCTACACAGTCACCTCGTCTTGCACGCGATGGGACTGACCAGCGGGTTGTGGTCCGTGCTGCGTGGATTTGCGCGCAGCGTGGATCGCTACTACGCACTGCTGGCCGATGCCGACGAGCCCCGCCGCGGCGATCTGGATGGGCGAGGCAACTTGAGCGAAGCCGGCTTGGTGGCATGGATCGACTACGTGCTCGACACCTGCATCGATCAGGTGCAATTCATGGCCGCATTGCTCGAGTTGCCCGCACTGGAAGGCCGCATCGCCGCATGCCTGGCATTTGAGGAGCACACGCTGCGATCGGGTGTGCGCATGGCTGCGCTACGACCCTTGCACTATCTCTACATGAGCGGCGGTGAACTGGAGCGAGGCGAATTCAGAGCCATGCTGAACCTTGGCGAGCGAATCGCCGGCACGGTACTGGCTGCCTTGCTGAGTCGCGGCCTCGTCAAATCGGATTCACCTCAAGGCAAGCTGCGCTTCGCCATGCCGCTGCATGCGCTGCGGTTTTACTTCCCGGCCTTGTGGCCGGAGGCTGAAGCCGATGCGGTGCGGGGCGATGCCTGAGACGGGTTCCACGCCCGCAGCGGCCGCGCGCCCCGCGCTCCCCGATCAGCCCACCTTCTTCGGCCGCCCCGGCTTGAGCGGCATCAGCGCGTCGAGCTGGCTCTTGAGCTGCGCTTCGGGCAGCGCGGCCAGGGCGTGCAGGCCGGCGCGCAGCAACTCGCTCTTCTTGGCCGGGCGCATGAAGGTGAGGGCACGATCCTTGAGGATGTTGATCAGATCGTAATCGGTGGCCGGCATGGTGAAGCTGTCGCGCACCAGGCGGCGTTTGACCTTGATGGGTTTGGCGGCGCCGGGTGCCTTGGCGGCTTTGGGCGGCTTGGTGGCGGGCGGTGCCTTCATGGGCTTGAGCAACTTCTTGGCGGGCGCCGTGGCCACCACGGGCTTGGGCGCGGCGCGGCGCGTTGGCGCCGGCCTGGCTACCACTTTCTTCGCGGGCCGCGCGGGGTTGGTGGCGATCGAGGCGGCTGGGGAACGCCGCTTGGAGGTGCTGCTGGGCATACCGGTTTCCTGGTGTGTTGAAAGGGATATATAGTTTATACGATATATACCATTCGACAACATCCCGCCGGCGGCGCCGGCGTGGCTCACCAGGCGCGGGGATCCACCCGGTAGTAGCCGCTCAGCGCCGCATACAGCGCCGGGTGCCGGCTCAGCAGGCTGATCGGCTGCTCGAAGAACACTTCCGACGCCACGGCGAAAAACTCGGCCGGGCTGGTGGCGCCATAAGCGTTGATGAGCGTGGGCTCGCCGCGTGCCAGGCTGGCCTGGAGCTGGTCGAAGGCCTCACCCAGCACCCGGGACCAGCGTGCGCCTTGCCAGCGCCGGGCGAGCATCGGCGCGCCGGTGGCGGCGCCTTTTTCCTGGTCGAGCTGATGGGCAAATTCGTGGATCACCACGTTGTGGCCGTCGTCGGGCGTGGCGGCGCCTTGCAGCACATCCTCCCACGACAGCATCACCTGGCCGCGCACCCAGGATTCGCCCGAGAGCACGTCACGCCGCTCGTGCTGCACCCCGCCGGCGCCGAGCTCGGGGCGATTGACGACAAACGCGCCGGGGTAGACGAGGATTTCGCGCAGCGCGGGAAAGTAGTGGTTGCGGCGATTGAGGATCAGCAGGCAGGCCTGCGCCGCGATCGTCACCCGCACGTCGTCGGTGATCACCAGGCCCCGGCAGCCGATAAACGGCTTTTCGGCGAGAAACACCTGGATGTGCTGTTTCAGCTGCAGCTGCAGATCCACCGGCAGGGCGCGAAACGCCGGTACCCGGCGCCACAGGATGCCGCGCCAGGCCGAAGGGAAGGGCTGACGCCGAATGGCGCGCCGCCGCCACGCGATCACGAGCGGGCCCGCCGCCAGGAACCCCAGAACCAGCAATCCAGCGACGGCAACGATCAGCGGCGACACATCGAGCCAGATGAATGCGGCGCCTGAAATTTCAATCCCCCCCGGGTTTGGAACGCCGCCACAGCAGCGCGCGTCGCCAAACCAGCGCACGCCGACACGAAGGTGTCACGGGGGCTGGCAAGAATCGCCGGCATCAGATCCGTCATCGCCCAGGAGTTTTCCCATGCACCGTATCCCGTCCGCCGTTTGCCATGCCGTGGCCATTTTGATCGCGGCCACTGCCGTGAACGTTGCGGCCCAACCCGTGGTTCAAGGCCCTGAGAGTGTTGCCGACTGGTACAAGGCCGGCAACGCGTTCATCCGCGAAACGCGCAAGCTCGACAGAACCGTCGATCGTGGGGCGCGCGCCAAGAATGTGATCCTGATCGTTGGCGACGGCATGGGCATCTCGACCCTCACCGCGGCGCGCATCCTGGAAGGCCAGATGAAAGGCCAGACCGGCGAGGAGAACCGGCTGTCGTTCGAGACTTTCCCCTACCTTGGCTTGTCGAAGACCTACTCCTGGGATCAACAGACATCCGATTCCGCGCCCACGATGACGGCCATGTCCACCGGCTACAAGACGCGTGAGGGCATGCTGTCGGTGAATCACCTCACCGCGCGTGGTGAATGCAACGCCGCCACCATCGCGGCCAACTCGGTGCAGACGATCCTCGAACTGGCCGCGGCCAAGGGCAAGTCCACCGGCGTGATCTCCACCGCGCGACTGACCCACGCCACGCCTGCGGCGCTGTACGCGCATACCGCGGTACGCGATTGGGAGGCCGATACCAACCTGCCCGCGGGTTGCGGTGTGAAAGACATCGCGCGCCAGCTGATCGAAGCGTCGCCCGCCGTGCGCGGCAGCCTCAAGGTGGCGATGGGCGGCGGTCGGCCGTACTTCAACCGCAACACCGATTTCGATCGCGAGTACACCACCACCAAGGGCCGGCGTGCCGATGGCCGCGACCTGACGGCGGAGTGGGTGAGCACCCGCGGCGCGAACTCGGCTTACGTGTGGAACGCGGCCGGCTTCAACGCCATCGATCCAAATTCGACCGACTACCTGCTGGGCCTGTTCGAGCTGTCTCACATGCAGTACGAAGTGGACCGCCCTGCCGACACCGGCGGCGAACCTTCGCTGACGCAGATGACGGAAAAAGCCATCAAGATGCTGCAGAAGGATCCCAATGGCTACTTCCTGCACATCGAGGGCGGGCGTATCGATCACGCCCACCATGCCGGCAACGCCAAGCGTGCGTTGCTTGAGGCGATCGAGCTGTCGAACGCGGTGCGCAAGGCGATGGAACTCACCAACGAGGCCGACACCACGATCATCGTGACGGCCGATCACAGCCACACCTTCACGGTGGCGGGTTATCCGCATCGCGGCAACGACATCCTGGGCCTGACGAAGGAAGTGCCCCTGGTGGACGGCCTGCCGACGGCGCCGACCCTCGCATCCGACGGCAAGCCCTACACCACGCTGGGCTACCAGAACGGCCCCGGTGCACGCACCACGGGCGACCGTCCGGACCTGACCGGCGTGGACACCACGGCAGTCGGCTTCCTGCAGCAGGCCGCCGTGCCCATCAGCAGCGAAACGCACGCCGGTGAAGAAGTGGCCATCTTTGCGCGCGGCCCGAAGGGATTCATGGTGCGCGGCATGATGGAACAGAACTGGATCTTCCACGTGATGCGCGACGCTTACGGCTTCTGATCCGAAACCCGCTGGCCATCGAAAGACGGTGGGGCCGCAAGGCCTCACCGTCGATTTCGTTGGTGGTCCGCCTGTATCGCAACCTCTTGCGCAAGACCATGATGATCCTGAATCCCTTCGTTGCACTCTCATTGGTGATGGCGATGTCATTGGCGTTGCCGGCCGTCGCGCACAGCCCCGATGCCGCGGCGCCCGCACCTCATGATCAAGCCGCCCCGACGGCCGCCGACACCGCGTCGAACGCGCCGTGGCAAAGCCTGAGCGCGCGTTTTCGGGTGAGCTATCTGCCGGTGGGCCAAGCCAAGGCGCCACCGCCGCAGACCTGGCTCCTGACGCGCTCGCCGGAGCAAATTGCCCTGACCAAGGGGCCGATCGAAGACATCTGGCGGCGCGATGGCCACGGGCGGATCGGTCTGCAACGCGTATTCCGCGACGACCGTTTCTTGGTCGACTACTTTCCCGGCGAGCTGCAGACACTGGCCGTTGACGTGCGCTGGGACACCCTCGCCACGCTCTTCGACGAGCGTTCGATCCGCATGCTGCTGCCGCGGGGCATGACGCGCATCGCGGGGCGCTCGGTTTACCGCTTCACCGGTCAGCTCGGTGCGGACAAGGTGGAGCTGCACTGGGATGCCGCCGCACGCCTGCCGGCCCGCCTGACGCGCCAGGGGCCGAAGGGCGGTGTGCGCTTCGAATTGCTGGAATGGCACGATGTGGCGCCCGCCGCCTGGCCGCGTGCCGGCGATGGGGTGGACAGCTTCCAGCGCCTGGATGCGGCCGATTTTGGCGACATGGAAAACAACCCGCTGGTGCGCAAGGCGGAAGCGCTCGACATTCGGACCGGGTGGCGCTCGGCGCACGCGCACTGAGGCTGGTCCGGGAGAGCCGTTCGGCCTGTTTCGCCGGTGGGCTGATTCATGCCCACGTCATCGCGCGATGCGATCGTCAGCGCATCAGAAACTCACGGCGCGCCCACCATGACATCGCATCGATTGACTTCCGCACTCGTCGCCACGGCGATCAGCCTGGGTTGCGCGCATGCCGCACCGGCCAGCCCCCCGGCGAAGGTCTCCAAGGCCTCCAAGGCGTCCACCGCGCCTTTCACCGTCAAGATCATCGGCTTCAACGACTACCACGGCACCCTGCAGTCGCCCGGTACGTTTGGTGTCAACACGCTTGTGCCGGTGGACCAGCGGCCCGCTGTGGGCGGCGCTGAATTCATCGCTGGCCACGTGAATCGCATGAAGGCTCAGAACCCGCTCAACGTGGTGGTGGGCGCGGGTGATTTTGTCGGCGCCTCGCCATTGATTTCGGCGCTGTTCTTCGACGAACCCTCGATCGAAACCGTCAATCGCATCGGCCTGGAATTCAATGCCGTGGGCAACCACGAATTCGACGATGGCAAGGGCGAACTGAAGCGCTTGCAGCGCGGTGGATGCCGCATCACGAACGGCGTGGTGGACGCCAACAGCTGCAAGGGCGCTCAAGTAGGCACGCCGGTGCCCTTTGAAGGCGCCGGGTTCAAGTATCTGTCGGCCAATGTGTACGAGGCCCGTACCGGCCAGCCCTTGCTGGCGGCCTACGGCTTGAAGAAGTTCAACGGCGTGAAGGTGGCCTTCATCGGCCTCACGCTCGAAGCCACGCCAACGATCGTCACGCCGGTGGGTGTGAAGGGGCTGCAGTTCCGCGACGAGGCGGTCACGGTGAACGAGCTCGTGCCGCGTCTGAAGGCGCTGGGCGTGGAATCGATCGTGGTGTTGATCCACGAAGGCGGCACGCAAACCGGCACGCTGCAGGATATCAACGGCTGCGAAGGCGGCCTGGCCGGTTCGGCGATCGCGGATATCGTCGGCCGCTTCGACGACGCGGTGGATCTGGTGGTCAGTGGCCACACCCATGCGGCCTACAACTGCCGCGTGCCCAACTCGGCGGGCCGCGCGATATCGGTCACCAGCGCCAGCGCCTTCGGTCGCGTGCTCACCGACATCGATGTGACGATCGATCCCGTCACCCGCAACGTGACGGCGGTGAATGCCACCAACCGTCTGGTGGATCGCACCGATGTGGCGGTGACGCCGGATGCCGCGGTGAAGGCGATTGTCGACGGCTACAGCGCGCTGGTCACGCCGATTGCCAACCAGGTGCTGGGTGCGATCACCCAATCGCTGCCCAACACGGCCATCGACGCCGCCTGCAACATGCCTGCGGGCGACCTGATCGCCGACGCCCAGTTGCAGGCCACCTCGCCCGCCAGTTTGGGCGGCGCGGTGATCGCGCTGATGAATCGCGGCGGTGTGCGCAGCCCGGGCTTTGTGTTCACCCAGAGCGTGGGCGAAGGCGACGGCAACGTCACCTACGGCGAAGCCTTCACCGTGCAGCCTTTCGGCAACAGCCTGGTCACGATGACCCTCACGGCGCAAGACATCAAGAACGTGCTCGAGCAGCAGTTCGCCGGCTGCCGCGGGCAATCGGCCACGGCCACCCGCATCATGGTGCCCTCGAACGGTTTTCGTTATGTGTGGGATGGCGCGCAGGCCTGCGATGCGCGCATCAGCCAGGTCACGCTCACACAGGCTGGCGGCACGGAAACGCTGGTCGATGCTGCGGGTGGGCTGCCCAACCCGACGAAGGCGTATCGGGTGACGATGAACAACTTCATGTCCACCGGCGGTGATGGCTATACCACCTTCCTGAACGGCACGGATCGGCTCGGTGGTGCGCAGGACATCGATGCGCTGGCTGTCTACCTGGCGGCCTTCAAGGCGCCCAACGCGCCGTACGACCCGAACGATCCCGGCCTGGCCAAGCCGCGCATCAACCGCGTGGGCGGCAGCACATGCCCCACCGGCGCGGTGGTCAACCCCTGACGGGCTGAACCGGCGGGCCGGTGGCAGCGATCACTCGTTGCTGGTGGCCCGCACTTCTTCGAGCGTGGTGAGGCCGGCCAGCACTTTTTCGATGCCGTCCTGGCGCAGGGTGCGCATGCCGGCGGTCATCGCGGCGCGCTTGAGTTGCTCCACGCGGGCGCCGGTCTGGATCAGGTGGCGCAGCTCGCGATCCACCGTGAGCAACTCGTGGATGCCGACTCGGCCACGGCGACCGGTGTGATCGCAGGCTTCGCAGCCGTGCGCGCTGTAGTGAACCAGGCCACCGTTCTTGCCGAAGCGGCTGCGCCAGTCGATCAACAGCGTGTCCACGCTCGGGCGCAGGGATTCGTCTTCGAAGCCGTGCAGGTAGTTGCCCACCCATTCATCGATCTGCTCTTGCGTGGCGGGCTTGCCATGGGTGCATTTGGCACACAGGCGGCGCACCAGGCGCTGGGCCATCACCGCGAGCAGGGAGTCGGCGAAGTTGAAGGGGTCGATGCCCATGTCGAGCAGGCGGGTGACGGTTTCGGGTGCGCTGTTGGTGTGCAGCGTCGACATCACCATGTGCCCGGTGAGCGAGGCCTCGACCGCGATCCGGGCGGTTTCTCCGTCGCGAATTTCGCCCACCATGATCACATCCGGATCGGCGCGCAGAAACGCGCGCAGCGCCTTGGCGAAGGTCCAGTCGATCTTGGGATTCACCTGCACCTGGCGCAGGCCTTCCTGGGTGATTTCGACCGGGTCTTCGGCTGTCCAGATCTTGCGCTCGGGGGTGTTGATGCGGCTGAGCGCCGAGTGCAGGGTGGTTGTCTTGCCCGAGCCGGTGGGGCCCACGCACAACACCATGCCGTAGGGGCGCTGGATGGCCTGCAACAGCACCTGCATGTTGGCCGGCGAGAGATTGAGCTTGTCGAGCGGAATCGGCCGGGCGGATGCGAGTACGCGCAGCACCGCGTCTTCGCTGCCGTTGTTGGTGGGGATGGTGGCCACCCGCAGCTCCAGTTTCAGGCCGGGCAGGAAGCGCTCGAAATTGATCTTGCCGTCTTGCGGGCGGCGGCGCTCGGAGATGTCGAGATCGCACATGATCTTGATGCGGGCGATCATCGCGGCGCGATAGGTGTAGGGCAGCTCCATGTAGGGCCGCAGCTCGCCATCGCGACGAAAGCGGATGCGCACCTTCTCCTTGCCGGGCGGGCACTCGATGTGGATGTCGGAGGCGCCCTTGGTGTGGGCCTCGACGATCATCGCGTTGATCAGCCGCACCAGCGAGTTGTCGCTCTGCTCGATTGGTGCTTCTTCGCGCTGGTCTTCGCGCTGGCCGCTTTGTTGCTCCAGCTGGGCCAGCAGCGCGTCGGCGCCGGCCATGTCGGGCCCGGTGAGGCCGATCTGGCCGTTGCCGTTGGACGATCTGTCGGGGGTGACGCCGGTGTACACGGTGGACAGGTCGCGCACGAAATTCTCGGCCACCGCCAGCACCGGCACGGCCTTGCCCTGGATCAGGAATTCGATCTCTTCGATCACGTCGCCACGGGTGGGATCTTCCATCGCCACGATGACACGGCCGCCGCTTTGCACCAGCGGCACGGCCTTCAGGCGTTGCGACACGCTGATCGGCACCCGCTGCAGCAGAAACTTGTCGACCGGAAACGCGCTGATGTCCACCACCGGGTAGCCCATCTTGCGGGCCAGAGCGGTGCGCAGGTCGCCCCGGGTGATGTGGCCCATGCGCACCAGCAGCTCACCCAGCGGCACGCCACGGTCGGAGGTCTGCTGCGACAGCGCTTCGCTCAGTTGCCCGGCGTTGATGTAACCCATGGCCACCAGCGCTTCGCCCACGCGCACCATCGGCATGCGGGATTGCTGGTCGAGCGCCGCGGTGAGCTGCTCCAGGGTCACCACGTTGCGGGTGAGCAGCACGTCACCGATTTTCTGTTCACGCAGGCGCTGTTGCTCGGCCAGCGCCTGGCGCACCTGGGAGGGCGTGGCGGTGTGGTGGCTCACCAGCACATCGCCGATGCGCGCACCCAGTTCGATCGACTGGATGGCCGTTCGCGGCACGAATACCCGCAGCACATGGCCGTCGCCGTCGATCGGCGGAAAGAGGAATACGCCCGCTTCGTGATCGACATGACCCACGCTGGCGCTGGGCGTGGCGTGGGTGTCGCCCACCATCTGGATGCGTACTTCGATCTCGCTGCGGAAATCGAGCATGTCGTCGACATCGGCATCCTTGGAGGCCGGTGCAAACGTGGGGGCCAGCGGCGTGGTGAGCGTGAGGCGGCGAAACTGCGAGAAGCGCAGCGGCATCGGGTTGCGCGAAGGCGGTATCAGCACCTGCGCCGTGCGATTGGCGGGATCGATCGACGCGAGGCGGCCGCGGATCACCTTGCCGTTGAGCCCCTCCACCTCGCACGGGTCCGCCTCGTCGCTGACGGTGGCCGACGGGTAGGAGGCATACGGCGGCGAAGGCCAGACAAACGCCACCGTCTCCGAAGGCAATTTCATCCCTTCGGTTTCGGGCGGCGCCCAGGCCACAGCCGGCATCGACAAATCAGACATGACTGGAGTTTGCCGACGGCCGGGCCGGGCCAATCGGCGGAGAACCCCTTGCAAAGCGGCCAGTTCCGGCCGCCGCGTGGCCATCGGCCCCGGCCTGACGACAATGGCCCCAGGGCGCGCATAGGTGCGCCCATCGGCGAACGAGGGTTCGGGGATGACGCAAGAGCCGGCGCGCTGGCAGTTCTGGATCGATCGGGGCGGCACCTTCACCGATGTGGTGGGGCGCTCGCCCGATGGCGCGCTGAAGGCGCTGAAGCTGCTGAGCGAAAGCCCAGGCCAGTACGAGGATGCGGCGGTGGAGGGCATTCGGCGCTTGCTGGGGCTGGCCGATGGCGAGGCGATCACCGCGCTGCGGGTGGCCAGCGTGAAGATGGGCACCACGGTGGCCACCAATGCGCTGCTGGAGCGGCGTGGCGAGCCCACGGTGCTGGTCACCACGCGGGGGTTTCGCGATGCGCTGCGCATCGGCTACCAGGCGCGGCCGAGGCTGTTTGATCGCCATATCGTGTTGCCCGAGCTGCTGCACACGCGGGTGATCGAGGTGGATGAGCGGGTGGGCGCCGATGGCGAGGTGGTCAAGGCGCTCGATGCGGCGGCGCTGGCGCGGCTGCGCGACGCGCTGATCGAAGCCATGGCGCAGGGCATGCGCGCCTGCGCGATCTGCTTCATGCATGGCTATCGCTTCACCGCGCACGAACAGGCCGCGCAGGCTGTCGCGGGCGAGGTGGGCTTCACCCAGGTGAGCGTGTCGCACCGCGTGAGCCCGATGATGAAGTTCGTGTCGCGGGGCGACACCACGGTGGTCGATGCGTACCTGTCGCCGATCCTGCGCCGCTACGTGCAGCAGGTGGCCAGCCGCATGCCGGGGGTGCGCCTGCTGTTCATGCAATCGTCAGGCGGGCTCACCGAAGCCGATCACTTCGAAGGCAAGGACGCGATTCTTTCCGGCCCGGCGGGGGGCATCGTCGGCATGGCACGCACCGCCGCGGCGGCTGGGCATGCCCGGGTGATCGGCTTCGACATGGGTGGTACCTCCACCGATGTGTCGCACTTCGCCGGCGAGTTCGAGCGTGTGTTCGATACCGTGGTGGCCGGTGTGCGCATCCGCGCGCCGATGCTGCACATCCACACGGTGGCCGCAGGCGGCGGTTCGCTGCTGGGCTTCGATGGCGCGCGGCTGCGGGTGGGCCCGCAATCGGCGGGCGCCAATCCCGGGCCGGCGTGTTATCGGCGCGGTGGTCCGCTGGCGCTCACCGATGCCAACGTGGTGTTGGGCAAGATCCAGCCGCGGCATTTTCCGGCGGTGTTTGGCGCCGCTGCCGACGAACCGCTGGACGCGGTGCGAGCGGGCGAGCTGTTCGATGCCCTGGCCGCCGAGGTGAGCCGGGCCAGCGGCCAGCCCGCCAGCGCCGAAAGCCTGGCGGCCGGCTATGTGCGCATTGCGGTGCAACACATGGCCAATGCGATCAAGCGCATCTCGGTTTCGCGGGGCTACGACGTCACCGCCTACACCTTGCAGTGTTTTGGCGGCGCGGGCGGCCAGCACGCCTGTGCGGTGGCCGATGCCTTGGGCATGAGGCAGGTGTTCATCCATCCGATGGCAGGCGTGTTGTCGGCCTGCGGCATGGGGCTGGCCGACCAGGTGGCCATGCGCGAGGCCTCCGTCGAGCAGCGTCTCGACTCAGCAGGCTTGCTGGCGGCGCGGGCGTGCGCGGATGAGCTGGCGGCTTCGGCCTGCGATGCGCTGACCGAGCAGGGATTTGCCGCGTCGCAAATCGTCGTGCGACAGCGCCTGCTGCTGCGTTACCAGGGAACCGATACCGCCCTGGCGCTGGCGCTGGGCAGCGAGGACTCGATGCGTGAGGCTTTCGATGCCGCGTATCGGCAGCGCTTTGCATTTCTCATGCCCGATCGATCACTGGTGATCGAAGCGGTGTCGGTGGAGGCCATCGGCTCGGGGGATGTTGAGGCGGGGGTCGAACGCCATCCCGAGGCGCCAGCCGCCGTGGCGCCTTCGCCGAGCCCGGTGGATCGTGTGCGGCTCTACACCACCGGCGTTGACGTCATCGACGCCTGGTGTGACGCGCCTTTGTACCGGCGCGACGCGCTCGCAGCGAACACGCTCGTGTGCGGCCCGGCGATCCTGGCAGAAGCCAACACCACGGTGGTCGTGGAGCCCGGCTGGCAAGCCCATGTCGCAGCCGATGGTTCGCTGCTGCTCACCCGGACCGCCAAGGCCACCGGCGGGTCAACCCATGCGCTCGCGCTCGGCGCACCCGATCCGGTGATGCTGGAGGTCTTCAACAGCCTGTTCATGAACATCGCCGAGCAGATGGGGTTGCGGCTGCAGAACACCGCCCATTCGGTGAACATCAAGGAGCGGCTGGATTTTTCGTGCGCGCTGTTCGATGCCGATGGCCAGCTGATCGCCAACGCGCCGCACATGCCGGTGCATCTGGGATCGATGAGTGATTCGATCGGTACGGTGATCGGGCGCAACCCGGGCATGCGGGCTGGTGATGCGTTCATGCTCAACGATCCCTATCACGGCGGCACGCACCTGCCGGATGTGACGGTGGTCACACCCGTGTTTCTCGACGCCGCGCAGTCGCCTGCGTTTTATGTGGCCAGCCGCGGCCATCATGCGGACGTCGGCGGCATCACGCCCGGTTCGATGCCGCCGTTCTCAGTCACCCTCGATGAAGAGGGCGTGCTGTTCGACAACTTTCACCTCGTGCGCGATGGCCGTATCGCCGAGGCCGAGCTGCGCGCGCGGCTGGGCGGCGGCGCGCATCCGGCACGCAACCCCGATCAGACGATCGCCGATCTGCGGGCGCAGATCGCCGCCAACGAAAAGGGCGTGCAGGAGCTGCAGGCGATGGTCGGGCAGTTCGGCCACGCCACGGTGGCGGCCTACATGCGCCACGTGCAGGACAACGCCGAAGAATCCGTGCGGCGGGTGATCGCCGAATTGCCGCTGTGGCTACGCGATGCGGCCGACGATCGTGGCCGCTTCGCGCTGGCGCTGGACAACGGCGCGGTGATCCGTGTGGCCGTATCGGTGGATGCCGCCGCCCGCGAAGCGACGATCGATTTCACCGGTACCAGCGCGCAAATGCCCAACAATTTCAACGCGCCGAAGTCGATCACCACAGCGGCGGTGCTCTATGTGTTTCGCACGCTGGTGGACGACGACATCCCGCTCAACGCCGGCTGCCTGAAGCCGCTGCGGGTGATCGTACCGGAAGGCTGCATGCTCAATCCCAAGCCACCCGCCGCCGTGGTGGCCGGCAACGTGGAAACCTCCACCTGCGTCACCAATGCGCTCTACGGCGCGCTGGGCGTGATGGCGGCGAGCCAGTGCACGATGAACAACTTCACCTTCGGCGATGCCCGCCATCAGTACTACGAAACGATCGCCGGCGGCTCCGGTGCCGGCAGCGGCTTCGACGGCACCAGCGTTGTGCAAACGCACATGACCAACTCGCGCCTCACCGATCCCGAGGTGCTGGAGTTCCGGTTTCCGGTGCGGCTGGAGAGTTTTGCGATTCGCCCGGGTTCGGGCGGACGCGGCCAATTCAAGGGTGGCGATGGTGGCGTGCGCCGCATCCGCTTCCTGGAGGCGATGCAGGCGTCGATCCTGTCCAACGGCCGCCTGGCTGGCGCCTTCGGGCTGGCAGGTGGGCAGCCGGGCGAACCGGGGCTCAATCGGGTGGAGCGTGCCGGTGGGGCGATCGAGTCGATCGACCACATCGGATCGGTATCGATGGCGCCGGGCGACGTGTTCGTGATCGCCACACCGGGTGGCGGCGGGTTTGGCGCGGAGCCGGGCGCGAGCTGACGAGCGATGGCGGATGGGCGAAGCCCGAGCTACTCGTCGTTCTGGTAGTTCCGCCATTTCGACATCGCGCCGCGCATCAGGCTGACGTGCGCGCTGAAGCGGCTGCAGTTGTCGCAAATGAACAGGTGCGCGCGCATGGCCAGCTTTTCGCGCCAGCGCAGCGGCCGGTCTTCGCCGGCCAGCACCAGGATGCTGACATCGCGACAGGAGGTGCCAAGGAAGGGCATGGCTGTTTCGAGGTTTCAGGCGCGTTGAGGGCGACCGGCGAACCAGTTCAACTGGAGGCATTCACGCAGTCTCAGGCGGGCGCGATGCAGCAGCACCCACAGGTTCGTCGGCGTGATCGCCAATTCCTTGCAAATTTCGTCGGTTTCGAATTCGAGCCACTCGCGCATCATGAAAACACGGCCTTGCGTGGGCGGCAGATGCTCCATGCAGGCTTCGAGCACCTCGAAGAACTGTCGCTGCCCGAGGCTGGCCTGCGGATCACCCCAATCGGCCTGCGGGTTGCGCCAGTGGCCATCGGCGGCGAAGAGGTCGTCGGCCAGATCTTCGCCGTCGTCGCTCACCAGCACGGTGGCTTCGCGGGCGTGGCGGCGCAGTTGGTCGACCACCTTGTGTTTGAGGATGCCCACGAGCCAGGTCTTGAGCTGGGATTGGCCGGCAAACGATTGCGGTTTTTCCAGCGCCGCCAGCACGGTATCCGACACCGCATCCTCGGCCCAGGCTTCGTTGCGCAACTGGGTGCGCGCAAAACGCAGGAGCTGGGGCCGAAGCATCTCGACCTGCGCGGCCATCCGGGCCCCGGGGGTATCCTTCATCGGCGACATTTCAGGGGGTTTCCCGTAAGTAAACCCGTGCAGTGTAAGGAGTTCGCCCGGCCATCGACAGACAGCCGTCGCGTACCCAACGCCTGCATTCTCAACGGCGACCGACCCTTCCCCCATCCATCTTCAGGAGTATCCCCATGAACCAACGTCTCATCATGTCGTCTGCCTTGGCATCGCTGTTCACGCTGGGCCTTGCCGGCCAAGCTGCCGCCGCCGACAACAGCATGAATGAAAAGTGTTTTGGCATCGCCAAGGCCGGCCAGAACGATTGCTCCAACCTCACCAAGACCCACACCTGCGCGGGTCAATCCAAGAACGACATGCATCCGGCCGAATGGAAGTACGTGCCCAAGGGCACCTGCAAGGACATGAAGGGCCTGACCGCCGACGAGGCCATGAAGGCCGCCGACACGATGAAGAAGTGATGGCCTGAGCGACAAGCCACGAATGCCTTGTGATGAACCCCCGCGCCGGCATCGGTTTGCGGCATCCGCACTACCGCGAGTTGTTGGAAACCCGGCCGGCGCTGGGGTTTGTCGAGGTGCATTCCGAAAACTTCTTCAGTGAAGGTGGTGCGTCGCTTGGTGTCTTGCGACAGGCGCGCGCCTGCTATGCGGTGAGCCTGCACGGCGTTGGCCTGGCGCTGGGCTCGGCTGCCGGGCTCGACCCCTGGCACCTCGAACAACTGGCCCGCCTGGTGGCGCACATCGACCCGATACGCGTGAGCGATCACGCCTGCTTTGCCCGCGTGGCGCCAGCCGGCGAACGGCCTGTGGTGCATGCCAACGATCTGCTGCCGATTGCCTTTACCACGGCCTCGCTGCGCATCCTGGCGCAGCATGTGGACCAGGTGCAGGAGCGGCTGCGGCGGCCCATGCTGGTTGAAAACCTCTCCGCCTATGTGCGCTGGGGCGACGATCACATCGCCGAGCCCGAATTCTTCAACGAGCTGGCGGCGCGCACCGGATGCGGCATGCTGCTCGATCTGAACAACATCGTCGTCAATGCGATGAATGCCGGGCAAGACCCGGTGGCAACCGCCTGCGATTACGTCGATCGCATCGATCCCCGCATCGTCGGCGAGATCCACCTGGCCGGCTACAACGATCTGGGCGATATCGTCATCGACGATCACGGCAGCCGGGTGCACGAGCCGGTGTGGCAGGTGCACGCGCATGCCGTGCGCCGCATGCCCGAGGTGCCCACCTTGATTGAATGGGACAACGATGTGCCAATGCTCGACGTGCTGCTGCACGAAGCCAGACGTGCCGATCGCTCCATCTCGACAACCGACGTGGTGCCGGCGTGATGGACGATGCCACCCACGTCGAGGCCTTGCGCCAGCAATGGCTGTTGGCGGCGCTGCGGCGTCCAGACCCCGATCACGATGGCGCGCTGTGGCTGAGCGATGCACCCGCGCGCAGGGTGCGCGGTTTGTCGGCCTATCAGTCGAACGCCGGTGCGGTGGCCGAGCGGGCGCTCGCGTCGGCCTATCCGGTGGTGGTGCAGATGTTGGGCGAAGAGGCGTTTGCGCATCTGGCGCGGGCCTTGTGGCAAGCCGACCCACCACAACGAGGCGACCTCGGGCACTTCGGCGCCGGCCTCGCCGCGTTTGTGTCGGCCAGCGATCAGCTCGCCGATGAACCCTACATGGCCGATTTGGCGCGGCTCGAATGGGCGGTGCACCGGGCGGCGTTTGCCAGCGACACGACCGACGCGGTCAACGGCCTGGAACTGCTGGCCACGCACGATCCGGCGCAGTTGGGGTTGGTGTTTCGGCCGGGCACCGCGGTGGTCATGTCAACGCATCCGATCGTCTCGATCTGGGCCGCGCATCAATGGCCTGAAGGGGATGAGCGCCAACAGGCGTTTGTCGAACTGCGCGCACTGATGGCGCAAGGGCGAGGCGAAGCGGCACTGGTGTGTCGGCGTGGCTGGCGGGTGGAGGCGGCGGCCTTGCCCGCAGGGCAGGCGCACCTGACCGCGGCCTTGCTGGCGAGCCGATCGATCGCCGACGCGCTCGATGAATCTGGCGCCGATCTGGAATTTGAACCCTGGCTGGTCAACGCCGTGCGCGCGGGCTGGCTGAGTGAGGTCGTGGCGCTTGGCGCCGGCTTCCACACCAACTGAAGGAAACCGCATCATGCTGGCCCTCGCCACCCCGCTTTGGAACCGCGCAGTGCGCGCGCTCGAATCGCTGCAACCGCTGGCGCTGCTGCTCGCCCGCGTCTACGTGGCCAAGGTGTTTTTCCTGTCGGGCCTGACGAAGCTGCGCGACTGGAACATCACGCTGGCGTTGTTCCAGGATGAATACCAGGTGCCGCTGTTGCCGCCGGAAGTGGCTGCGGCAATGGGCACCGCGGGCGAACTGGTGCTGCCGGTGTTGCTGGTGCTGGGCCTGGGCGGGCGCTTCGCCGCGTTGGGCTTGTCGGTGGTGAATGTGGTGGCCGTGCTCAGCCTGGCCGAGATTGGCGAAGCCGCGTTGCAAGGGCACGTGTTCTGGGGCTGCTTGCTGATCGTCCTGGTGTTGTGGGGGCCGGGCAAGTGGTCGATCGACGCGTGGCTCAAGCGCCGGGCGGGCTGAGCCGGCGGGCCTGGCCCGGGAGGGCCAGGTCAGACGCAATTACTTCTTCTTTTCTTCGGGCGACGCGTTGGCCTTGTCGTAGGCGATGCCGGCCTTCACATCCGAAATCGCTTGTTCGACGGACTTGATCGCGGTGACGCGATTGCCGCCTTTGTCGCTGCTGGCCTGCTCCAGCGCATTTCTCGCCTTTTGCAGGTGATTGAGCGCTTCTTCCATGTGGGGCTGAGCGGCAAACGACGCGGACGCGCCAGCCAGGGCCACGATGGCCAACAGTTGGTGAGCAAATTTCATGGGTGGAACCCTCCAATGGATGATGCCGGGACGATCGACGCCACGGCATGAAAATGGGCCGTTGCGCATCGGTGAGATGCAGGTGCCGGCCCGCGAGCGAGCGCAGTATGTCATCGTGAAAAGACACCCCCGACGACGTGTTGTAACGGTTCGTTCCGGGTGTGCGAACCCCGTCAATCCTGTGGCCGGAAGCTGACGATGATGATCGGCGGCACACGGCCATCGGTATCGCGCGGCAGCACCTCGGTGCGCTCGATCGCCTTCAGCACGCTGGTGTCCCACGCTGGCACGCCGCTGCTCTTGAGCAGGCGGCCGGAGATGATGCGGCCATCGGGGGCCACGCGCACTTCCACCTCGGCCACCGGGTTGCCGACGATGTTGTCCACCACCACGATGTTCGGCTTGATGCGGCCCTTGATGCGGCCGGCATAACCGGCCGACGGCCCCGCATCGCGCGCCGCGCTGCCGGTGGATGTGGCCTCGCCGGTGCCGCCCGCATCGGCCATCATGCGGCGCAGGTTGTCTTCGCGCAGCTTGGCCAGGCGTTGCTGTTCGGCCTTCTCGGCCTTGGCGTCGTCGGGTGTCTCGCGCGGCGGCGGGGGCACCACGGGTTTGGGTGGGGGCGCTGGTGTGGGTGCGGGCACCGGCTTGGGCGGCGGCTTTTTCTCGACGACCTTTTCTTCGGCGATATCGGCGGGTGGTTTGGTTGTGGGCGGCGGTGCCGGCGCAGGCGCTGGCGGGGGTGGCGCGGGCGTGGGTGTGGGCGCGGCGACGCGCGGCGCGGCGGTCTGCGGCACGGCGGCCCACAGTTCGGCTTGCACACCCTCGGGTTCGGACGAGCGCCAGCGCACGCTGAAGGCCAGCGCGACGACCAGCAGCCCGTGCGCTATGAGCGCCAGCATCGCGCCGCGGCCAGTGCCGCCCGGCGACTGCGGCGCCAACGCATCGCGGCTCGCCAGCGAGGTCATCAGGGCACCCTACGGGCTTCGCCCGATCCCGCCAAGCGGGAGCATGAGCCTTTGGGACGGCCCGGCGTGCTCAATGGCGCACCCCGATCGCCGCATACGGCAATCGACCCTCCGAGAGGGTCGGGCCTTGCTTGGGGC
>JANMAS010000301.1:0-31686 GCA_031359975.1 Burkholderiales bacterium
CTGCCGCGCTACGTGGCGATGTACCGCGCCGGCCGTTTGCCGGTCGACAAGCTGATGAGTGGCCGGCTCGCGCTCGATGAGATCAACGAAGGTTTTGATCGCCTGCACCACGGCGAGGCGGTACGGCAGGTCATCGTGTTCGATTGACGCGCCGCCCGTGGCGCAAAGCACGCTCTTGCGGACATCGTCACTTCCGCGACGACACCACGATCCCGCCAACGATGAGCCCGAACGCCAGCAGGTGATACAGGCGCGGCAGCTCCGACAACAGCCCGGCCGACAGGATCGCCACGAACAGCGGCGTGAGGTTACCGAAAAACGCCGCCATCGTCGGCCCCGTTTCGGCCACGCCCTGGCCCCAGCATCGGTAGGCGATGATTGACGGCCCGATCGCGATGTAGATCAGCGCTGCGATCACCCAGCCTGACCATTCAATCGCCTGTGGCGCCAGCGCCGCTTCGATGCCCGCCGCGCCGCTGGTCCACACCAGGCCGAACAGGATCTGCACGAGCAGGAATTCGGCCCAGTCCCATTCGGGCCGCTCCGGTGCGCGCATCGACGCCGGCGGCCGCGCAAGCATCCAGCTGTACATCGCCCAGCACAGGATCGCCAGCAGCATGAGCAGGTCGCCCGGCACCCAATCGATGGCGGCGAGTTGGGCGATCTGGCCCTTGCACAGCACCACCAGCACGCCCGATATCGACAGCATCGCTCCCAGGATCTGGGCGCGTGTGGGCCGCAGGCCGTAGCCCACAAAACCGATGGCCAGCATCCACACCGGTGAGCTGCAGACGATCAGGGTGGCGTTGAGCGCGCCGGTGGTGGTGAGCGCCACGTACTGGATCGAGTTATAGGCCCCGATTCCCAGGCCGCCGAGTATCGTGAGGTGGCCTCGCCGCGCCCAGATGCGCGCGCGCTGCGCCGGCGTGGCCAGCACGCGCCAGCCCAGCGGCAGCAGGATCAGCAGCGCCACCACCCAACGCAGCGCGCTCAGCGCCAGCGGGGGCATGTGGCCCACCATCAGCCGGCCGATCACCACGTTGCCCGCCCACAGCAGGGGCGGCATGGTGAGCAGCAGCGCCTGGCGCGCCGACAGGCGGGTGCCGTCGATCATGCGACCGCGCCGGGCTGCATCGCACCGCAGTTCCAGCACTGCTCGAACGGCCCGTCGACCTGCTCGCGACACGCCAGGCACAGCCAGTGGCGCGTGGGCCGGTTTTGCATCGCCCGGAGCAGCGCGCGGGCTTCTTCGAGGCGGCTGTCGTCCATCAGCCAGATCTCGGGCTGGGATTGGTCGGGCGGAATCTCGCCGGCAATGCTGCTGGCGTAAGCGCGCTGCACGTTGGCGTCCATGCCGGCCTGGGTGAGCATGTCGGCCCACAGCGTGGCGATGGCGATGTTGGGTGCGGTGATGAGGCGGCGCATGGGCCCGGCGTGCAAATGGCTTTGAAGGGTGGCACGATACCTTCTTTGGCGTGTGGGCGTGCCCCGGGAGCAGATGATGGTGAACCAGGTCAAGGCGGTGCAGGTGGCCGAGTTCGGTGGGCCTGAGATGTTGCGGCTGGTGGATGTGGAGGTGGGCGATCCCGGGCCGGGGCAGGTGCGCATTCGCCACCATGCCTGCGGCCTCAACTACATCGACGTCTACCACCGCACCGGTGCGTATCCGAATGCGCTGCCACTGGGGCTGGGCATGGAGGGTGCCGGTGTGGTGGAGGCGGTGGGCGAGGGCGTTGTGCATCTGCGTGCCGGCGATCGGGTGGCTTATGCGAGCAACCCGCCCGGCAGCTATTCGCAAGCCCGTGTGATGCCGGCCACCTGCGTGGTGACGCTGCCCGACGCGATCTCGTTCGAAACCGGCGCGGCGATGATGCTCAAGGGGCTGACGGTGCAGTACCTGCTGCGCCGCACCTTGCCGCAGGATGGGCTGCACCCGGGTGACGCGGTGCTGTTTCATGCCGCCGCCGGCGGTGTGGGGCTGATCGCCTGCCAGTGGGCCAAGGCGCTCGGGCTGCAGTTGATCGGCACCGCCGGCAGTGACGAAAAGTGTGCCCTGGCGATCCAGCACGGCGCGGCCCACGCAATCAATTACCAGCGCGAGGATTTTGTGGCCCGCGTGCGCGAGATCACCGAAGGCAAGGGCGTGAAGGTGGTCTACGACTCGATCGGAAAAGACACCTTCGACGGCTCGCTCGCCTGCCTGCGCCCGCTGGGCCTGCTCGCGGTGTTTGGCGCCGCCTCGGGCCCGGTACCGCCGTTCAACATCGGGCTGCTGGCCAAGGGCTCATTTCACCTCACCCGGCCGACCTTGTTCACCCACATCGCCAGCCGCGAAGCCACCCAGGTGATGGCTGACGAGTTGTTCGAGGTGGTTACCTCGGGCCGGGTGAAGATTCGCATCGACCAGCGTTACCCGTTGGCCGACGTGGCGCAGGCCCACCGCGATCTGGAGGCGCGGCGCACAACCGGATCAACCGTACTGATCCCTTGAGGCTTGCCAGGCGCTGCGCTTGCATGGCGCCGCTCAGGCCAACCGGCGCCGTGCCTGCTGGGCCACCGAGTCGGCAAAGGCGTCGGGGGTGAGGCCCTGGCGCAGCGCCTGCAGCATCGTGGCCTGCGGCGTGGCCGGGGCCAGCCCGCCGAGCGGCGGATCGCGGTCGAGGTTGGTCGGGAAGGCATAGCCTTCGGCACATGCGGCCACGGCGTTGGCGCAGCCTCGGTCGTCGAGCCGGCCGGCAGCGCGCAGTGCCCGCAATGCGGGATAGAGCGCGAGGCTCATGCGCGGCCGATCCACGCTTTCCATCGCGCGACCATAGGCCGACGACACCTGCAGCAGATTGGCCATGCGGTGGATGGCGGTCGACCGGTTATGGCCAGCGGCGTGGAACAAGGCCGGATTGAAAAACACCGCATCACCGCAGGCCAGCGGCAACTGCACATGATGGCGCTCGAAGTGCGCCCGGAAAGCCGGTTGCGGCCAGGCCAGGTAGCCGGGTTCGTAGAGCTGGGAGTAGGGCAGGTAGAGCGTGGGGCCGCTCTCGATCGGCATGTCGCCGTGCGCCACGGCGCCTTGCAAGGTGAGCACCGGCGAGAGGCGGTGAACGTGCGCCGGATAACGCGCCGCGATGTCAGGCGGCTGGAAGCCGAGGTGGTAATCGCGATGCGGCGACTGTGCTTCGCCGCCCGGGTTCACGACGTTGATCTGCGAGGTGATCTGGTAACCCGGGCCGAGCCAGGCTTCGCTCACCAGGGCGAGCATGTCGTTGGCGTAGTAGCTCGCAAACGTAGCCGGCTCGCGCAGGCAGAGTTTTTCGAGCGCGTTCCAGATGCGGTCGTTGGCGCCGGGTTTGGCGAAGTGGTCGCCGGCCGGCGCATCGGTGGCGCGCTGCTGCGCGATCAAGGTTTCGAACACGCGGGTGGCGGCGTGCACCGGGCCGAGATCGGCAAAGGCGCCGCGCAGCACGATGAGGCCGGGGCCATCCATCAACGCCGCTCCCCATTCGGCCATCAGGGCCCGGCGCGCCGCGGCATCGGTGATCGTGGGACGCAGCGCGGCGCAGTCGTAGACCGGGGCGTTGTGCGCCACGTCGGCCGCCAGCGGGTAGTCGCAGGCTCGCGTGTGACGATCCACCAGCGCGGCGAAGTCTTCGATGCGGCAGTTTTCGGCGTGCAGCCAGTAGGCAGACCGTGGGTTTGGCATGGCGGTGCTCCCGTCTCCAGCGACTCTCAGTATCGCTTCGGATTCGCTCGCTCCGCCCACCAGGAGATCGGCCAGGAAGGCTCAGAACATCGTCGCGAACTGCGATTCGAGCCGTTCGCACGGCGGCACCCAATCGCGCGCCCAGGCGGCGAACTCGGTTTCCGGCATCGGCCTGGCCATGTAGTAGCCCTGCGCTTCATCGCAGTTGAGCTTTTGCAGCAGGGCCCAGGTCTGCGCGGTTTCCACCCCTTCAGCCACCACCGACAAGCCCAGGTTGTGGGCCAGATCGATGGTGGAGCGCACGATTTTCAAGTCGGCGCGGTCGCTTTCCATCGCCATCACGAAGCTCTTGTCGATCTTGAGCTCGTGCAGCGGCAGGCGTTTCAGGTAGGCGAGTGAGGAGTAGCCGGTGCCGAAGTCGTCGATCGACAGACGCAGCCCCATGCCGTGCAGGCGCTGCAGGGTTTGCAGGGCGCGCTGGGGGTCGTCCATGATGGCGCTCTCGGTGATCTCCATGCACAGGGAGCGAGGATCCATGCGGTCGCGCACGAGCAGGCGCTCGAGCTTGTCGGGCAGGCTCTGATCCACCAGATCGCGGGTGGAGAGATTGATCGCAAACTTGAAGTGGCCGCCAGCGGCGCGTAGCTCGCGGCTGCGGGCGGCGCAACGCTCGATCATCCAGCCGGTGAGTTCACGAATGAAGCCGGTGCGCTCGGCAAAGGGAATGAAGCTCATCGGCGACACCATGCCGCGGGTGGGATGCTGCCAGCGCACCAGCGCTTCGGCACCGAGCACCGCGCCGGAATCGAGCGCAATCTTGGGCTGCAGGAACAGGCGCAGCTGATCGTGGTGCAAGGCGGTGCGCAATTCGGTGAGCAGCGACAGCGATTGCTCGCTGGAGGTATCCACACCGGGGTCATACACCGAGACACCGGCCTGGCGGGCCTTGGTGGCATACATCGCCACCTCGGCGCGGCCAAGCAGTGTGTCGGCATCGCAGGCATGCGCGGGGAAGGTGGCAATGCCGACACTGGCGCTCACATCCACGGTGTGATCATCGAGCGTGAGCGGCTGCTCCAGCACGCGGCGCAGGCGCGATGCCACCTCGTTGGCGATATCGGCGTCGGCATTGAGCAGGCAGGCGGTGAACTTGTCGCCGCCCAGGCGCGCCAGGATATCGCCCGGCCTCAGCGCGCCACTGCCCAGCCGTTCGGCGATCTGCCGCAACAGCCGGTCACCAAAGGCGTGCCCCAGCACATCGTTGACGTGCTTGAAACGATCCAGATCGAGCATCAGCACGGCCACGCAGGTGCCCTCGCGCCGGGCGCGGTCGAGCTGGTCACGCACCAGATCGCGAAACTGCTCGCGGTTGGGCAGGCCGGTCAAGGCATCCCAGTACGCCAGGCGGCGAATCTGCGCCTCGCGTTGCTGCATGCCCTGGCGCATCACTTCGAACGATTGCGCCAGCTCGCTCACCTCGTCGCGCGACGTCACTTCCACCGGGGTGGTGTGATCACCCTCGCCCAGGCGCCGCGCGCTGGCCGACAGGGCCTTGATCGGCCCGGTGATGCGCCGCGCTGTGATCACGCTGCCGAGCGCAAACACACCCAGGCCGACCAGGCTGATCACCAGCAAGGTGAGCTGCAGTTGGCGGTAAGGCGCGATCGCTTCGTCCACCGATCGCAGCAGCACGGCGGCGACTTCGTGGTTGTCGCTGCGGGCCAATGCCACCACGCGGGCACCCAGGTGCTCACCGCCAATCATCACCATGCCGTCGGCTGGCCCCGCCTGCAGTTGCTCGGCCAGTTGCCGCCAGGGCGCCGCCGCGGCGCCGATCGGCAACGACTGCCACGCTCCGGCATGCGTGCGCACCACCAGCGCCATGCGCAGGCCGGAGATCTGTTCCATGTCGGTGATCACCTGCGCGGTGAGCGGGAAGCCCATCGACACATGCCCGATCAGCTGCGGTGCCTTCACCGGCACGGTGACGAGCTGGAAAGGCCGGCCATCGAGCACCTGCAACGCCGCGGCGTCGATGGTGCCGGCGGATTCCTTCGCGCGCCGAACCAGCTGCAGCACCGGCTGCGGATCGGCGATGGTGCCGGCCACGAATTGCGTCTGCGCGTCGGTGAACAGCGCCACACTGGCGCCGATGCGGGCGGCCTGGTTGTCGAGCGCATCGACGAGGGTGAGCTTGTCGCTGCTGGCGATGGCCGACCGAAAGCCGTAGTCGGCAGCGAGCAGCCGGGCCGCATCGTTGAGGTTCTGGGCGTTTTGCTGCAGCAGACGGCGCAACACGTTTTCGCCGGTGCGCAGTTCGGCGCCGATCTGGTCGCGCGCATTGGCATCGATACCCAGACGGATGGTGATGAAGCTGGCTGCCTGCACCAGCACCAGCAGCAGCAGGAACAGCGTGACGATGCGCACGTCGAGCCGGCGCGACACCAGGCCGGTGAGGCGGCGCAGCAGCGGCCAACGGGCCAGCGCGGGAGGGTGAGGCGTCATTGGATTCACAGCGCGGAGGGATCCAGGCGCTTGACGGGCAAGCGGACGGGCAGGGCCAGCGCCGAAGCGCCCATCGCCAAGGGCTGTTGCACGGGGGCGGTGGTTTCGCCCATCGCCGAGGCCCACACCTGCAGCTGGTGTTCACCGGCGGGTACATCGAGCGTCACCTGCCCGGAGGGGTTGGCTTTGCCGAACAGCGGCGTATCCACCACATGCACCCAGGCGAGCATCTTGTCGTGGATGTTGCAGCCGAGCGTGGCGGTGCCGGGTTTGTCGAACACCACCGGCGCGGCCGGTGTGCCGGCATAGAGCTTCACCTCGAAACGCTGGATGGCGGAGAACGAGTACACGTGGTGTCGCACCGTGTCGTAGTTCGGAAACAGCACCGGCGTGCCGGTCTGCACCACGGTGATCATCGGCACGAAGGTGCGGTCCTTCTGTGCGATCTGCGCGGTGGCACCCGGCTCGGCGCGGCTATGCGCGCCTTTGAGGTACACCGCCACCACGGCGTTGGGCATCGGTGCGCCGGTGCTGTCGCTGATGGTCACCGTGAGCGGCGCCGCATGGCCAGGTGCCATCACGCACCACAAGCCGGCGCTGACGAAGGCCAGTCGCGTGAAGGATGTGGCGGGTGCGATCACCCGGGAGAGCGTGAAGGCGTTCATCGCGCGGTGATCGGGCGGTGATCGCTCAGCCGGGCGCCCGAGCTGCCGAGGCGGCAGCGGCAGACGGTTGCACGATGTCGCGCTTCATCGGTGCGAGCAGGCGCAGCAACTCGTTCTTCGCGCCGGTGGCCACGCCGGCGCGATCGCACTCCTCGCGCAGGATGGTCACCATCGAATCAAACTCGGAGGCGACGATTCTCAGGTCGGCATGCGATCTCTGCATCGTCTCGCCTTCGTAGTGGCAACCACCGCCGGTGAGCGAGCAGATGTGCTGAACGATGCTGGCTTGCAGCGTGGCCAGCTTTATGCCGTCGAAGCTGCGTGCGGTGCGCGGATCGCTCGATGAGCGCGCCAGCGTGCGCTGCACCACCTGGTTCATCACCGGCTCACCGCCCAGGCGCTGGAAGAGCGTGGGTGGCGTGGCGGGCGGCGAGGCGCAGCCCGCCATCAGGGTAACGAGCCCGGCGGCGCAGGCGCGCAGGGCGCGCCCACCGAGCAAGGATGGGCCGTTGCCGGCTTTGAGAGGGTCACGCAGGAGGGGTGTCATCGCAATTCCCGGGATCTAGGTGGCGTTCGCGGTTCAACTGCTGCAATCGCGCGCGGCACAGGGCCGGCACCATGCAGGGGGTCGATGTGGTTATCGACGCCCGTGCATCCACCTTGAGGTGATCCGAATGTTTCAGAAGTCTTTTCTGGCCAGCCGCCAGAACCTGTCCCGACTCGTCGTTACCGCGATCGGCGCGCTTGCCTGTTGCGCTGCCTGGGGCGGCGACCGGGTGCTCGCCACCTGGGGTGTGACACAGGCCGAAGGGGCCGCCGGGGGCGGGCTCACGCCGTGGGCGCTGATCGCCGGCAGCGGCAGTCGCAACCAGATCGGTGCCACCGCCTACACCACGCATTGGCGCTCGCAGGGCGATTTCCAGTTGAGCACCGTGGGCGCCGCTGTCGGCTTGTACGACACGGTGGAGTTGTCGCTGGCGAAATGGCGCTTCGGCCTGGCCGATGTGGTGCCTGGTCAGTCGATCGACATGGACGTCGTCGGTGCCAAATGGCGCGTGTTCGGCGATGCGGTGCAGGATCAGGACACCTGGCTGCCCCAGGTGGCGCTGGGAGCCCAATACAAGAAGAACCACGACATGACCGTGCCCACCGCACTGGGTGCCAAGCGCGGCAGCGATGTCGATCTGTATGCCTCAGCCACCAAGCTCTGGCTGGGTGGCCTGGCGGGCTACAACGCATTGGCCGGGCTCACCTTGCGCGCCACACGCGCCAATCAGTTCGGGCTGCTGGGATTCGGCGGTGATCTGGGCGAGCGCCGCAAGATCAAGCCCGAGGCATCCGTGGCGGTGTTGTTGCGCGACGATCTGGCGCTGGGCGCCGAGTGGCGCGCCAAGCCGGACCTGCTCAGCGTGTTTCGCGAAGAGCGCGCAGTGGACGGCTTCGTGGCGTGGTTTCCGAGCCCGCACGTGAGCCTCACGCTGGCCTGGCTCGATCTGGGCAACATCGCGACCAAGACCGGCCAGAAGGGCTTGTACGTCTCGTTGCAAGGCGCCTTGTAGCGCGCCTTGCGGGAGCCACAGCCTGATTAGTTGCTGGTGGCACAGGCCGCCGGCACTTGCGCGCAGGCGGTGTTGACCAACGGCACGATGTTCGTGCTCAGGAACGGCGCCGCGCCCTGTTCGTTGATGCGCGGATCGGTGTAGCCCCAGCTCGTCACGCCGACGATGGTGTTGTGCTCCGTCACCTTGATCAGAAAGCCCGTCGCCTTGGACGCCACACCCCAGTTGGCGACCCACGGGCCACCGCTCGAACCGCCGTTCATCAGCGAGCCGATGACGGTGTTGTTCGCCGAGGCGGGATCCAGGAAGCCTTCGGAATCATTGCGCTGCATGAGTTCGCCGTTGTCCAGGCCCACCGGATAGCCGAGCTGGGTGATCAGCACCTGATCGGACTTGTTGAAGCCCGCGCCATCCCAGCCATAGCCCAGCCAGCCGGTCTTGGTGCCGGGGTACTTGGTGCCCTTGGGTTGCAGCAGCAGCAGGGCCACGTCGTCTTCGCAGACGACGCCCGGCGCCGCCGCCGAGCAGGTGGTGGTGCCGTCGAGGTACTTGGTGGGCGCGAGTGCGGCAACCGCCGACCACACGCCAAACGGCGCCTTGCCTTCGCTGTAGTCGGGGATGTACTGGAAGCTGTCGTAGTAGGCGTTGGTGCCGAAACCGGACACACAATGCGCCGCGGTGACCACCAGGCCCGGGCCGATCAGCGAGGCCGAGCAGACGTAGGTGTCGGCGCCGATGTTGAAGAACAGACGGCCTGTGGCGGTGTACGGATACGCCGAAGCGGGCTTCATCGATTCGATGTTGGCGCGCGAGGTGGTGAACACGTGGTCGGACTTGCCCGCCTGCTCCGGCGCGACACCGGCGTCCTTCGAGGGTGCGCGCTTGAAGCCCGCAGGCAACACACGCTCGGGCGTCTGCACGCCATCACCCCGGGCGCCGGGAGCAAAGCCGGGCTGAAGCAACCGTGACGAACGCGCGGGCATGGCTTGCGCCGTTGCGCGGCCGGTGGGTGCGGCCTGCGTGCGCGGCAAGGGCATCGGCTTGGCGTTGGCGTAATCGGGCGTCACCGAGGTGGGCGCCAACTGCTTGACCATCACGGAACCGGAGGCCGCCAGGGTGGCGGCGGAGGCGACGCAGGATAAGGCGCCGGCCATCAAAAAGAACTTCTTCTGCATGTTGCTGCTTTCAATAGGGATACGACAGTGGACGCCTGCGCCATCCGTTCGTATGGAACGACTCGCCCCTACCAATCTCTTGGATGCGAGTGGATGTCGCAAGCACATTCGGCCCGGTAGAGCCGAGCGCGCAGCCTATCCGAAATGGGGTGATCCGACGCCCAGGCTTGTGCTGATCCGGGCGACCAGATTGCGGCAATTCGTAACGAGCGGGCAGCCCGCCCGGCAGCCGCTAGCCGCGCCGCACGCGCCGGATTTCGTCGACGACGAGGCAGATCGCGCCGAGCGTGATGGCGCTGTCGGCGAGGTTGAAGCTGGGGAAGTACCAGCCGCTGTGATGCACCTGGATGAAATCGACCACGTAGCCGTGCATCAGGCGATCGATCACGTTGCCCAGCGCACCGCCGAGGATCATCGTGATGGCAAAGCAGAACAGCGTTTGCGTACTGTGCCGGCGCAGCATCCAGACGATGAAGCCCGAGGCACCGAGCCCCAGCACCACGAAGAACCAGCGTTGCCAGCCGGCGGCGCCGGCCAGAAACGAAAACGCCGCACCGGTGTTGTGCGCGCGCACGATGTTGAACCACGACGTGACGAAGCGGCTGTCGCCGAGCCGGAACTCACCCATGATCAGCGTCTTGGTGAACTGGTCGAGCACGATCACGATCAGCGCAAGGCCCAACCAGATGAACAGGCTGGGGGCGGAGGAATTGCGGGATGCGGCCATGGGTTGTCGCGGCTCGATCAGGCCACCAGGCGACGCTCGCCAGGGCCGAACAGATTGCTGGTGCAGCGGTTGCACAAGGTGGGGTGTGCGGCATCGTGTCCGACATCCGCGCGCCAGTGCCAGCATCGCTCGCATTTGGTGGCGCTCGACCGCGTGACCGCCACGGCCAACTCGCTCCCGACGGCCCAGATGGCCGCCGAGGTGATCATCACGTAGCGCAGTTCATCGCCGAACGATGTGAGCAGATCGGCATCCGACGCCGGCACGGTGATGGCCAGATTGGCCTGCAGCGACGACCCCACACCGCCTCCGGCGCGCACCGCTTCGATGGCCTTGTTGGCGCTTTCGCGGATCTCGCGGATGCGCGACCACTTGGCCAGCAGCAGGTCATCGGGTGTGGGCAGCTCCCAATACGTTTCGGTGAAGATCGACGGCGACGCGCCGGGTGCAAACACGCCCCATGCTTCTTCGGCGGTGAAACTGAGGAAGGGCGCCATCCAGCGCAGCATCGTGTGCGTGAGATGCCACAGCGCGGTTTGCGCGCTGCGTCGCTCGAGCGACTTCGGCGCCGTGGTGTAGAGCCGATCCTTCAGCACATCGAGATAAAACGCGCCCAGATCCTCGGAGCAGAACACCTGCAGCTTGGCCACCACGGGGTGGAATTCATAGCGCTCATAGTGCGCGAGGATCTCCACCTGCAATTCGGCCGCGCGGGCGAGTGCGTACCGATCCACCTCGAGCATCTCGGCCAGCGGCACCGCATCGGCGGCGGCGTCGAAATCGGAGGTGTTGGCGAGCAGGAAGCGCAGCGTGTTGCGGATGCGGCGGTAAGAATCGACCACGCGGGCCAGTACCTTGTCGTCGATGCTCAGGTCGCCCGAGTAATCGGTGGCGGCCACCCACAGGCGCAGGATCTCGGCGCCGAGCTTGTTGGCCACGGTTTGCGGCTCCACGCCGTTGCCGAGCGACTTGCTCATCTTGCGCCCCTGCCCATCGACCGCAAAGCCGTGGGTGAGGATGCCGCGATACGGCGCGCGGTCGACCATCGCGCAGGCGGTGAGCAGCGAGCTGTGGAACCAGCCGCGATGCTGGTCGTGGCCTTCGAGGTAGAGATCGGCCTCGGGCTGGTTCATGTCGTGCGCCACCAGCGGGTGGCTGCCGTGCAGCACCGTGGTGTGCGTGGTGCCGGAGTCGAACCACACTTCGAGGATGTCGGTGCTCTTGGTGTAGAGCGCGGCATCCGCGTCGCCGATGATGGACGCGGCGCTGGCCTGGCTCCAGGCCTCGACACCCCCTTGCTCGACGATGCCGGCGGCGGTATCGAGGATCTCCATCGTGCGCGGGTGCAGCGCGCCGGAATCCTTGTGGATGAAAAACGGCAGCGGCACGCCCCAGCTGCGCTGCCGGCTGATGCACCAGTCGGGCCGGTTGGCGATCATGTCGCGCAGGCGCGCCTTGCCGTTGTCCGGATAGAACGAGGTGTGGTCGATCGCATCGAGCGCGAGCTGGCGCAGCGTCCTGGCGGCCTTGTCCTTCGTGAACACGCCTTCGCCTTCATCCATGCGCACGAACCACTGCGCGGCGGCGCGGTAGATCACCGGCGTCTTGTGGCGCCAGCAATGCGGATAGCTGTGGGTGATGGTTTGCGTGGCGAACAGCCGGCCGGCATCGCGCAGCGCGCCGATGATCAACGGCACGCTCTTCCAGATGTGCTGACCACCGAAGAGCGGGAAATCGGGCGCATAGGCACCGTTGCCCTGCACCGGGTTGAGGATGTCGGCGGGCTTCAGGCCATGCGCGGCGCAGGAGTTGAAATCGTCCACGCCATAGGCCGGCGCGGAATGCACGATACCGGTGCCGTCGTTCGCGGTGGCGTAATCGGCCAGGTAGATCGGCGCAAGGCGGCGATAGCCGGCATCCACATCGGCCAGCGGGTGGTGGAAGTTGATGAGATCGAGTTTCTCGCCCAGGGCCGTGGCAACGATGTGGCCTTGCAGGCCGTAGCGCGCGAGGCAGGTATCGACGAGCGACGTGGCGAGCAACAGCAGGCCGCGATCGGTGTCGACGAGGCTGTATTCGAGCGCCGGATTCAGGTTGAGCGCCTGGTTGGCGGGGATCGTCCAGGCGGTGGTGGTCCAGATCACCGCGAACGCGGGCTTGGCCAGCGAGGGCAGTCCGAACGCGGCGGCCAGCTTCCCGGGCTCGGCACACAGGAAACCCACGTCCACCGTTTCGCTCTTCTTGTCGGCGTATTCGATCTCGAATTCGGCCAGCGACGAGCCGCAATCGAAGCACCAGTACACCGGCTTCTGGCCGTTGTAGACAAAGCCGCGCTCCACCACCCGCTTGAACGCACGGATCTCGGCGGCTTCGGTGGCAAACGCCATCGTGGTGTAGGGGCGAGCCCATTCGCCGAGCACGCCCAGGCGTTTGAAATCGGCCTTCTGCAAGGCGATCTGCTCGGTGGCGTAGGCGCGGCTCCTGGCCTGCATGTCGTCTCGGCTCAACTGGCGGCCGAACTTCTTCTCGATCGCGTTTTCGATCGGCAGGCCATGGCAATCCCAGCCCGGCACGTATTGCGCGTCGTAGCCGGCCAGTTGCCGGCATTTGACGACCATGTCTTTCAGGATCTTGTTGACGGCGTGGCCGATGTGGATCTGGCCGTTGGCATACGGCGGGCCGTCGTGCAGCATGAACAGCGGCGCGCCGCGGCGCGCATCGCGCAGCTTCTGGTAGATGCCGGAGTCATCCCATTGTTGGGCCCAGCCGGGTTCGCGTTTGGGCAGGTCGCCACGCATCGGGAACGGCGTGTCGGGCAAGTTGAGCGTGCTGCGGTAATCGGTGGCGGAATCATTCATGGCAAAAGCGCGCCGGTGGGGTGGGCGAGTCGGGGGCGTTCAGGGCAGGGCCGGCGATGCAATCGGGGTTGCGATCCGGGCCTGGATCGGGGACTGGCAGCCGCGCCAGCGAGGCCGACGGCGCGTCAAATTCGATCGCGCGTGGACTGGCGCCGCGTGGCCGCGCACCAGCGAAGATTCCGGCAATAGACCAGATGATCGGGCATGAGGCAGATTCTAACTTCGCGAGCCCGGAGGCTGCGGCTTGAGGGAATCAATCGCTCAGGGCAGGTTGGCCGGCAAACCACGCGCGGGTATCCGCCACATCCTGCGCGATGCCGGTTTGCAACGCCTGCATCGACTCGTAGCGCCGCTCATCGTGCAGCTTGTGCAGCAGCTCCACGTTCAGCACGCGCCCATAACCGCCCTCGCGGCCCAGATGCGCCGGCCAATCGAGGCAATAGGTTTCGAGCAGAACGCGGCCGGCATCTTCCACCGTGGGGCGCACGCCCAGGCTGGCGACGCCCTGCACGCCGCGTTCGCCATCGAGCCCGCGCACGCGGACGACAAAGATGCCCGATGCCGCCGGGCGGGCTGCGGGGAAGCGCAGATTGAGCGTCGGAAAACCGAGGTCGCGGCCGAGCTTGCGGCCATGCACGACACGGCCGCTGATGGCATAGGGCCGACCCAGCAGCACGGCAGCCTCGGCCATGTCGCCCTCGGCCAGCGCGCGGCGAACCGCCGAGCTCGATACACGCAGGCCGTGCACTTCGTAGCTCATCATGCGCGCCACATCGAAGCCCAGGCGGGCGCCTTCGGCATCGAGCATGGCGTAGTCACCCGCTCGCCGGGCGCCGAAGCGGAAGTCGTCGCCCACCAGCACCACCTTCGTGCCCAGGCCGTGCACCAGCACGTGTTCGATGAAGGCTTGTGGCGATTGGGCCGCGAACGGCGCATCGAATCGAAGCACCACGACCTGGTCGATCCCGCATTGCTCCAGCTCAGTCAGTTTGTCGCGCAGCGTGGCCACCCGGGTGGGCGCCAACTCGGGCTTGCCGGCCATGCGCGCGAAGAAGTTGCGCGGGTGCGGCTCGAACGTGAGCACGCAAGTCGGCACCTTGCGATGGCGGCCTTCGTTCTTCAGCAAGGCCAGCATCGCCTGATGGCCCCTGTGCACGCCATCGAAGTTGCCGATCGTGAGCGCGCACGCCGGCGCGAGTGCGGGATGGCTCAAACCGAGGAAGACACGCATCGACAAATTATCGATCGTTGCGTGGGCCACCGATGCGCGGGCTTTGCCCCATGAAAAAGAGCGCCATGAGGCGCTCTTGTGAAAGCGGCAGGCACCGGCGGGTGCCCGCCATGCGCAGCGATCAGGGGGCCTCGCCGCGCGCGATCACTTCGATTTCGGCCAGGCTGGCCACGTTCAGGCCGAGGTAGGTGCCGGTGAGGCTGTCGATCTTCACCCGCACGGCGCGCGCTTTCACGTTGGGGAACGCCACGTCGGTTCCGGTCTCGGACAGATTGCCGACGGTACTGGTGCCGATGACGGTGTTGCAATCGTTATCCGAGCACAGCTCGACCGTGGCGCCGGTGATCTGGATCGTGGAGCGGCCGCCACCCGATTGGCGCGGGTTGTACAGCCGAACCGTTCGCACCCGTACCGGCACCAGGAAGTGCAGCTTGGCCCATTGGCCGGTCGTCAAGCCCGGCGCGCTGGACCAGTAGGCCGGCAGCTCACCCTTTTGCACCTTGCGGTCGATCAGGCCGATGTTGGTGGCCGCGTCGCGGGTGCTGGACACCGTGACGGTGGCGCCCGGCGCCAGGTTGGTGAACTGAAACGCGTCTTGCGAGGCCGGCACTTCGATCAGCGTATGCCCGGCGTGGCAGCCGACGCACTTGTTGACGATGTTGCGTACGCCGTAGTTCATGCCCGCCACATGTGCGGTGCCGTTACCGCCGGTGAGCACCACCTTGCCATCCGGGGAGCGCAGCTGCTCGAACAGCGGAACGCCGGCCGGTGTGCCGGGGGAGCGAATGCGCCCCTGCGGCGAAATCACCCCTGGCGGCGCCACCTCCACCGGCCAATCGAGGTTCGGGAACGATCCCGTGCTCTGACGCTGGTGGTCGATGAAAAATCGGATCGTCGACACCGAGCCCACAGCCGGCGCATTGACGATGTCGGTATCGACCGGCGCATTGAAAAACACGTTGCGCGCATCGAAGATGTACACCCCGCTCTCGTCATACGGGCCTTCCTCCAGCGGCGGCAGCAGCGCGAGGATGGTGCCGGAGTGCGCCGGACGCACCGCCAACGGCAACGGCCGCGGCTGCACCACCATGCTGCGCAGTTCGCTGCTGCCGGCGATATCGAGCAAGGGCTCGACACCGCTGCCATCGGCGTTCATCACGTACAGGCCGTAATCCTGGTTGATGTCGGTGGCCAGCGAGACGACCACCCGGCCATCGGGCAGCACGGCCGCATCGCTGGCGTAGTAGTTGGCCACGCCGCCCACGCCGAGCTTGTACACGCCGAGCGATCCCGGCTCCACCAGCAGGTTCGGGTCGGTGGTGATGTTGGTCACCCCGATGACCGACGAGGAGGCGCCCGCACCGCGCTTGAGCCGGCGGATGCCGCCGAAGCCACCCGCATCCGTCATGTCGAGGATGGGGAAGAAGTTGCTCAGCAACTGGCCGCTGCCATCGAAGCTGCCGCCGTAAAAGGCGTTCGCGGCATCGTCGCGATTGACGCCCGACCACTTCGTGAGCTGGCTGCCGTTGGGGTTGATCGCGGCGGCGTGCCAGGCGTTGCGATCCATGCCGGAGACGTCCGGGTCGCCGCCGATGGCCACGGACGTGAGGCCGCCCTTCTGGATGTAGCCGCCGTTGACGTCGTCGGTGATGGTGTCGGTGCTGTTGGTCGGAAAGCGGTAGTTGCGCCACCAGCGCGCGTAGACGATCTTGCCGGTGGCGGGATCGACGATCGGCCGATCGGCGCCGTTGCGCTCGGAGGTGATGCGACGCAGATCGGTGCCGTCGGGGCGCATCGTGTACAGATTGGTGGTGCGCACGTTGCCGTACTGGGCAAACCCGGGGTAGCGCGTGGATGAGAAAACGATGTCGCCGCTGGGCAACCACGCCGGATCGCCATCATCGATCGGCAGCAGGGCCGTGGGCAGGTTGCGGGCGGCCATGCGCTGCTCGCGGTCGGCTTCGTCGAAGGTGAGCCGCTGCAGCCCGGTGCCATCCACATTGATGACGTAGATGCGCCAGGCGCCGGCGTAGCCTTCGGCACCCAGACGGGTGGTGACCGCGCCCTTGACCAGGCCCGCAAACACGATGCGCGTGCCGTCGTAGGAGACGTCGGGCGCGTTCACATCGGCGAGCTGAAGCGAGGCCACCTTGGGCTTGGTGCCATCGATCAGCACCCGTTGGGTGCCATCGCTTTCGCGAATGATCAATTTGCCTGGCGACGACGCATCGAACCGGCTGTGGGGGCCGACGCCGGGCATGTCCTTGGCTGTGAGCAGGTAGTTGCTGCCGCCGGTGGCGGGAATCGCCCGCGATACAAACACGATGGGCGGAATGACGCCGATCTCGTTGGGCTTGACGACGCCCTTCTTGGCGCCGGCCTGCGTTGCCTTGACGACTGGCCCGGTCGGGGCGGCGTGCGCCAGCCCACTGGCCAACGAAAATCCTGCCGCGAGTATTCCCGCAGTCAAGATTGATAACCTTGAACTCTGTTTTTGACACAACATACGACGCCCCTGCAAGCTGTTGATGACGACCAGAACGTCGTCTCGAATGAGGTTATCTCAATTGTTAATAATTGCTACTGGACAAACTGATGAGACCTTGCCTTGCAGTGTGCTTTTTTCCGCGCTAGGCGGGTGAAGGCGATCGCGTAACTAGACGAAAACTCCGCCTCGCTCTTGCATCCGTGCCGACACCTCACCGAGGTGGTGCAGGCTGTCACCCCAGGTGGACTCGATGCAGGTGAGGCGCTTGAACGCGTGGCTGATGGCCATCTCGTCGGTGCAGCCTATGCCGCCGTGCAGCTGGATGGCCTGTTGCCCGACAAAGCGCATCGATGTGCCAAGCTGCAATTTGGCCTGCGCAACGGCCATACGCCGTATCTCGGCAGGTGCGTCGAGGCGCAGGGTGGCCAGATAGCTCATCGAACGGGCCAGTTCGAGCTGCATCTTCATATCCGCCACCCGGTGCCGCAGCACCTGGAAGCTGGCCAGCGGGGCGCCAAATTGCTGGCGGGTGTTCAGGTGCGCCACGGTCAAGGCCAGCGCGCGCTCCATCACGCCCACGGCCTCGGCCGCCAACGCGGCGATGCCCACGTCGATGGCCCGCTCCAGCCGCTGCAGGCCGCCTTCGGGCGTATCGATGCGGATGGCGCGAGCCGCGTGGAACGAGATTCGCGCCGCGCGCGAACCATCCTGCATCGGGTGGCCCCAGGTGGTAACGCCCTCGGCCCGCCGCTCGACGAGGAAGAGCGCGATATCGCCCGCCCCGGTGGTCGGTGAGCCTTCGGCCGCCATCTCCCTCGCCGGCACGATGAACGCATCGGCACGATCGCCCGCCGGCACGATGTCCTTGGTGCCGCTGAGCGCCCAGCCGTCAGGCCCCTGGCTGGCCGTGGTGACGACGGCATCGATGCGGTAGCGGGCGCGCCGCTCCTGCCAGGCCAGCACGACGATCGATTCGCCCGAGGCCATGCGCTGCAGCCAGGGCGCCGCCAGGTCAACCGCCTGCGATGCCGGCCCCTGCAGCAGCGCGGGCGCCACCAATGCCGTGTGCAGATAAGGCTCCAGCACCAGGCCGCGCCCCAGTTCTTCCATCACCACCATGGCTTCCACCGCGCCCAGGCCGAGGCCGCCGTGCGCGGGATCGATCACCAGACCGGCCAATCCGAGGCCGGCGATCTCGTCGAGCGCCTGGCGCGAAAAACCGCCCTCGCGCAGGATCGCCCGGCGATGGTCGAAGGTGTAGGCCTTGTCGACCCAGCGGGCTACGGCGTCGCGCAGCTGGTCGTGTTCGTCGGTGAAGTCGAAGTCCATCGTCAGGCTCCCAGCACCGATTGGGCGACGATATTGCGCTGCACTTCGTTGCTGCCGCCGTAGATCGTTGTCTTGCGCAGGTTGAAGTAGCTGCCGGCCAAGGGCGCGCAATGCGCCAGGCCGATGGGATCGGCTTGCCAGCCGGCCGCCATCGCCTCGTGGATGAGGGGTTGGCTGTAGGGGCCGGCGGCGTTCATCATCAACTCGCTCAGGCGTTGCTGGATCTCGCTGCCGCGGATCTTCAGCAGCCCGGCGATGTCGAGGCTCTGGCGGCCCACGTGCTGCGCGCTGACCACCCGCAGCACCAGCATTTCGAGCGCCACGATATCCACCTCGAGGCGGGCGATCTCGTCGCGGCAGCGATCGTCGTCCCAGGTGCCTTCGGCCTTGGCGATGCGCTTGAGCCGCTCCAGATCGCGTTTGGCGCGGTTCACGTCGGCGATGTTGGTGCGCTCGTGGGCGAGCAGAAACTTGGCGTAGGTCCAGCCCTTGTTTTCTTCGCCGATGAGGTTGTCGGCCGGCACCTCGACGTTGTCGAAAAACACCTCGTTGACTTCGGCCTCGCCATCCATCAGCACGATGGGCCTGATGGTGATGCCGGGGCTTTTGAGGTCGATCAGCAGGAAGGAGATGCCCGCTTGCGGCCGGCCTTCGGTGCCGGTGCGCACGAGGCAGAAGATCCAGTCGCCGTGCTGGGCGTAGGTGGTCCAGGTCTTCTGGCCGTTGACGAGGTAGTAATCGCCGGTGCGTTCGGCGCGGGTGCGCAGCGAGGCCAGGTCTGATCCGGCGCCGGGCTCGCTGTAGCCCTGGCTCCACCACACGTTGCCGCTGGCGATGCCGGGCAGAAACCGGCGATGTTGCTCGGCATTGCCGAAGGCCATGATCACCGGCGCCACCATCACCGGGCCAAAGGGCACGATGCGCGGCGCGCCGGCCAGGGCGCATTCTTCCTCGAACAGGTGGCGCTCGATGGCTGACCATCCCGGCCCGCCAAACTCGGTTGGCCAACCGTAGCCGAGCCAGCCGCGTGAGCCCAGGATGCGCGCCCAGGATTGCATGTCGTCGCGATCGAGCTGCCGGGCCTCGAACACCTTGCGGCTCAGCGCCTCGGGCAGGTTGTCGCGCACCCAGGCGCGTGTGCGATCGCGAAAGGCCAGTTCGTCGGGGGTGAACGCCAGATCCATGGTTCGTATCCTCGATACCGGGGCCGGGGAGCGGTGCCCGGTCAGCGGCGCAATTCGAGCCGCATCACGTCGTTGTCGCGGCGCATCTGGAAGCGGCTGAGGAAGCTGTTGCCCAGCAGCACGTAGGGCATCGCGGCCGGTAGCACGATGGCCTCCACCTGGCTCACCGCCACCTCGCCCACCCGCACGCTAGTGAGCACTACGCGCCACACCGGCACCGCGCCGTTGGCGGTGCCGGCGGTGCCCGAGGGCGGCTGGCTCAGGTCGATGCCCAGGCGCTGGGCTTCGGCCTGGCTCATCGCCACCGAGGTGGCGCCGGTGTCGACCATGAATTGCACCGGGCGCCCATTGATCGCGCCTTGCGACATGAAATGCCCGCCCAGGCCCGCAGTGAGCACGATGGTGCCGTTGTCCGACGCGGCGCTGGCTCCGCCCACCCGCTGGGGCGTGCCGCCGAGTGGCAGGTTGAACGCCTGACCGCCCACCTCGATGCGGGCCGAATCGCCGCTCACCGCCACCAGGCGCACGCCGTTCACCCTTTGGCCCACGCCCACCATGCGGGGCTCGCCGGCGATGACGATCAGCGCCTTCTCGCCCATGCGCCCCGAATACGACATCGCCGGCGCGCTTTGCGCCAGCGCCAGGCCGCATGCGAGGCTGGCCGACATGACGAGGATCGAGCGCCGGGCTCGCCGATGCGGTGTCACGGCGCGGTCAATCGCGGAAGTTGTTGAACGTGAGCGGCAGATCGGCCACTTCGCTGCGCACCAATGCGATGGCGGCCTGCAGATCGTCGCGCTTGGTGCCGGACACCCGCACCGTATCGCCCTGGATCGCCGCCTGCACCTTGATCTTGCTTTGTTTGATCGCCTGCTGGATCTTGCGCGCGGTGTCGCTGTCGATGCCGGCCTTCACCGGCACGGCGAGCTTCACCTTGTCGCCGCCCATCTTTTCGATCTTGCCGGTGAGATCGAGAAAGCGGGCATCCACGCCGCGCTTGCTGCACTTGGCCAACAGCACATCGCGGACCTGGCCGATCTGGAAATCGCTGTCTGCATACAAAATCAGCGACTTGCCTTTTTCCACCAGTTCGATGCGGGCGCTGGTGCCCTTGAAATCAAAACGTGTGCCCACTTCCTTGCCGACCTGGTCGACCACGTTGCGCACTTCCACCAGATCGGGTTCGAGGACGGCGTCGAAGCTGGGCATGGGTGAATCAGGGGGCTGACGGGGTGTTGATACGGGATTGTGAGGCGGTCTGCGGCGCGGTGGGCGGCATGAGCACGCGCGATCGGTAAAAATCTGTCATGACCCATCTTCTGTCGGAACCCCTGGTAGAGCGCGCGGTGAGCCTGCGCGCGTACAACACGTTTGGCCTCGGCGCGGTGGCGCGCACGCTGGTGCGGGTGCGCTCGGAGAGCGATGTGCAGCGGGTGATCGACCACCCCGAACTGGGCGTGTTGCCCAAGTTCGTCCTCGGCGGCGGCAGCAACATCGTGCTCGGCCGCGATGTGGCGCCGGTGGTGGTGAAGGTGGAGATTGCCGGCCGACGCCTGCTGCACGATCTGCCCGATGCCTGGATCATCGAGGCCGGCGCGGGCGAAAACTGGCACGAGCTGGTGGCCTGGACGCTCGCTCAGGGCTGGCCCGGCCTGGAAAACCTGGCGCTGATCCCCGGCAACCTGGGTGCGGCGCCGGTGCAGAACATCGGCGCCTACGGGCTGGAGCTGCAGGATCGATTCGACTCGCTCGACGCGGTGGATCTGGGTAGCGGCCGCCGCATCACCTTGTCGGCGAGCGACTGCCACTTCGGCTACCGCGACAGCGTGTTCAAGCGCCACCTGGCCGGCCAGTGCGTGATCACCACCGTGCGCCTGCGTTTGCCCAAGCCGTGGCGGCCGGTGCTTGGCTACCTCGATCTGGAGCGCAAGATGCGCGAGACCGGCATCGCCGCACCCGATGCCCAAACGATCTTCGACTGGGTGTGTGCCATTCGCCGCGCCAAGTTGCCCGATCCGGCGTTGATCGGCAATGCCGGCAGCTTCTTCAAGAACCCGATCGTCACCGAAGACCAGTGCAAGGACATCATCGAGCGCGATCCGCACATCGTTCACTACCCGATGCCGGACGGCAGCTACAAGCTGGCGGCGGGCTGGATGATCGATGCCTGCGGCTGGAAGGGCAAGGCGATCGGCGGCGCGGCGGTGTATGACAAACAGGCGCTGGTGCTGGTGAATCGGGGCGGCGCGAGCGGCGCCGAGGTGGTGACGCTGGCGCGGGCGATCCAGGAGAGTGTCTACGGCCGCTTTGGCATCCGGCTGGAGATGGAGCCGGTTCTCGTCTGATCCGAGCCCCAGCGCCCGCCCTAGCCGGGTGGATCGACGGCTTCGTCGAACGGCAGTGTCACGGTGAAGGTGCTGCCTGCTCCCGGCTTCGACTCCACCGCGATGTCGCCCTGCATCAGTCGCGCGAGATTGCGTGAAATCTCCAGGCCCAGGCCGGTGCCGCCGTGGCGGCGGGAGGCCGACGGATCGCCTTGCGAAAAACGCTGAAACAAGCGCGGCAGCGTGTTGGCGTCGATGCCGATGCCGGTATCGGCCACCACCAGCAGCAAGGTGCCCGAGCCGCGCCGTACCCGCAATGTCACCGCGCCGGTATCGGTGAACTTGATCGCGTTGCTCAACAGGTTGAACAGGATCTGGCGCAGGCGGGTGGCATCGCCCATCACGCGCGTGGGCACGTCGGCGGCGATCTCCACGCGCAGGCTGAGCTTGCGCGCCGTGGCTTGCGGCCGCATCAGGGCATCGATGTCGCCGACGAGCGCATGCAGGTCCACCGCCGCGCGGTCGATCCGCATGGAGCCGGACTCGAGCTTCGACAGATCGAGGATGTCGTTGAGCAGGGTGAGCAGGTGATCGGCGGATTCGGTGGCGGTGCGCAGGTAGTTGGCCTGGCGTGTCTCGAGCCCGGTTTCGCGCAGCAAGGCCAGCATGCCGAGCAGGCCCTGGAAGGGCGTGCGGATTTCGTGGCTCATGTTGGCCAGGAAGGCGCTCTTGGCCAGGCTGGCCGATTCGGCCGCCAGGCGGGCATCGCGCAGGCTGTCGGCGAGATCTTCCAGGTCGCGCCGCCGCTGGTCGAGCCGGCTCATCTGGCTGATGCTGATGAGCGCGAAGACCAGCGCGATCACACACAGCATGGCGGTGAGCGTGATCGCGTAGCGGTTGTAGAGCTCGACTTCCTGCGTGCGTGTGGCCACCTGGGTGGTGACGTGATGCGCCACGTCGAGCGCGTAGCTGTGCAGCGGCGCGTCCAGCGCATCGAGTGCCGGCAGGAGCTGCCGCAGCGCCGTCTCGTCCAGCGCCGCCACCGGCTCGGCGCCCAGGTAGACATCGGCGTCGGCCACGAATCGCCGCAGTTGGGTGATCGTTTGTTCCGCGTCGGCTCCGGTGCTCGTCAACCGCGCGGCGGTATCGAGCTTGAGCAGATCCACCCGCGAAAGGAAAATATCGTAGCGCAGTTGCAGCGCATCGCGATCAAACAGGCCGCCGTGCAGGCTGTCGTGCCACAGTGAGCGAAGCCGCAGGTACTCGGATTCGATCTGGCCCAGGTTGACCTGGAGGTAATCGTCCTGGTATTGCGTGGTGAGATTGAGCAGGCGCGCCATGTGCGTTTGCACGAGCACCGCCGCCGCCAACACCGCCACCAGCGCGACACCCATCAGGCCACCCACACGGAGTCGGCGACTGGCGGTGGACATCGACGTGGGCGCCACCGAGCCTGCTGGCATGGGCTGGCTCAAGGGGTTACGACACGTCGATCGACTTGAGCTGCCACGCGCAGCGGCTGAAATACACCGCGTTGCGCAACTCGGGCACTTTGTCGAACGGATAGATGATGAACAGCGGCCCCTTTTCGCGCACCGACATGGCCTTGCCATCCAGCAGACGCGCCAGCACCACGTCGTAGCGCTGCGCATCGTCGAACGGAATCTCGACCCGGTAGTCGTTCAGCGCCACCGCGCGCAGCGTCTTGCCCTGTGCACCGGCACTCGCCAGCACATCACGCAGCAGCGGGCCGGTGAAGCGGCGGGGCTTCGTAAACCAGGGCGTGATGGTGGTGATGTCGTGCTGCGGCATGTGTTCGAGCATCGGCATGTCGAACGCCGCGGCACGGCCCTGGTTGGGGGCCTGAACCAGCCCGCGGATCGTCAGCACGATCCGCCCTTCGGGCGCTTGCAATGCGGTAGCCATGCAGGGCCATGCCCATGCGGCGCCGGCCAGTTGCAGCCACCGGCGCCTTGACACGATTTTCATCGCGCCTCCCATCACTGTTATGCGCTCCCCGCCCATCCCACCATCGAGAGTGACTATATCCGCGGCTGCGTGGGGGAACTCAGCGCCCGGCCTTGCCTTTACCTGCGCGACTGGCTGGCTTGGCAGCCGATTTGGCGCGCGCGGCCCGGGCATTGGCGGCGATGCGCAGACGCAGCGCGTTGAGCTTGATGAAGCCGCCGGCATCGGCCTGGTTGTAGGCGCCGCCGTCGTCGTCGAAGGTGGCGATGCGGGTGTCGAACAGCGAATCGGTGGCGCTCTCGCGGCCTACGCACAGGATGGTGCCCTTGTAGAGCTTGAGCTTCACGCTGCCGTTGACGGTTTTCTGGCTGGCGTCGATCAGGCCCTGCAGCAGCTCGCGCTCCGGCGCAAACCAGTAGCCGTTGTAGACCATGCGCGCGTAGCGGGGCATCAGATCGTCTTTCAGCGCCATCACTTCGCGGTCGAGCGTGATCGATTCGATCGCCCGGTGGCCGGCCAGCAGAATCGTGCCGCCGGGGGTTTCGTAGCAGCCGCGGCTCTTCATGCCCACGTAGCGATTCTCGACCTTGTCGAGCCGGCCGATGCCGTGCTTGCCGCCGATGCGGTTGAGCGTTTCGAGCACGTTGGCCGCGCTCATCGGCTGGCCATCCACGGCGACGATGTCGCCATGGGCATAGGTGAGTTCCACCACCTGCGGCTTGCCGGGCGCCTTTTCGGGGCTCACCGTGAGGCGCCACATCTTGGCCTCGGGCTCGAAATTGGGATCCTCCAGGATGCCGCCTTCGTAGCTGATGTGCAGCAGGTTGGCATCCATCGAGTAGGGCGCGCCGCCGCCCTTGCGCTTCTTGAAGTCGACCGGAATGCCGTGCTGGTCGGCATAAGCCAGCAGCTTGTCGCGCGAGAGCAGATCCCATTCGCGCCACGGCGCGATCACTTTCACATTGGGCATCAGCGCGTAGGCGGCGAGCTCGAAGCGCACCTGATCGTTGCCCTTGCCGGTGGCGCCGTGGCTGATCGCATCGGCCGTGGTCTTTCGGGCGATGTCGATAAGCCGCGTGGCGATCAGCGGCCGCGCGATCGAGGTGCCGAGCAGGTACTCGCCTTCGTACAGCGCGTTGGCGCGGAACATCGGAAACACGAAGTCGCGCACAAACTCTTCGCGCAGATCGTCGATGAAGATGTTCTCGGGCTTGATGCCCATCTTGAGCGCCTTGGCGCGCGCCGGCTCCACCTCCTCGCCCTGGCCGATGTCGGCGGTGAAGGTCACCACTTCGCAGCTGTATTGATCCTGAAGCCATTTCAGGATGACCGAAGTATCCAGCCCGCCGGAATAGGCGAGCACGACTTTGCGAATGGCGTTTGACATGGGGCGTGGGGGTGAATCGAAGCGGGGTTCGATTCTATGAGGCCGCATCGGCAGCGCGGTCGGGCAGGCGCTGCGCGGATTTGGGGTTGGCCCTGGCTACATGGTGTCTTCGGGATTCTCCTGCCGCTTGCGGCCACCGCCCTTGCCGCCTTTGCCGCCACCACCCTGGCCGCCGGCTGACCAGTCGCCGCGTTTGCCGCGTGCGCCGCGGCCGGCGATCTCGCCGGAGCCGCCGCCCCGGCGCATGGCGCCCTTCACGCCACGGCGCAGCAGGCCGCGAAAGAGCGACATGACGATGCGCATCAGGATGTTCATGGTGCTTGCCCTTGTGAACGATCAGCTGGCGGTGCTGCCGGATTCGAGCAGATCCAGGGTGTCGGGATGCCGGCGCATGTAGGCCGCCGCATAGCTGCACGATGGCCTGACCTTCAGGCCCAGGGCGCGAGCGTGAGACAGCGTGGCCGCCACCATCGCCGCCGCCATCCCGCGACCCTCCTGCGCCGGGGGCACCCAGGTGTGCGGCAAGACCATCAGCCTGCCGATGCGGCGGTAGTCGCACACGGCGGTGTCGTCGCCGAGCGCCACTTCGAAGCGCGACTGCGCCGGGTTGTGCACCACCACATACGAGCTGTCCATCGCGGTTTTCATCGGGCCAGTTGCAGCCACAGGTAGGTGAACTCCAGCGCCATCATGTCGGCGCGCTGTTCGTTGTCGGCGGCGCCGCCGTGGCCACCTTCGATGTTTTCGTAGTACAGCACCTCCTGACCCTGTTCGATCAGGCGCGCGGCCATCTTGCGGGCGTGGCCGGGATGCACACGATCATCGCGGGTGGAGGTGGTGAACAGGATGCGCGGATAGCGCGCATCGGCCTTGATGTTCTGGTAGGGGCTGTACCGGGCGATGAAGGCCCAGTCGTCGGGCAGATCGGGGTTGCCGTATTCGGCCATCCACGACGCGCCCGCCAGCAGCAGGTGGTACCGGCGCATGTCGAGCAGCGGCACCTGGCAGACGACCGCATTGAACAGATCGGGCCGCTGCATCGCCACCGCGCCCACCAGCAGGCCACCGTTGCTGCCGCCCTGGATGCCCAGGTGGCGCGGCGAGGTGACACGGCGCGCGATCAGATCCTCGGCCACCGCGATGAAATCGTCGTAGCTGCGTTGTTTGTTGGCCTGCACGGCAGCCTGGTGCCAGGTGGGGCCGAACTCGCCGCCGCCGCGGATGTTGGCAATGGCCAGTGCGCCGCCCATTTCGAGCCAGGCGCGGCCGAAGCCGCCCGAGTAAAACGGTGTTTGCGAGACTTCGAAGCCACCATAGCCATACAGCAGGGTGGGGGTGTTGCCGTCGGCGGTGGCGCCCTGGGGCCAGATCAGGAAGTAGGGCACCCGCGTGCCATCGGGGGAGGTGGCAAATTGCTGCTCCACGCGCATGCCGGTGGCATCGTAGAACCGTGGGCGCGACTTCAACAGCTCGCGCTCGTCGCTGCCGGTATGGGCCAGCATGAGCGAGTCGGGCGTGAGGAAATCGGTGTAGCTGATGAAATACGCTTCGCCCAGCGGGTCATCCGCAACAAATTCATCGTGCAAGGGGCTCACCGAGAGCGTGCCGGGGAAAGGAGCCCGCACATCGCGACGGCGCCACTGCCCATCGATGCATCGCCACTCTTCGAGGCGGCTGGCTACGTTGTCGAGCACGTCCACCATCACCGTCGACCGCGTGACCGAAAAGCTGGCCAGCGAACGCGTGGGTGTGGGGGTGAAGAGGGCGGTGAGCTGGCGATGGCCCGCGAGGTAGGCCTGCGCATCAGCCACCAACAAGGAGCCGCTGGGCCAGGTGTGGGCGCCGATGGCCCAATCGCTGCGCAGTTCGATCAGCACCCGTTCGCGCCAGAACGCGAGATCGGCGTCGCTGGGCTTGTCGATCGGCAACAGCCGCGAGCCCTCCAGCAGAAACATCTCGCTGTTGTAGAAATCGATCGTGCGCACAAACACCGTGCGCTCATGGCCCGGTGTGCGGTCCACGCTCACCGAGGCGGACACATCGCCGGCCTGTGCCTCGAACACCACCTCGGCCTCGGCCAGCGGCGTGCCGCGCAGCCAGCGCTTGACGATGCGCGGATAGCCCGAATCGGTGAGCGATCCGGGGCCGAAATCGGTGCCGACGAACAGCGTGTCCTCATTCAGCCAGGAGACATCGCTCTTGGCCTCCGGCAGTGCAAAGCCGCCATCGACAAAGCGCTTGTCGAGCATGTCGAACTCGCGCACCACCGTGGCATCGGCACCGCCGCGCGAGAGCGATATCAGGCTTCGCCTGGCGTCGGGTTCGAAGCGATCGACCCCCGCGAAGACCCAAGGCTCCTTCTCGGCCGCGCCCAGCGCATCGATATCGAGCAGCACCTCCCAGCGTGGCGCCACCTTGCGGTATTCGGCCAGCGTGGTGCGGCGCCACAGGCCGCGCTTGTGGGCGTCGTCCTGCCAGAAGTTGTAGAGCCAATCGCCGGCGCGCGAGACAGCCGGAATGCGCTCGCGCGAATTGAGCACATCGAGCAAGAGCCGACGGGTGAGCGCGAAGTCGGGCCTGGCCTCGAGCACCTGGCGTGTGTGGGCATTGCGCTCGCGCACCCACGCCAGCGGCTTGTCGCCCAGCACGTCTTCATGCCAGAGGTGGGGGTCGACGCCTGGATCTGCTGCGAGCGCGATGGAAGAAGAATCGATGGACATGGACATGCGGGCGTTGGGATTCGTCGGGGTTCAGGGCTTTTCGGCCAGGGCTTTCAAGTTGGCGAGGCCTTCGGAGAAGTCCTTGCCGACCATGTTGTCGGCGAACAGCGACATCCAGCGGTACAGCGGGTTGCGGCCCATGTCGCCGTTCATCGTCCAGGTGATCTGGGTCGCGTTGCCGCTTTCAGTCATCGCCAACTCGCCGCTGGAGGTGGTGCCGAAGTCGGGAAAATAAAGGTCGTAACCCAGTTTGCGACCGGGCTCGGCCGTGGTGAAGGTCATGCGGCCATCGCCCTGGCTCTCGCTCTGCCAGGCCCACACGGCACCGGTGCCGGAGGCGGCACCCGAGTACTCGATGCGCATGTTTGGATCGCGCCGGTTCCAGGCCGACCAGGCCTTCCACTGGCGCGGATCGGCCACCAGCTCATACACCTTTTGTGCGGGCGCCTGGATGGTGGCACTGCGCTGCACCTTGAAGGTGGGTGACAGCACCATGCCGCCGCCGACCGCGACGATCACCAGCACCACCACGATACCCAGAAGCCACTTCAGGATTTGCATGATCAGATCTCCATGGGTGCGGATTGTGCGACGTCGCCTGCATCGACGAGTTCGCCACCGATTGGACACATCCTTGCGAAGCCCGAGTTGGCCGCAAGCATGCACGAAATGTGCATCTTTTCGAGGCCCATGAGCGCGGCTGAGACGCTGGCCTTCGGCAAGGCCAATATCAACCCCTCAGTCACGCTGTGTGCGAACAACTCGATGCGTCAAAAGCGCACATTTTTTTGATCTTGTCGGCGGCGGTGAGCCGAGTAAGGTCGGGCTGCTGCACCATGCGCCTGCAACGCGCCGAATGAATGCTGTGTCGAGCGCGCTGGACACGGCGCGGCCCGGGGCAGATGCAACACAGCGAGGATCGAGCTTTGACAAGGTGGATACGCAATGGCCGCTTGCTGCGGCAGGGCCGACGAGCGGTGCTCGCGAGTGCCTGCCTGTTCGCCGCGGGTACCGTGCCGGCTGGTGCCTGGCGCACCTTCGCGGTGGACGACTCGATGAGCCAGGTGCTGTCGCCGGCGGCGCAGCTGATCTGGCGTCAGCCGCTGCCCTCGCGCCAGGCCCCTCCGTTGCTCGACGCGCGCACCGATGTGCGCATCGTGCTCAACCTCACCCCGTGGATTGGCAAGACGGCGCGGATCTACATGCGGATGCCCGTGTTGCCGCAATCCAGCCTCTCCGTGCAGTGGACGACCTCAGGCGTGCTCAGCCCCGGCCGGCTCACGGGCGGGCAGCGCCAATTGGTGTTCCAGGGTGTGGTTCCCGGCGGTCGGCTCGAAGACACGATGCACCTCACTGCCATCGCCGACTCGCGTGACCCCGTCACCCCATCGCGGGTGAACTTCAGTTTCGAGATCGAGGTACCCGGCCCATGAATCACCACGCCGCAGCGCTGTGGCTGGGCCTCGCGCTCGCCAGCCCCGCGCACGCCCAGTTCGCGGCCGCCGTCACGCCGCCGCGCTTCGAGGTCAGCGTCGAGCCCGGGCAGGTGACGCGTCAGGTCATGGAGATCACCCACGCAACGGCCAGTGCCGGCACCTACCGCGTCTACACCACCGACTGGAGCATGGACGCCAGCGGCGAACTGACCTTCTTCGAAACGGTGCAGCCGGGCAGCTGCCGCCCGTGGGTCGCCATCGAGCGCAAGGAGGTCACGGTGCCCCCGGGCACCCGTGTGCGCTACCGCTTCGAGGTGGCGCCGCCGGCCGGCACCTCGCCGCGCGAATGCCGCTTCGCGCTGATGCTCGAGAGCCGGCCGCAGGATGTCAAGACGAGCGAGGCCTCGTCGTTCCCGATGAACGGGCGCATCGGCGTGATCGTGTACGTCAACGTGGGTGGCGCGCAAGCCGTGCTCGAGGCCGGCGCCGTGTCGACGGGCCTGCTCGACGGTCAGCCCACGCCGGTGATCGTGGTGTCCAACAGCGGCAACGCCACCGGGCGCCTTGGGGGCATCCTGCAAGGCAGCGACGCGAGCGGCGCCACGCTGGAGTTCTCGCCCGAGACAGTGCCCATCCTGCCCGGCCAGACGCGCCGGATCGCCCTGCAACCTTACGAGCCCGGCCGCCGCGTCGGCTCCGCCGCCGCAACGTCCCCCCGGCTGCAATGGCCGCTGCGCTTGCGCGGCACGCTCGAGTACGGGTCGGGTGGCGGCTCCCGCATCGAGCTCGATCGCAGCGTCGACGGGATCCCCTCAAAGTGAGGGCCGGTTCACCACGCAGCGGCGCTCGCAAGCGTGCCGGTCGCGGCTTCCAGCGTGCGCGTCGCGGTATTCTTGGTGTGGCTTCGGCCGCCGGGCTGGCACTGGCGCAGCCCTGCGCCTGGGGCGCCGAGCCGCCGCCCGAGCCCGCTGCCGAGTATGTCGACAGGCTCATGCCCGACGCACCGGAACTGCCCGAGCTCGCCGACGACGGCGCCATCGGGTTCGATCCCTCGGGCTCGTCGCGTGCGCTGCGCATCGAAACGCGGGCACAGGCCTCGTCCAACGACAGCGGGCGCGAAGCCTCGGCGTGGATCAGCCTGCGCGGGGCGGTGGACTCGGCCAACTACGGCGCCTTTTCGGTCGATGCATCGGCCCGGCTGTTCGAGCACCGATCGGGCCAGCGCCGCGGCGGCGGGCTCTCGTTCTCGCTGTACCAGACCGCCATGCCTTTTGGCGGCGGCTGGTATGCCTCGCAGGGCCTGGGCGTTGTGCAGACCCTGAGCCCGCGCACCGCCGCGCTGCAGGCCTCGTTTTTCCTGCCCACTCGCCTGGTGCAGGGCGCTTCGACCTCCTGGCGCAACGAGTCGCAAGGCGTGAGCCTGCAGCTCAGCGGCGGCGAAACCGGCTCGTTCTCGTCGATAGGCCAAGGTTCTTTCTACAGCTCGGGCGACCGCGTGGCGGCTGTGGGGCTGGAGCTGCTCGGGGCCGGCCAGGAGGCGCTGCTGCCCCGGGGCTGGGCCTACAGCGCCATCGCCAGCGGCGCCTCGGGCAGCAGCGATCGTGACGTGCCGGGCCTGGGCGTTCGCTCTGGCGAGCCGGCTGGTCGGGGCCTCTTCCAGAGCCTGCGCTGGGAATCCGACAGCGCCTTTGTGCAGGGCAATCTGCTCGCGAGCCGCAACGAAGACGTCCTGCAGCTCTCGCAGCAGCCGCTGGCAGGCACCCAATCGTCGCGCGCCGGTGCCTGGCTCGACGGCGCCTGGCAGAACGGCGAGATCACCCAGCGATGGGGCCTGCACCGCCTCGCGCCCAACCTGAGCTGGCAAGGCAGCGCGCTGGGCGGCAACACGCTGGGCGGGTATTACCGCTGGTCGCGGGTGGGCTTGCGCGACCAGATCGATGCGCAGCTGTCCAGCACACGGCCGGTGGACGCCGCAGCCGGCGGCATTGCGCTGCACCAGGCCGGTGTGTCGTGGCGCCGCTACGTGGACCAGCAGTTGGGGCTCGGCGGCGTGGTGCAGGTCAGTGGCGGCGGTACCACGGCGCTGCAGGCCTCGGGCTATGCCGAGCTGCACCGGGCCTGGGCAGATCTGCGCTGGCAGGCCGGCTTCGAGACCAGCGAGGGGCAACTGGTCGCCCGGCGCCTGGCCAGCGACCAGGCCTGGGTGCTGCCGATCGGGCTGCGCTTCAGCACCTCGCAGGCATTGAGCTGGACACGCTCGCTCGCGCAAGACGCCAACGGCGCCTTTTTCGGTGAGTCCGGCAGCGCGCTGGAGCTGGCCGCCTCCGGCGGCGCCGACGTGGGCGACCGGGTGAGCCTCGACCTGAACGCGCGCATCAGTGCACCGCTGTCGTCGCAGGCGGCGCGTGTATACAACCTCAGCGCCTCCGG
>JANMAS010000310.1:0-7033 GCA_031359975.1 Burkholderiales bacterium
CAGGATTTTGTGTGGGCGGTGGAAAAAGACGCGCTGGTGCGGCGCATCGTGATCACCGGCCGGCGCGATGAACTGGGTGGCCGCATCGAGATCACCAAGGGCCTGTCGCCCGGTGTGCAGGTGCTGGCCGCGCGCTTCGACAACCTGAAAGAAGGCGCCCCCGCCAAGGTGGTGGCGGCGCGCAGCGCGCCCACCGCGTCCAACCCGGCTTCGGCGGCGCCCAAGACCTGACGGTTTCGCGCGTGCGCGGCGGGCCCGGTGGCCGCGCGCACGCTGTTCGATGAGTTTGCTGGGAGCGGCCCATGTGGTTCACCCGTGTTTCGATCAACAACCCCGTCTTCGCCACGATGGTGATGGCCGCGCTGTGCGTGCTGGGCATCTTTTCGTACAGCCAGCTGCGGGTGGAGCGGCTGCCCGACATCTCGCCGCCGATCGTGTTTGTCAGCGTGGCCTATCCCGGCGCGTCGCCGGACGGCATCGAATCCGAACTCACCCGCCCGATCGAGCTGGCGCTCAACGGCATCGCGGGCGTGAAGATGATCCGCTCCAACAGCTTCGAGGGCCGCAGCGAAACGGTGGTCGAGTTCCAGCTCGATGCCGACATGACACGCGCCTTGCAGGATGTGCGCGACAAGGTGGCGTCGCTGCAGGCGGGCTTTGCGCGGGATGTGAAAACGCCGTTTGTCTCGCGCTTCGACGGCGATAACGCGCAGCCCACCGTCTACCTCGCCTTGCTGGCGCCGGATCGCAGCGCGCGCGAGCTTTCCATGCTGGCCGACAAGGTGGTGCGCAAGCGGCTGGAGCGGGTGAGCGGCGTGGCGCGGGTGGATGTGAACGGCCTCACCGAGCGGCAGGTGCGCATCGATCTCGATCCGCAGCGCCTGCGCGCGCAGCAGCTCACGCCGGCGGATGTGGCGGCCGCGTTGCAGCGCGCCAATTCCGATGTGCCGGTGGGCCTGCTCAGCGGCGCCAAGGAAGATGCGATCGTGCGTGTGGAGGGCAAGGTGCGCGACGCCAAGGCCTTCGGCGACGTGGTGGTGAGCAGCCGCAACGGCGTGGTGCGGCTGTCGGATCTCGGGCAGGTGGTGGAGCGCGAACGCGAGCCGGATTCGCTGTCGCGGGTGGACGGGGTGCCATCGATCTCGCTGCAGGTCTTCAAGCAGCAGGAAGCCAACATCGTGGCCACCGGCGACGCGATCAAGGAAGCCACCGAGGAACTGCGCAAATCGCTGCCGCCGGGCGTGGAGCTGCGGCTCGTCTATGCCGACAGCGAGTGGGTGAAGAGCTCGCTCGACGGCGTCAAGCGCACCTTGGTGGAAGGCGCGCTGTTGACGGTGGCGATCGTTTTCCTGTTCCTGCATTCGTGGCGCAGCACGGTGATCACCGGCCTCACGCTGCCGATTTCGGTGATCTCGGCCTTCATCGCGGTGTATGCATTCGGCTTCACGCTGAACTTCATGACGATGATGGCGCTGTCGCTGTGCATCGGCTTGTTGATCGACGATGCGATCGTGGTGCGGGAAAACATCGTGCGCCACATCCACATGGGCAAGGACCACTTCACCGCGGCGCGCGAAGGCACCGCCGAGATCGGCCTGGCGGTGATGGCCACCACGTTCGCGCTTTGCGCGGTGTTTGTGCCGGTGGCCTTCATGAAGGGCATCATCGGCAAGTTCTTCTTCCCGTTCGGCATCACGGTGACGGTGGCGGTGCTGGTGTCGCTGTTCGTGAGCTTCACGCTCGATCCGATGCTCTCCAGCGTCTGGCACGATCCGGCGAAAAACCCGCTGGCGCGCATCCCCGGCCTGGGCCATCTGATGCGGGGCACCGATCGCCTGCTCGATCTGCTGCATCGCATCTACGAACGGGTGATCCACTGGATCTTCTCGGCGCGCCGCTTCCGGGTGTTCGTGCCGCCGCTGCCGGCGTACGGCCGGCCGTTCGATGCGCAGGGCGTGCGCGACAAATCGCAACCGCGTCGCCTGCGCTTTCTCACGATCACGCCGCGCGGCCTGGTGGGCTGGGGTGCGGTGGCCACCTTCGTGATCGCCATCGGCCTCACCGGCCTGGTGGGCTCGGAATTCATTCCGCAAACCGACAACAGCTACACCCAGATCAACGTCACCTTGCCGGTGGGCACCAGCCTGGCCCGCGCCAGCGAGAAGATGGCGCAGGTGGAAGACGTGGTCAAGCGCATGCCGGAGGTGCGCATGATTTCCACCACGGTGGGCGGTGGGTTCTCCGGCAGCCGCAACGGCGCGGAACTGAGCATTCAATTGACCAAGCCGAAGGAGCGCAAGCGCACGCAGGTCGAGGTGGAAGAGGCACTGCGCGAAGCCCTGATGCCGATCCCCGGCATCACCGTGGCGGTGGGTAACCGGCCAATCTACATCGCGCTGCTGGGGCCCGATCCGCTGGTGCTGGAAACCGAGGTCACGCGCCTGGCCGAAAAGGTGAAGGCGATCAAGGGCGTCACCGATCTGGAAACCTCGGTCAAGCCCGGATTGCCGGCCTACGCGGTGCGGCTGAAGCCCGATGCGGTGCGCGAACTGGGCCTGAGCCCGACCCAACTCGCCGCCAGCCTGCGCAGCTTCGTCAATGGCGATGTGGCCACCTACTGGACGGCTCCCGACGGTGAACAGGTGGAGGTGGAACTGCGCCTGCCACAAACCGGCCGCGAGAACATCGCCCAGCTCGACAACCTGCCGGTGGCCTATTCGAAGGATGGCACGCCGATCGCCTTGTCGAGCGTGGCCGATATCGTCAACGTGGTGAACCCCGAGGTGATCAAGCGCCAGGATCTGCAGCGTCGCCAGGCCATCTACGCCGGTGTGGAAGGGCGCCCCAGCGGCGATGTGAACGACGAGGTGCAGAAGCTGGTGGATGCCACGCAGCTGCCACCGGGCTATCGCTTCGACGTGGGCGGCGATGCCAAGGAGCAGGCCGAAGCATTCAGCGGCGTGCTGATCGCGTTGGCGGCGGCGGTGATCTTCATCTACATCGTGCTGGCCAGCCAGTTCGGCAGCTTCCTGCAGCCGTTGGCGATCATGGTGTCGCTGCCGCTGGCGCTGATCGGCGTGATGCTGGCGCTGCTGGTCACCCGTTCCACGCTGAACCTGTTTTCGATGTTCGGCCTGGTGATGCTGATGGGGCTGGTGACGAAAAACGCCATTTTGCTGGTCGACTTTGCCAACCACGGCCGCAAGGAGGGCCTGGGCGTGCCGCAGGCGCTGCTGCAGGCCGGGCTGGTGCGCATGCGGCCGATCATCATGACCACCGCCGCGATGGTGTTCGGCATGCTGCCGCTGGCGCTGGCCTTGAGCGAAGGTGGCGAGCTTCAGGCCTCGATGGGCCGCGCCATCATCGGCGGTGTGATCACCTCTACCTTGCTCACGCTGGTGGTGGTGCCGGTGATGTATTGGTACACGTGGCTGATCCCGGATTGGCTGAAGCGCCGCTTCGGCAAGAACAAGGCATCGGCCGCGGCCGGCGCCCCATCGGTCTTCATGCCGGCGGATCGGGATTGAGCATGGCCGCCATGGCGGCCTGCTCGGATTGGCGCAGCAGCACCGCGAACGGCGCGTCGGATCCGGCCAGGCCACCCCGGGCTGCCTGAGCGCACAGCGCGTCGATGGCCGGCGCGAGCGCCCAGCTGCCCACCACCTTGCCGAACAAGGCATCCTTGGCGGCGATGAGCGGCTCGGCAAAGGCGATGCTCGGCGCCAGGCGGGGCCGCCAGCCGGCCCGATCGAGCGCTCGCAGCGCCACCGTCCAGCCGGTGGAATGCACCAGGCCGGCCATGTAGCCCTCGAAGCGATCCAGGCCTTGTGCGCCGCACAGATCCGCCAGCGCCTGGGCTTGGCGCTCACCCAGGGCCCACAGGCCGGCTTCGGCCTGCGCGCTGAGCGCACCCGCTTCGCCGCGCAGGATGGGCTTGAGCACCACCCGGGCAATGGCCGAGCGCAGGCCCACCGTGCCGATGCGCGCGATGGCGTCGTCCAGGTCGCGCGGCTCACCGCCACTGCGGTAGGTGGCGGAGCTGGCCACACGCAGCACTTCGGCGGCGAGCACGCGGTCTTTGGCCACCTGCTCGGCCATCGTGCGCAGCGACAAATCCTCCTGCCGCATCAGGGCCATCAATTGAGGAATCACCGCGCCGGCGCGCGGCAGCAGATCGGCGGCGGGGCGGTCTGGCGACAGCAAGGTGCGCACATGCGCCAGCGCCACGAGTTCATCGGCGTTGGGCTGCGACCGGGGCTCGCCCGGCGGCAGGCTGATCAGCCAGGCCACGGTATTCGCCGGGGTGACCGGCATGACCGGGACGACCGGCGCCGGCGGCGGCGCGGCGGGTTCAGCTGTTTCGGCGGTTGCGACCGCCGCAGCCGGCGTATCGAGGCCGGGTGTGGGCGCCGGGGCGAACGCAGATGCGGGCGCTGGAGCAAGCCTGGAATCGGGTTCGGATAGCGCCGAAGCGTCGGGCGCGGTGGCGGGTGGCTCGTGCGCCTGCACCACATCGAGCAACACCGGTGCGGCTGCGGGATCCGGCGCGATCGACGCAGCGGCGGGCGAGGCGCTGGGTGGTGGGGCGACCGGCGGAGCGGCGGTCGGCGCCGGGCCCGGCGCAGGCGTACGCCAGCCGGCAATCAGACGAGCCACCCAGGAAGCCATGCACCCATCCTTCGCGTTGATCCGCGGCGCCGGCCCGGCGCCGCCCAACGGAACTATCGGCGCGGCGCGGCAGGGCCTGAAGTCAATTCACCACATACACCACCGCACTGCGCGGTGGGATGGTGAACTTGCCGGAGGGCGCATCGTAGCGCGCATCGTTGGCGGTGCGCCTGTCCGCGGCGGCCAGATGCACCGGATGCAGCACGTAGGCTTTGCCGCGCTCGGTGGCCACGGTCACTTCCTGCGGCAGCTTGTCGACGTTGACGAAGTACATCACTTCGCGGAAGCCGGCGCCGGCATAGCCGTTGCCGTCGAGGTGACCCGCCAGCACCACCGGGTTCTGGGCGGAGCCGGTGTTGGCAAAGACGAGCCGGCTCTTGACCTCCGCGGCACTGCGCATCCGAAACAGCGTGGAGCTGGCGCGGATCTGCAGCAGATCGCGGAACATGTCGCGCGCCAGGGTGATCTGCGGCGCCTGCGGCTTGATATCGGGATTGGCCAGCAGCGGTTTGATGATCGACCAGTTGTCGCCGTTGTCGGCCTGCGGCGGGGCGCCGGTGCCGAAGTAGTTGTCGGCATAGCTCCAATCGAGGCGATTGAACCAGTCGCCCGAGTTGTAGCTGTTGCGATCCATCGACTTGCTGCGCAGCGTGTCGATGCCGGCATGGAAGTAGGTGACGCCCTGGCTGAAGGCGTTGATCGCCGCGCCCAGCATCTGTACACGCGCGCGATCTTCGATGGGGGTGCCCAGGGGCAGCTTGTAGGCGTTGATGTCGAACAACGTCTGGTTGTCGTGGTTCTCGACGTAGTTCACCACCTCCTGGGGATCGGTCACGTAGCCGGCCGGCTGGCCGTTGTAGTCGATCTGGTCCAGGCGCACCGTGGCGTCTTGGTAGGTTTTTACCGTGTAGTCGCGGAGCGAGCCGGCCAGGCCGACGCGGATCAGGTCGGCGCCGCGCATCAGGTCGGACACCGTGGGTGTGCCGCCGCCCCCGTTGTTGTCGTAGAACAGGCCGCTGATATAGCCCTGATTGGCCACCAGCGACTGGCCGCCATCGAACGGGCCGCCGCCTCGCACCGCGTCGCGGGCGCGATCGCTGAAGGTGCCGATGCCCGAGCCGTTGAGCGAGAGCTGCGAAGCCTGCACGAAGCGGGCGCCATCGGCGACTTCGCCGAAGTTCCAGCCTCCGCCTACGAGGAAGATGTCGCGGCCGGTGGCGGCGTTCACGGTGGCCTTGAGCTGCTCCATCACCGAGCGCGGCTGGTGCGCCATGAGGTCGAAGCGGAACGAATCGATCTTGTATTGCGTGGCCCAGGTGGCCACCGAGTCGATCATCAGCTTGCCCATCATCGCGTTTTCGGTGGCGGTGTTTTCGCAGCAGGTGGAGCGCTCGATGTTGCCGTTGGCGTCGAGCCGGTGGTAGTAGCCGGGCACCACGCGGTCGAGCACCGACTTCTCGTTCTGGCCCGATGCGCTGGTGTGGTTGTAGACGACGTCCATGCCCACGCGCAGGCCGGCCGCGTGCATGGCCTTGACCATCTGGCGGAACTCGAAGATGCGGCGAGCACCGTCGGCCGCATCGGAGGCGTAGCTGCCTTCGGGTGCGGTGTAGTGGTAGGGGTCGTAGCCCCAGTTGAAGCAGTCGGTGTCGCGCACCGCCGTCACCGCCGCCTGCTGCGCCTCGGAATCCGGCGCCGCGGCGGGGATGGCAGGTGTCACGCAGCCGGATTCGGGCACGGAGGCGATGTCGAACACCGGCAGCAGGTGCACATCGGTGAGGCCGGCCAGGGCCAGCGAGTGCAGGTGTCGCATGCCGTTGGAATTGGCGTAGGTGAACGCGCGGTACTTGCCGCGATCGGCCGCCGGCACGGTCGGATCGTTGGCCGAGAAATCGCGCACGTGGAGTTCGTAGATCACCATGTCTTCCTGTGCGGGCACGGGCGGCACGGATTGCGTGTCCCAACCGGCCGGCTTGAGCGAGGGCGCGTCGAGGTTGGCAACGTAGCTGCGCTTGGAATCGGTCGTCAGGCTCACCGAATACGGATCGGTGACCAGGTTGCGCACCACGCCGACACCGCGCACGAACACCTGCACCGCATAGCGGTAGTAGTGGCCGGCCAGATTGGGGCCCTGGCTGGCGCGCCACACGCCGGTGGCCGGTGCGGGTGTCATCTCGACGATGCGGCTGGCCTGGCTGGTGCCGGAGGGGTAGACGCACAGATGCACCCGCTGTGCGGTGGGCGCCCAGACCTTGAAGGTGGCGGCGGAGGCATCGGAGGTGACGCCCAGGTCGCTCACCTGCGTGGCGGCGCTGAACAGATCGTCCAGCCCCCCGGCGAGCTGCGCGGTGGTGGCGTTCTGCAC
>JANMAS010000331.1:0-12231 GCA_031359975.1 Burkholderiales bacterium
CCGAGAATGATCATGCCGAGCACTTCGTCTTCGTTCACGTCGGCGGTGTTGTAGCTGCCCACCATGCGGCCATTCTTCATCACCGCGAGCCGGTCGCTGAGCGCGAACACGTCCTGCATGTCGTGGCTGATCAGGAAGATGCCCACACCGTCGGCCTTCAGCTGGCGCACCAGGTTGCCGACCATGCGCGTCTCTTCGGGCCCGAGTGCGGCGCAAGGTTCGTCCATGATCAGGATGCGGGCGTTGAAATACAGCGCGCGCGAGATCGCCACCACCTGCCGCTGACCGCCCGAGAGGCGGCGCACCGGGATGCGAATGTTGGTGAAGTTCTTGTTCAGGCGGTTGAACACCTTGCGCGCCTGCACTTCCATGAAGTTGTCGTCGAGCGTGCGCCAGGCGGTCATCTTCTCGCGGCCGAGAAACAGGTTGGCCACGGAATCGAGGTTGTCGGCCAGCGCCAGCGTCTGGTAGATCGTCTCGATGCCTTGCGCCTCGCATCGGCAGGCGTGCGGATGTGTGCCTTTTCGCCGGCGATGATGGTGTCGCCCGAATCGATCGGGTAGGCACCGGCCAGCATCTTCATCAAGGTGGACTTGCCGGCGCCGTTGTGGCCCAACAGCGCCACCACTTCGCCGGGATAGAGATTCACGCTCACGCCATCGACAGCTTGCACGCCGCCAAAGGCCTTCTTGATTTCGCGCAATTCGACCAGGGGTTTGGAGGGATCGGCTTTCATCTCAGTTCTCTCCCACGTACTTGCGATAGACCACGTCGAACACCACCGCGATGATCAGCACCTGGCCGATGATCACCATGCGCTTGCCGATCGGCACATCGAGCAGCAGCAGGCCGCTGTCGAGCGATTGCATGATCAGCGCGCCCAGCACCGAACCCAGGATCGAGCCGCTGCCGCCGGCCAGCGCCGTGCCACCGATCACGGCCGCCGCGATCACATACAGCTCCATGCCGGTACCCAGTGAATTGGTGCCCGCGTTCAAACGCGCCACCGACACCACCGCCGCCACCGTGATCAACACGCCGAGCAGCCCGAACAGCATCAGCGTCACCTTCTTCACCGGGATGCCCACCAGCGCCGCCGCATCGGGGTTGCCGCCCATCGCAAACACGTAGCGGCCGAAGCGCGTACGGTGCACGATGAACGACAACACACCCGCCACCACAGCCCAGATCAGCACCGGCACCGGGATGCCTTGCGCCTCCGTCTTGCCCGAGATCTGGTAGCCGTTCATCGAGGCGACAAAACCCAGCAGGATCACCGCCGGCACCACCACCAGCAGCAGATCCATGCCCAGCGGCTGCACCGGCATCTCGTGAAGCGCCTGCGAGCGGCGTTTCATCAGCATGCGCCCCAGCAGGGCCAGGCACACCAGGCCGCCCACCACCCAACTGGCCGCGGTGCCGATGGCGCCGTCGTAGCCCCCACCAAGCGTGAGAAAGAATTCGTTGCTGACCGGCTGAGTCTTGCCATCGGCCACCAGAAACGCCGCGCCGCGAAACGACATCAACCCGCCCAGCGTGACCACGAACGACGGCACGCCCAGCACCGCGGTGAGCCCGCCTTGATACACCGAGACGAGCAGCGCCACCGCCAGGCCAGCCAGCACCGAAGCCGGCCACGACCAGCCCGCCGTGTACTGCAGATAGGCGATCAACACGCCGACGAAACCCATCACCGAGCCCACCGAGAGATCGATGTGCCGCGCCACGATCACCAGCACCATCACGGTGGAGACGATGCCCACCACCGCGGTTTGTTGGGCGATGTTGTAGAGGTTTTCGGGCGAGAGAAAGATGCCGTCGGACATCACATGAAACACACCCGCCATCACGGCGAGCACGGCGCTCATCAACACGAGGCGCCAATCGATGGCGGCGTTGCGCCAGATACTGGAAGATTGCACAGACATGGGTTTTGCTCCGCTCAGGAACACACGCCCTCGCCCGCGAATGGGAGAGGGTTGGGGTGCGGGCGCGCATGCAAACGGCGCCCTCACCCCCGCCCTCTCCCGCTGTGCGGGAGAGGGGGCCAGACAGCTCAGGTCAGATTACTTGCAGGCTGCGGGCGCCTTGTCGGCCGCCACACCCTTGCACAGCTCTTCCTTCTTGATCCAGCCAGCCTTCACCACCACGTCGAGGTTCTCGGTGGTGATCGCCACCGGCTTCAGGAAGACGGACTCGAGCGCCACCTTCTTCTCGCCGCCGCTCCAGGTCTTGGAGCCTTCGGGCTTCTTGCCGGCGGCCAGGGCCACCGCGGCGCTGGCGGCTTCGCGGCCGAGGTCGCGCGAATCCTTCCATACCGACACCGTCTGGCTGCCCAGGGCGATGCGGTTCAGCGCGGCGAAGTCGCCGTCCTGGCCCGACACCGGAATGCCCTTGATGCCCTTGGAGGTGAGCGCCGCCACCACGCCGCCGGCCATGCCGTCGTTAGACGACACCACCGCATCGACCTTGCCGCCGGCCTTGGTGATGATCTGCTCCATGTTCTTCTGCGCCACCTCAGGCTTCCAGCCGTCGGTGTACTCCTCGCCAACGATCTTGATGTCGCCCTTCTTCACGGCGGCATCGACGATCTCCTGCTGGCCTTCGCGCAGGAAGTTGGCATTCGGATCGGTGGGCGAGCCCTTGATGAACACGTAGTTGCCCTTGGGCTGCTGCTTGAACACCGCGCGTGCCTGCATGCGGCCCACTTCCTTGTTGTCGAAGGTGATGTAGAACACACCCGGGGCTTCGATCAGGCGGTCATAGGCCACCACCGGGATCTTCTGCTTCGCGGCCTTGTTGACGGCGGGCAGGATCGCATCCTTGTCCATCGCCAGCACGATCAACGCCTTGGCGCCCTTGCTCACCAGGCCTTCGATGTCGCCGAGTTGCTTCTCGGGCGAACCACCCGCATCCGCACTGATGTATTTGGCGCCGAGTTTTTCCAGCTGCGCCTTGATGGCGGCCTCGTCGGTTTTCCAACGCTCTTCCTGGAAGTTGGACCAGCTCACGCCGACCACGGTTTGCGCGAAAGCGCCGCTGGCAGCCAGGCTCAGGGCAAGGATCGACAGGGAATGCTTCATCTTCATGGGGTCTGTCTCCGTTTGTTTGTGGACTCTCGTCGCGCCGACTAGTTAGTTCGGGCGACGAACTAACTATCTCATCCTTGCGAGCAGTCGGCATCAGTGCGTACCCTAATCACGGGTTCATTTCGGGTGACTCCGGAGGCGATGCAGCCGCCCGGAACGCGCACTCCGGTTCAGACGACGACTGAGCCCGCCACAGGCAGCTCGACGACCGTGCTAACCGGCTGGGCCACGGTGGTCTTGGCCGCCTTTTCAGAGGCCCGGGTTGTCTTGCGCTCTTCGCGCTTGGCCTTCACTTTGGCCTCACGAGCCTGAATCCTGGCTTCCTTGACGCCGGGATCCGCAGCGGGCCTGGATGCCTTCGCCAACTGCCTCGCTTCCTTGACCTTGGGATCCTTGGGCGCCTTGGCCGCCTTGGCCAATTTTCGGGCTTGCTTGGCCTCGGGATCCTTGGGCGGTTTGGGGGCGTCGGGGTCGCGGTCTTCCTTGCGCACCTTGCGCGCCTTGGACAGCTCGGTCACCGATTTACCGAGGCCCGCAAACACACGCGCCACCTCCGCCGTGGGTGTGGCGTTGGTGAACGACTGCACCAGCTCGCCCTTTCGACCTCCCGCCACCAACTTGACGAGACGATCTTCGTGGCTGTAGAGCAAGGCGTACCGAGAGGTGTCAACACGAAACCAGATCACGTTGCCGCCAGCCCCTTCCTTGGTGTTCACCTTGATGGGATCCTTCGGGTTCTTGCGCCACAGGATGGCGCCCGAGAGGGCCAGCAGCACCTCGTTGACCTCGCCCGCATGGTGAGCCGATCGCTCGAAAACACCCAACAGGTGCTCCTGCAACGCGTCGACCTGGGTCAGTGAAATCGGCATCGATGATCTCCTGCTCGGTGAGTTCGGGCGGACAGTCAGCACGGCGCGGGCTCAAGGCCCAGAAGCGTCGAACAAACTTTGACCGCAGGTCGGGCGCCGTTGAAACGACGCATCATTTGTGAACAATTGTAAATGCTGGTTGGTTGGGCCCTCATCGATGGCTACCCGAAGCCGGGGGGAAGTCACACCCGGTTCAACCCCGTCATGGCCCATAGGCCAGGCCGCAGCCTGACCGCGCAGCCGCTCAGTCTCCGGGCGGCCAGACCTGCGGAAACAGCGGATGCGCCATCGCCGCGCCCGCCGGCAGTTGGGCTCGCAAGCCGGCGAACTCGGGCGAGGTGCGCCAGGCTCGCGGCGCATGCACGCAGTCATCGCCCAGGTAGCGGGCGCTGAACACGCGGCGCCTGCGGCCAGGCTCGACACCGGCGCTGGCATGCAGCGTGAGCATGTGAAAGGCCACCAGATCGCCCGGCTCCAGCGCCCAGCCGAGGATGCGGGCGCGCTGGGCCGGCGCCGTCATGTCCGGGATGTCGGCCAGCGAGCCTTCCGGGAACCACTTCGCCTGTTGCGACTGGAAGGTGCGCGGCATCAGCCAGGGGCCGAGGTGGGAGCCTGCAAGCAGCTCCAGCGTGGCCAGGCGGCTGACCGCGTCCACCGGGATCCAGAAGCTCACGTTCTGTGAGCCGGCAACGTTGTAGTACGGCTGATCCTGATGCCAAGGGGTGGGCGTGGCGGTGCCCGCCTCCTTCACCAGAAGATGGTCGTGATAGATGCGCACGCCGCGGCTGCGCATCAGCTGGGCCGCCATCGCCGGCAGCCCGGAATGCCGCAACACCGCCTCGTAAGCCGGCACACGCTGCCAGTTGCAGAAATCCTCGAAGAAGCGGCCCGCGTCGCCGGGCAGCGCGGCCTCCGCTGCCAGCGGACCGGGCGCGGCTAGGTTGTCTTCGATACCGCGCGTAAGCACCGCAATCCCCTCGGCGCTCAGCGCCCCGCGGATCACGACGGCACCGTCGCGCGCAAAGTCGGCAATCAGGGTTTCGGGCAGAGGGTGGGCGGTGGCCATGGTCGCATCGAGCGTTGTTCGCAGGTTGGCGCCAGCTTGTTAGCAGGCGTCCTGTTTCGGTAAGTGACAGAAGTTCGTGCGCCGACCTTCCTCCGCCTTGCTGATCGGTCGAACATATACTTGGACATGCATGTGGCACCAAGGAGCGCGCTATGTCTCAGATCACGCTGTACCTCGACGATGAAACCGAGGCACTTCTGACCTCGGCGGCGGCCACCAGCGGCCTTTCCAAAAGCCGCTGGGTGGCTGAAGTGATACGCCGCCATGCAGGCGATGCCTGGCCAGGGGAATGTCGCGATCTGGCAGGTGCCTTTCCGGATTTTCCACTACGCGAGCCCACCGCCGAACGGACCATGCCACCTGACTTGCCGCGAGTCGGATTCTGATGTTTGCGCTCGACAGCAACACCATCAGCTATTACTTCCGGGGCGACCCACTCGTCGTCCCCCGCTTGCATGCGCTGCCGCCCGCCCGCTTGGCGGTACCCACCCTGGTGGTGTACGAACTGCGATACGGTCTGATGCGGCTGCCGCCGCAATCTGCGCAACCCCGGTTGCAAGCGCTGGAGAAGCTGCTCAACCCGTTGCGCATACTGGATTTCGACGAAGCCTGCGCGCAGATGGCAGCCACACTGCGCAGCCAGCTCGAAGCGCGCGGTACGCCGATCGGCCCGCACGATCTGCTGATCGCCGCGACGGCCATGCGCCACGGCGCAGCGCTGGTCACGCGAAACGTTCGCGAGTTTTCTCGGGTGGCGGGGCTGGAAGTGATCAATTGGCACGCCAGCGAGGCCAACTGACATCTGCGCCTCAAGCGTTCGTGGTCCAGTCGATCGTCGCCGGGAGCGCGCCGCGCAGCGCATTGCAGACGATCACATGGCTGGCTCGCATGAGCTCTTCTCGGCTGATCGGGTGCTCCCTGGCCGCCATCGTCGCATCCGCCAACAGCACAGCGCGCATCACGCCGGGCAAGGCACCGTCGGCCAGCGGTGGTGTGCGCCACTCGCCATCGATGCGCGCAAACACCGTGGTGCGCCCGCCTTCGATCAGGCGGCCGTGTTCGCCGAAGAAAAGCGAGTCGAAGGCGCCCAACGCCTGCGCGGCGCGGATGCCTTCGTCGTAGGCTTCGCGCGCACTCGTCTTGTGGGCCGATAGCGCGCTCGCCGGCAAGGCCCTGGGCTCGATGCGCAGGTGCACCGGGCCTGGCGGCAGCATGTCGAGCGGCACGAGCTTGAACTGCAGGCCCTGAACGGCATCGAGCGACACGCGCAAGCGCCAGCCCGCAGCTGAAGGCTCCTGCGCCGCCACCGCCTGCAGCGCCTGGGCGATCACCGAATCGAAGGTGGCGTCGTCCATCGCCAGCCCCAGCCAGTGCGCACTGCCTTGCAGACGCGCACGGTGGCGGTCGAGGTGCGGCACCTGCCTGTCAGGCGTCACCAGAAGCGTCTCGAACAACTCGATGCCGGGATCGAGTGCGGTGAAAAAGCGCGCCTTCCAGCGCGTCTCTTCGAATTCGTCGGCGGCCACGCTGTCGAGCACGATGCCGCCACCCACACCCACCGACATCGGGCGCATGCCGTTCGACTCGGCGCCCAGCGTGAGCGTGCGTATGGCCACCGAGAGGCACAGGTTCGGGCAGGTGTGTGTCGACCCCGGCGGCGTGGCATCGAGCCAGCCGATCGAGCCGGTGTACAGCCCGCGCGGCGTGCTCTCCAGCTCGGCGATCAGATCCATCGTGTGATGTTTGGGCGCGCCGGTGATCGAGCCGCAGGGATACACCGCGCGCAGCAGATCGGCAAGGCCCACATCGGGCCGCCGCAGCGCGTGCACGCTGGAGGTCATCTGGAACACGGTGGCGTAGGGCTCGATCGCAAACAGCTCCGGCACCTTTACCGAGCCGAGCTGCGCGATGCGGCCGAGATCGTTGCGCAGCAGGTCGACGATCATCAGGTTTTCGGCGCGGTTCTTGATGTCCTCATGCAGCAGGCGAGCGGTTTCGCTGTCGCCTTCCGGCGGCAGCGCGCGCACCGCGGTGCCCTTCATCGGACGCGCCCGCAGCTCGCCATCCTGGTGGCTGACAAACAGCTCGGGCGATCGCGACAACACCCACTCGGTGGTGTCACCCGGGCGCATCGGCAATCGCATCAGGGCGCCAAAGCCCACCCGTTGCCGCGCCCGCAGCCGGCGGTAAAGCGCCAAGGGCTCGCCCCACGCCTGGCCGGTGATGCGATAGGTGAAATTGACCTGGTAGGTTTCGCCGGCGCGGATAGCCTCATGGATGCGGGCGATGCCGTCGTCGAACTCGGTGCGGGTGATGCCGGGCTGCAGCGCGGCGAGGCCGGCGCGGCCGGGTTCGGGCGTGCCTTGCGCGTCGGCCAGCCACTGCGCCACCTCGCCCGCCTGAAGGCGCTGCAAGGCGGAGAACATCAGCAGCCGCAGGCAGCTCGCGTCGTCGGCAGCCAGCGCTGCGTGGCCGGCACGTTGCAGCTTGGCGCCCCATTCGTAATCGGCCACCAGCACCGCATGCAGACCGCTGTCGAGATCCGCCCGGGCGGCCGCACACACGGTATCGAGCGTGACGGGATCGACGCAGCGATGCTCGCGCACGAAGCCGCTGTACAGGCGGCTGCGTGCGGGGGATTCGGCGGCTGCCGATGCCGTCGACGGCGACGATGCAGCGGCATCGTCGAGCAGCGCGAACACGCTCATGATCGTCTCGTGCCGATCAGCTCCAGTCATCCATGTCGTGCTTGATGGTGTGACGATTGGCGATCAGCTCGTCCACCGACGGCTCATTGGCCAGCGCGCGGCGGATCGCGAGCTTGGTGGCCTCATGGTTGGTGCGGTACATGTCGGCCTTGTCGAGGTTCGGATCCTTGGCACAGCGTGGATCGATCCACACCAGGCTGATGATGCACAGCTCATTGGCGATGGCCTTGGGGATGGTGCCGTCGATCAGGCAATCGATCACCGCGTCGGCGGTGGCCGATTGCACCACGCCGCCGAACAGATCGATATTGGCCACATCCTTCAAGGTGACCTTGGGCACGATCATCGTCGACGGCCGCACCAGCTGGTTGCAGGCGCGGATCGCAAACATCGCGGTGTGGCCCTTGCTCTGCGCCATCATGTTGGCAAAGGCGGTGCCCACCGGGCCGCTGGTGCGGCCGATCAGGATCTCCGGCATGGCATCGGTGAACTGGCCCTCTTTGGCCAGAACAGTGGCTTCGCCGGTATGGAACAGGTAGTCAGGGGTCATGAGATGAGGATGGTTGGAGGAAAGAAAAAAGGGATCAAGCAGGCAGCAGCAATTCGCCTTTGCCGTTGACGGCCAGATCACCGGCATGGCGTGTGAGGCGCTTGCGCGGCAAGGTGGCCCATGCGCCGCCGAAGCGCGCCAGATCGCGCGCGAGCAGTTGCCAGAAGACGTCGGCATTCGATGCCAGCGGCACGAACGTGGGAGCGATCGTCGGCACCGGGCCGGCGAGCACGATGCTGCCGCGGCGCATGCCCCAGGCCAGGTGCGCGCCGCAGCGGCCGGCGATGGCCAGCGTACCGGCCACCATGCGCGACGCAGCGAAATCGCCCGCATCGCCCATCAGCACCACCGTGCCGCGCCGCATGCGATCGGCCAGCCGGGCGCCGGCATTGCCGCGAATGATGAGCGTACCGCCACGCATGCCATCGGCATCGCCGGGCAAGGCGCTGGCTGCAAAGTCTCCGGCATGGCCTTTGATCTCCATCGCGCCGCCACGCATGGCGCAGGCGGCCAGATCACCGGCGTCCCCGTCGATCGTGAGCTTGCCACCCGCCAGGCCGAGCCCGGCCAGATCACCCACCGAACCGTGCGCCAGCAGCACGCCATCCGCCATGCCGGCGCCGATGCGATCGAAGCGCGACAGATCGCCTTCGAGGCCGATGACCGGCGCGCTGTCGTTGCTGATGCGCTGCACCTTGAACAGTTCCGCCACCGGCAGCTTGTCGCAGCCGTGATCGAGCAGCAGGCGTTCGACGTCGGCCATCGCCATGCCGGCCAGCGACATCGGCTGCAGCGGCGTGGCATCGATGCGTAACACCGGTTGCTGCCGCAGCGTGAGCCGATAACCACTCATTGGCGCCCCGCGTCCGCGGCGTCCCGCGGACGATCCCCCAGGGGGATGCGGACCGGCTTGGGAGCGGCCCGGCGCTCGGCCCGCTCAAAGCGGGTTGACCCAGGATGCCTCATGCTGGTGCCCCAGGCATCAGCTTGCGCAGATGAAAGTGAAACGGCCCGAGCTTGCCGCCGTAGTTGCCGGCGCTGATGCGGGTGACACCGGCCTGCGCGCCGCGTGAGGTGATCGCTTCGATGCCGGCTCGGGTGGCGTTGGCCACGTCGGCTTCGGTGAGGCCGTCGATCACGATCTCCATCACGCAGCGCACGTCGGGTGTGAGCTCGGTCTTGGGGGCCAGGCCGATCAACGAGGGGCAGAACGCATCGTTGGTGGAAGCCATCAGCGCCGGGTATTTGCTGCCCACCTTCGAGCCCGATCGCACCACCCCACCCGGAAACGGCATGATCACGTTGGGCACCTGTCGCATGGCCGCCACGGCGGCTTCGGCGCCGGCCAGCGCGCTATCGGTATCGTTGGCCAGCAGCAGCAGGTTGCCACCGCCCACGCCCTTGACGACGGCGGTGGTTTCCTGTGCCACGAATTCACCGTCCATCGTGGGGATGCGCCAGTAGCGCACGCCGCCGATCATCTTGGCGATCTGCCAGCCATCGCCGAAGAAACGCAGGTTCTTGCCCAGCGCGATCGCTTCGCCTTCGGCGATGCCGGCAAACACGGCGGTGGTGGGGCATGTCAGCACACACTGGCCCACACGCCGTTCGAGTTGCTTGGCCAGCTCCTTGCCCGACATCGCAAACAGCAGCACCGACAAGCCCGGCCGGCCGTCGGGTGTTTCATGCTCGGCCAGCACCCGCTCGATGCCCGCCTCGCAGCCGCAGGCGATCACCGAGGTGGCAAAGCCGGTGGCCGATGCCGCCGCGTTCATCGCCCAGGTGGCGTTGTGCGCGGTGATGAGGATGCGCGTGGCCTTCATCGGAAAGGCTTCCGCGAAGGTGTCGTCGATGGTGACGCCGTTGATCTGCATCACAGGGCCACCGCTTCGCACACCGAGGGCAGCAGGCGACCGTTGTTGCAGCAGGCGCACAGCTCATCGTGGCCGATGGGCGCGAGGCGCTTGTGCACGCCCAGCGGATGATCGTCGGTGGCCTGCGCCACCACCTTGGCAATGCCGGCGTCGAACTCGACTTCGGCGAAGTGCACGCCGCCGGTGGGTGTGGCGATCACGCGGCCTTCCCGCACCACCGGCACCCCATCCTTGAACACCCAGCTCGGTGTGCTGAACATCGCTTCGGCATCGGCCTGCTCGCGGTACACGGTGATGTCGGCGGCAGCGCCCTCGCCCAGGTGGCCACGATCGCGCAGGCCGAGCAGCCGCGCCGGCGCGGCGCGGGTGAGGATGGCGATCTCGCTCAAGCTGAGTTCACGCTTCAGATCGCGCAGCGCCGATTGCGCCGCCACATCGGGGTGCAGCCTGGCGAGCTGCTCGTCGCGGAAGGATTTGTCCATCAACAGGCGGATCAGGTGCGGGTAGCTGGTGAAGGGCGCGCCGTTGGGGTGATCGGTGGTGAGCACGATGCGCCAGGGGTCATCGACGAGCAGAAACAGCTCCAGCCCGATCGACCACTGCAGCGCGTTCACATAGCTCTGCTCGCGGTATTTGAAAGGCACCACGCCGCAGCCGGCGTCGAGTTCGATGTCGGCACCTATCCATTTGCGCGGGCTGCCGAAATCGGCGTTGGCATATTGGCGCATCGTGTCGCCGGAGGCGGTGACCGTCTGGCCAAACAGGATCTGGCCGACGTCGATCGACACGTTCGGATGGCTGTTTACCGCTTCGGCCAGGCGCTGCGCAGCCGACGAGAATTTCTTGGGCCCTTCCTTGCCATAGCTGTGGAACTGCACATGCGTCAGATGCCCGCGCAAACCATCGAGCGCGTCGATGGTGGCGAGTGTGGATTCGATGTTGCCGGCCACGCCCAGGTTGCTGGCGTGGATGTGCAGCGGGTGCGCCAGGCCCAGCTCGTGCACCGCTCGCGCCAGCGCGCCGATCACCTGGCGTGGCGTGATCTGCCAGTGCGTGTGGGCTTCGTCGACATCGAGCTTGCGCTGGTTGAACTTGAAGGCCGAGATGCCGGCCGGGTTGACCACCTTCACGCCCAGCGCCTTGGTGGCATTCACCATCCAGCCAACGTAATCGCGCAGCTGTTGCGGATCGGCCTTTTGCGCGATCCACCGCAACATCAGTTCATCGTTGCCGAGCATCACGTACGCACCGTGATCGAGGATCGGCGTATCGCCCATCTCCAGATGCGCCTGGCGTGCATTGCTCGCCGCCATCGCGGGCTCGAACACGCTGGTGTAGCCCATCTCGGCATACCGATAGCCGGTGGCCAGCGTGCCCGGTGCGCAGCTGCCACACGAGGGCAGCAGCAACGGATCGTCTCGCAAAGCCACCGCGGCGATGCCGGCGCGGTGATCTTCGGGCAACAGCAGCCGCGCCAGATTCATCTTGCCGCCGCCGATGTGGCTGTGCAGATCGATGCCGCCGGCCATGACGATGCAGCCGCTGCCGTCGATATCCTGCGTCACCAGCTCGCGCGCATCGATGGTGGCGATGCGCCCATCGCGCACCGTGACATCACGCACGTCACCATCCACACCGTTAGCGGGGTCGAATATCCGCGCGCCACGAATACGAATGCTGCTCATGCCGGCACGCCCCGCACCAGCGTGTCGAGTGCCATGAGCACCTCAGCCACCGCTGGCAAGCCATCGTCGCGCAGGGCCTGCAAGGGCAGCACGATGCCACCATCGCTGCGGAACAAATGGCCCGCGGCGTTGACGCCCGGCGTGGCCACGGCGATGAACACCGTGTTGGCCATCGCACCCTGCGCCGCCAGACGCGCACCCATGGCCACCGGCCCGAGCACAATCTTGGGCAGCGCGGTCTCCGGCGGCAGGCGATCGGGCCGAAAGCTCGACAGCCACAGCAGGCCGTCGACCGCGCCGCGATCGAGGAGGCGCCGCGCGTCGAAGCGCAGCGGATCGTGTTCGAGGGCGCTCCCGGCCACCCGTGTGCGCAAGGGCAGGCCGGAGAGC
>JANMAS010000355.1:0-11405 GCA_031359975.1 Burkholderiales bacterium
CTGCCGCGCACCATCGATGAAGACCAGTGGCAATGCGCCAACCGCGCCATGTTCTGGCTGTGGAGCGAATACGGGCTGAAAAAAGTGCCGGCCCGCAAGCCGTTTGCCGAGCGCCCCGCTGGCGAGAAGCCGCGTGTCAACATCATCGGCCCGAGCTACGGCACCTTCAATTCGCCCAGCGATCTGGCCGAGATCCGGCGCCTGCTGCAAGGCATCGGCGCCGAGATCAACATGGTGTTTCCGCTGGGCAGCCACCTCGCCGATGTATCGCGCCTGGTGGAAGCGGATGTCAACATCTGCATGTACCGCGAGTTCGGCCGCATGCTGTGCGAAGCCCTCGACAGGCCTTACCTGCAGGCGCCGATCGGGCTGCACAGCACCACCAAGTTCCTGCGTTCAGTCGGTGAACTGTTGGGGCTCGACCCCGAGCCCTTCATCGAGCGCGAAAAGCATTCCACGATCAAGCCGATCTGGGATCTGTGGCGTTCGGTGACGCAGGATTTTTTCGGCACCGCCAGCTTTTCGGTGGTGGCCAACGAAACCTACACACGCGGTATCCGCCACTTCCTCGAAGACGAGCTCGGTCTGCCATGCAACTTTGCGATCCCGCGCATCCCCGGCGCCAAGACCGACAACGCCGAGGTGCGGCGCCTGGTGCACGAAAAGCCGCCGCTGGTGATGTTTGGCAGCTTCAACGAACGCATGTACCTGGCCGAGAACGAAGCCGCCGGATCCGGGCGCCCGGGCCTCAAGGCCGCGTTCATCCCGGCGTCGTTTCCGGGCGCGATCATCCGCCGCCACACCGGTACGCCGTTCATGGGCTATGCCGGCGCCACCTACCTGGTGCAGGAGTTCTGCAACGCGCTGTTCGATGCGCTGTTCCACATCCTGCCGTTGGGCACCGAGCTCGACAAGGTGCAAGCCACGCCGTCGCGCCTGCACAGCGAACTGCCCTGGGACGACGACGCCCGCGATGCGATGAACGACATCGTCGAAGCCCAGCCGGTGCTGGTGCGCATCTCCGCCGCCAAGCGCCTGCGCGACGACGCCGAACAGGCCGCGCGGCGCGCCGGGCTCGATCGCGTATCGCTGGCCTGCGTGCCTGGCGCGAAGCTGCAACACAACGAGACGGTGAGCGCATGAACTGCATCGCGATCACCTGTGAAATCGATTCGCCCGCCTCGGTGCGGGCTCCCCTCTTGGCGTGGTGCTGTATGGCCACGCTGGACCTTGCCGCGCAGGTGGTGCGCGGTAACCGGCCGCTAGGCCAATTTTGCTGAAGGAACAGTGTCATGCCTGATTCAAGAAGCGGCTCGTTATCCGGGCTGACAGAACAGGAAGCGAAGGAGTTTCATGGAGTTTTCATGAGCAGCTTCATAGGCTTCACGGTTGTGGCCATCGTCGCGCACGTACTCGTGTGGGCGTGGCGTCCCTGGCTGTAGGCTTTTCTACAAGCACTCAATCTGAAGGGAAATGCCATGACTTCATTGACCAATGATCTGGCGGCGAGCGACATCAACTCGGTACTGGCGCAACACTCGAAAGGGTTTTCCGCCATCTTCGTGGTGAGCTTTGTCGTGCTCCTGTCCATCGCGGTTGTCGCCTCGTTGCTGACCTTGCGTTGGCGTACCTGGTGGCCGGGCGCGGAGGGCGAGAGCTCGCTGATCGGTTCGGTGAAGGCATCGGTCTACACCTTCATGTCTTATCTGTCGTAAGGAGCACTACTCATGTGGCGTGTATGGTTGTTATTCGATCCGCGCAGGGCGCTGGTCGCACTGTTCGTTTTCCTGTTTGTGCTGGCTCTGCTGATTCACTTCATCTTGCTCAGCACGCACAAGTTCAACTGGCTCGATGGTGGCAAGAATGCCGCCGCACAGCATTCGGCGATGCCGGCTGCGGTGCCCGAGCAGAAGTAGAGCAGCCGCTGGCACGGCCGAACGTGCCGGCTGTTGGGGCCTCGTGCCCGAACCGCCGGCACCGCCAGCCGGGCCCGCTTGGCTCGCACACAAGACATTCGATTTTTTTTCGGCGGCGTATCCGCCTGATTTGCCGCTCGCCGGCCGGTTCATGAGGGTTCACCATGGCCATGCTCAGTTTCGAAAGAAAGTACCGCGTTCGCGGTGGCACGCTGATCGGCGGAGATCTTTTCGACTTCTGGGTCGGTCCGTTCTACGTCGGGTTTTTTGGCGTCACGACGCTGTTCTTCGCGTTGCTCGGCACGCTGCTCCTGATCTGGGGTGCGTCGCAAGGGCCCACCTGGAATCTCTGGCAGATCAGCATCGCGCCGCCTGATCTGAAATACGGCCTCGGCATGGCACCGCTGATGGAAGGCGGGTTGTGGCAGCTGGTCACGATCTGCGCGATTGGCGCGTTTGTCTCCTGGGCGCTGCGCGAAGTGGAGATATGCCGAAAGCTCGGCATCGGCTATCACGTGCCCTTTGCCTTCAGCGTGGCGATCTTTGCGTACGTCACTCTGGTGGTGATCCGCCCGATGCTGCTCGGTGCCTGGGGCCACGGCTTCCCCTACGGCATCCTGAGCCACCTCGACTGGGTGTCGAACACCGGCTACCAATATCTGCACTTCCACTACAACCCGGCGCACATGCTGGCGGTGAGCTTCTTCTTTGCCACCACCTTCGCGCTCTCGTTGCACGGCGCGCTGGTGCTCTCGGCCACCAATCCCGCCAAGGGCGAAGCGGTGAAAACCGCCGAGCACGAAAACACCTTCTTCCGCGACACCATCGGTTATTCGATCGGTACCCTGGGCATCCACCGCCTCGGCCTGTTCCTGGCCTTGTCGGCCGGCTTCTGGAGCGCGGTGTGCATCGTGATCAGCGGCCCGTTCTGGACACGCGGCTGGCCGGAATGGTGGAGCTGGTGGCTCACCCTGCCGGTCTGGAGCTGAAGCGCAATCGCACGGAGAAAACCATATGGCCAACTACCAGAACATCTTTACCGCCGTGCAGGTGCATGCGCCTTCGTATCCCGGCGTGGGCCTCACCCGCAACGCCAGCGAGCGCATCGGCACACCGTGGCACCTGCATCTGCTGGGGCGCTTCGGTGATGCACAGATCGGCCCCATCTACCTGGGCTGGCTGGGTATCGCCTCGCTGATCTGCGGCTTCCTGGCGATCGAGATCATCGGCCTCAACATGTGGGCCTCGGTGGGCTGGGATCCGGTGCAGTTTGTGCGCCAGTTGCCCTGGCTGGCGCTGGAGCCGCCCGCACCTGGCAATGGCCTGGCACTACCGCCGCTGAACGAAGGCGGCTGGTGGTTGATGGCGGGCATGTTCCTCACGCTGTCGATCCTGCTGTGGTGGACACGCATGTACCGCCGTGCGCGCGCACTGGGCATGGGCACGCATGTGGCCTGGGCCTTTGCCGCCGCGATCTGGCTGTACCTGGTGCTGGGTTTCATCCGCCCGCTGCTGATGGGCAGCTGGGGTGAGGCGGTGCCCTTCGGCATCTTCCCGCACCTCGATTGGACGGCCGCGTTCTCGATCCGCTACGGCAACCTGTTCTACAACCCGTTCCACATGCTGTCGATCGCCTTCCTGTATGGCTCGACGCTGTTGTTCGCCATGCACGGCGCCACCATCCTGGCGGTGAGCCGCTTTGGCGGCGAGCGCGAGATCGAGCAGATCGTCGATCGCGGTACGGCGAGCGAGCGCGGTGCGCTGTTCTGGCGCTGGACGATGGGCTTCAACGCCACGATGGAATCGATCCATCGCTGGGCCTGGTGGTTTGCCGTGCTGTGCCCGCTGTGTGGCGGCATCGGCATCCTGCTCACCGGCACCGTGGTCGACAACTGGTACCTGTGGGCTGTGAAGCACCACATCGCACCCACCTACCCGATGGTGTACCCGGCGGTGATCGATCCGGCCACGCTACAAGGAATCAAGCCATGACGCACTTCCCGCGCCTGCCTATCCGTGTTCGCGCGCTGTTCGCCGCGGCGGCCGTCGGCGTGCTGTTGACGGCCTGCGAGCGCCCGCCGGTGAACATGGTGCAAAGCGGCTATCGCGGCACCGCGATGGATCAGGTCTACAACCCGCGCCTGCTGGCGGCGCAAGCCGATGTCAATGTGGCGCCGCCGTCGTTGCCGAAGGCCTCGGCCGATGGCCCGAAGGCCAAGGATCTGTACAAGAACGTGCAGGTGCTGGGCGATCTGAGCGTGGGCGAATTCGCCCGGCACATGGTGTCGATCACCAGCTGGGTAGCGCCGAAGGAAGGCTGCGCCTACTGCCATGAGGGCGCCAACTTCGCGGACGACGGCAAATACCAGAAGGTCGTCGCGCGCAAGATGATCCAGATGACGCAGACCATCAACGGCCAGTGGAACAAACACGTCGGCCAGACCGGTGTCACCTGCTACACCTGCCACCGCGGCAACAACATTCCCGCCAACCTGTGGTTCCAGCCGATCACGCCTGCCAGCGTGGGCACACTGGCTGGCGACCGGGCAGGGCAGAACATGCCTTCCAACGTGGCGGCCATGGCCTCGTTGCCGGCTGATCCGTTCACGCCGCTGTTGACGCATCCCGATCGCATCCGGGTGGTGGGCCAGGCGGCATTGCCCGAGGGCAATCGCCATTCGGTGAAAGAAACCGAGTGGACGTATTCGCTGATGATGCACATGTCGAAATCGCTCGGCGTGAATTGCACCTTCTGCCACAACACCCGCTCGTTCACGAGCTGGGACGGCAGCACGCCGCAGCGTGCCACGGCGTGGTACGGCATCCGCATGGCGGGTGATGTGAACGCCAAGTTCATGGAGCCGCTGACCAAGACCTTCCCTGCTTCGCGGCTGGGCCCGCAAGGTGATGTGGGCAAGGTGAATTGCGCCACCTGCCACCAGGGTGCCTACAAGCCGCTGTACGGCGTGAGCATGCTGAAGGATCACCCCGAGCTGGGCGGTGTCAAGGCCACGATGGCGTCGGCCACCAGCACCGGCACCGCCGAAGGCGCAACCATCTACTTTGCCGTGGGCTCCGCCGAACTGGGCGCCGATGGCGCCAAGGCGATGGCGGCGTTGATCGATGCGATGAAAGCCAACGCGAACGAGAAGGTGACGATCTCCGGCTTTCATTCGGCCGCCGGTGAACTCGCCAGCAACCAGGAACTTGCCAAGCAGCGGGCGATGGCGGTGCAGGCGGCCCTCGAAGCCGGTGGCATCGCCGCCGATCGGGTGATGCTTGAAAAACCGATGTCCGCCGAAGCCAACCTCGCGGGTGAAGACCCGAAAGCGCGGCGTGTGGAAGTGGCCCTGATGAAGTGAGGTTTCAACGCCCGCGCCGCGGCGTTTGCGCGGGCCCGTCAACCCGGAAAGCTCGCCCGGCGCCTTGCGCTCGGCGGGCTTTTCTCATGGGCGGCGCAACTCATTCGGCCAAAGGCTGCAAGGTGATCTTCCACTCATGGCCGCAGCCTCGGCAATGCGCCACCAGGCGCACGCCGGCAGCATCGTCGTCGATCGGATCCCAGCGGCCATAGGCCTGGCACTGCCGGCATACCGCCTGATCGGCCACGAACTCGGCGTGATGCAGGAGATGCAGGTAGCGGCGCTGGGCCATCCAGGCGATCGCCGCGCTGGCCGCCGCACACACGGCGATGAGGGCCTGGTCGAACATCGGCGAATCACGCCGAAAGGCCTCGAAGCTCCCCACCAGCGCCACACCCGCCAGCAACAGCAGCACCAGATGCGCGTGGCTGCGCATCAGCTCGCGCTCGTACCACTTGCGAAAGCCCAGGCGTCGGATTCTTTGCACGGCATTCATCAACGCCCCTTGTTTGAGCGACCGGCAGCCCTCGCCATCCCGGTGCAAATGATCTTCTCACGTCGAGAAAATCGCTGCGCTGCAGCACGAAATCCTCAGGGAAATCACCGGGGCACGTTTGCGAGCGGGTGTCAGCTTTTGTAAGAAAACCGTAAGCGCGTGATCCAACAGTGCGTCCAAAGACAACCTGGTTTTTGTTCATGCTGCTGTTGATCACCTCGTTGAAGCTGATTGTCGAGATCGCGATATTCGCGCTGCTCGGGCGTTGGCTGGTGGGCGTGCTGGCCGGGCCAAAACGTACCAGCAACGTGTTCTATCGCCTGCTCGATGTGATGGTGCGTCCGTTCGAGAAGCTGGTGCGGCTGGTCACGCCGCGTGTGGTGATCGACCGGCACATCCCGCTGGCCACCTTGTCGCTGCTGGTGGGGATCTGGCTGGTGACCACCCTTGCCAAGATCAACCTGTGTGTACAGATGGGGGTGCAAACATGTCAATAGCCTATTGGCGCCTGAAGCTGCGAGCCATGGCGCTCATCCTGATCGGGCGCGAAGCCCAAGCCGAAGCGGTGTTCGGCGCCATGCTTACCGCGTGGCCGAACGATGCGTACGCGCGGTCGAGTCGGGCGCATGTGCGGGCGCAGCTGGGGCAGCTTCGAGGCGCGCTCGACGATGCCTTGCTGCTGGTGCGGATCCATCCCAAGCGCAGCGCGGGCGATTGGTTCAACGCCGCTTTCCTGCTCGAAGCGGATGGGCGTGTGGACGAGGCCGAGCCCGCGTTTCGCCAGGCCATCGAACTCGATCCCAAACTCGATCGCGCGTGGTATGGCCTGGGCCTGTCTTTGATCCGCCTGGGCCGCCACGATGAGGCGATCGCCGCCCTCAAGCGCAACACCGAATTGCAGCCGATGAGCCCTTACGGCTGGTACCAGCTGGCGCGGGTGCATGTGGACAGGCAGGAGCCCGACAAGGCTCGCCGCATCATCGCCCACCTCAAGGGCTTCGAGCCCAAGGTGGCGGCGCAGCTCGAACGCGAAACCGGGCTGGCGGCATGACGCAGCCATCGGCGCCCGCGCCGAAACCATCATCAGGGGAGCCCGCAGTGCGGGTTTCAATCAAGCCGGGCCACCACGGCCGGCATCACGGTAGGAGTTGAACGCCATGCAATTGACAGAGACACACCGCCAGTATTGGTCGAAGAACCTCCGGGTGACCTCGGTTCTGTTGGCCATCTGGTTCGTCGTGACGTTTGTGATCGCGTACTACGCCCGCGAGCTCAACTTCACCTTCTTCGGCTGGCCCTTCAGCTTCTGGGTCGCGGCCCAGGGTGCGCTGGTCGTGTACATGATCATCATCTGGTACTACGCGCGGACGATGAACCGCCTCGACCAGGAACACGGCGTGGCCGAGGAGCTCTGACATGGCAGGTATCAATCCCGATTCTGGCGGTGTCATCGGCACCAAAGCCAACGCAGCGTTCAAGTCGCAGCTCAACAAGGTCTACACCTGGTACACCGGCGGCTTTTTCGTGTTCATCATCGTGCTCGCGATCCTGGAGCAGATGGGCCTCACACGGCAGTGGATCGGCCTCATCTTCCTGATCGCCACCGTGGGCCTGTATGCCGGCATCGGCATCATGAGCCGCACGTCCGACGCGGCCGAGTACTACGTGGCCGGGCGGCGTGTGCCGGCGATGTACAACGGCATGGCCACCGGTGCCGACTGGATGAGCGCCGCCTCGTTCATCGGCATGGCCGGCACGCTGTACCTCACCGGGTACGGCGGCCTGGCTTTCATCATGGGCTGGACGGGCGGTTATTGCCTGGTGGCGCTGTTCCTCGCGCCTTACCTGCGCAAGTTCGGCCAGTTCACCATCCCTGATTTTCTCGGCGCGCGCTACGGCGGCAACCTGCCTCGGCTGATCGGCATCTTCGCCGCCATCCTGTGCTCGTTTGTCTACGTGGTGGCGCAGATCTACGGCGTGGGCCTGATCACCGCGCGCCTCACCGGCCTCGATTTCGCGGTGGGCGTGTTCGTGGGCCTGGGCGGCATCCTGGTGTGCTCGTTCCTCGGCGGCATGCGCGCGGTGACGTGGACGCAGGTGGCCCAGTACGTCATCCTGATCGTGGCCTACATGATCCCGGTGGTGTGGCTCTCGGTGAAGCAGACGTCCATCCCCGTGCCGCAGCTCATCTACGGCTCGCAGTTGCAGAAGGTGTCTGATCGCGAGAAGGAATTGCGCGCTGATCCGAAAGAGCTGGAAGTGATCCAGATCTTCAAGGATCGCGCCGCCGCCGCCGATGCCAAGCTGAAGGACGTACCCGCCGCGATGGTGGCCGATCGCGCCGCCGCCGAGAAGAAGCTGGCCGATCTGCAGGCCGCCAACGGTGTTGAAGCCGACATCAAGGCGGCGCAAAAGTCGGTCGATTCGCTGCCCAAGAGCGAAGACGACGCCAAGAAGAAATACGCCGCCGACAAGAAGGGCGCGGAGGATCGCGCCAAGCCTCTGGCCGGCATGCCCACGCACGGCCTGGCGTTTGCCGGGGACCCGAACGGCGACGAAAAGGCCCAGAAAACCTACAACGAATCGCGCCGCAACTTTCTCGCGCTGGTGTTCTGCCTGATGGTTGGCACGGCCGCGTTGCCGCACATCCTGATGCGCTACTACACCACGCCATCGGTGAAGGAGGCGCGTGAATCGGTGACCTGGTCGCTGTTCTTCATCTGCCTGCTCTACCTCACCGCACCGGCGCTGGCGGTGCTGGTGAAGTACGAGATCTTCAACGTGCTGGTGGGCACGCCGATCGATCAGTTGCCGGGCTGGATCAACAGCTGGGCCAAGGTGGATCCCGCGCTGCTCTCGTTTGCCGATGTCAACAAGGACGGCCTGTTTCAGCTTGGCGAGATGAAGATCGGCGGCGACATCATCGTGCTCGCCACGCCGGAGATCGGTGGTCTGCCGTATGTGATCTCGGGCATGGTGGCCCCAGGTGGTCTGGCGGCGGCGCTGTCACCCGCCGATGGCTTGCTGCTCACCATCGCCAACGCGCTCTCGCACGACCTGTACTACAAGATGATCGATCCCAACGCGCCGGCCTCGCGCCGCGTGGCCGTGTCCAAGGCCTTTCTGGTGGTGGTGGCGCTGTTGGCCGCCTATGTGGCCTCGCTGAAGATCGCCGACATCCTGTTCCTGGTCTCGGCGGCGTTTTCGCTGGCGGCGGCGTCGTTCTTCCCGGCGCTGGTGTTGGGCGTGTTCTGGAAGCGGGCCAACAAGTGGGGTTGTGTGGTGGGCATGGTGGCGGGCCTTGGCATCACGATGTACTACATGGCCACCACCCAGCCCTGGCTGCGCGGCATGTTCGACGTGACCGCCCCGATCGCCGATTACACTTGGTGGGGCATCGCACCCATCGCCGCGGGTGTGTTCGGCGTGCCGGTGGCCTTTGCGCTGACCATCATCGTGAGCCTGCTCACACCCGCCCCCGGCAAGGAAGTTCAGGAACTCGTGGAGCATGTGCGTTACCCCGACTTGAAGCCCGCTCGCGCCTGAGCGACCCGCCTCACCGCAGCCTGAATTCTCCCTCTCCCGCTTGCGGGAGAGGGCAAGAGTGAGGGCAGGCATTTGAAGCGCCCGGTGACTCCCCATCACCGGGCGTTTGTCTTGGTGGCCGCAATCCTGCTCGCCAGGGCGCAATCGTTCAGGCGCGACGCGCTATCCCTCACCGATCGCACGTCGCTCGACGCGGCAATGGCCTTACCTCTGTGGCGGGCCACAACCTGCTAACGTTCGACCGCTGACCGCATGGCTGACGCCGTCGCGGCCGCGCCACCGATAACCGGTCATCAGGAGTACAGCGATGAAGGCATCCGGAATCGGGCGGTTCGAGCTGTCCTTCATGTTCCACATGATCCGGGACTTTTTCTTGCTCCTGGTCGTCGTGGCCGGTGTCGAGCTGGGCATTCGCTATGCGGTGGTGCTCTACGAGTTTCGGCACAGCGAGCCGGCGCGTGTCGACCAGGCGGCCACGCAGCTGGCCAACGACATCAAGTCGATCATGCTCAATTCCGGCGGGCCCACCGCCGCGCAGACGGTCTACCCGATCCTCAATCGCAACTACGACGACCTCGGCTTGTCGATCGCGGTGCAGCCGTCGGAGGTGACGGTCGAGTCGATGAAAGCCTCGCGGGGATTCGATCCGCAGGGGCTCAAGCCACGTTGGCCGGAGGGCGCGCATCAGCAGTCGTCGGTGACGCTGTCGGCCGAGCAGTTCTGCCTGAGCTGCCACGTGAAGGCGAAGGTGGGCGAGGTGCTGGGTACCGTCACCGTGCGCAGCTACCTGTCGCGCAAGGAGGCGGTGTGGTGGAAGGAAGTGCGGCTCACGGCGGGCGCCCTGAGCCTGAAGATCCTCGTCCACACCATCGTGCTGTTTTTGCTGCTGAAGGTGCGCATGGAGCCCTTGCTCTCGCTGCGCTCGACCGTCTCCGGCCTGGCCAAGGGCGTGATGGATCTGTCGCCGCGCGCGCGGGTGAAATCCGAAGACGAATTTGGCGAGCTGGCGCAGGATCTGAACCACTTCCTCGATCGCATCGAGCTGGTGGTGCACGACCTCGACAAGATCCTCAGCGAGGTGGTGGCGGTGGCCGAGCGGCTGGGCACGCTGAACCACCACCTGGAACGCCAGCTCGACAGCCTGCGCGATACCGCGCTGCATGCGCTGGGCGATGGTGCGCAGCGCGGGCTTGTCACGCAGACGGCGGCGGCGCGCGAATCGGGTGCCTTCGACGAGCTGCTGCGCACGCTCGATGACCTGGCCGCCGACGGGCGAGTGCCTGCGGATGCGGGCGCCGCGCTGCGCGACCACCTGGCGCGCCTGCGCGAGCGCTTCGGCAACGTCACGCGGGCCCTCGAACAAGCCGCGCCGCCGGTGCTGGTGTCGCAGAGCCAGTCAGCCGAGTACCAGGCCTTTGCTCAATCGCTGCGCGAAATGGCCGTGCTCGAAGCCACGATGCAATCGGTGGCCGAATCCGGCCAGGCGGTGCTGCAGCGCTTGCAGGTGGGCCGGCGGCGGGCGTCATGATTTGTCGGCCCGATGCGCGCACCGCCACGCGCATCCCGCCTCATCGCACCGACGCGAGGCCATGCGAAACTCGATGCGGCAAACTGGCACCGAACCGCGGTGGTTGACGATTCGGAAGGCGGCTCATGGAAACCCTCGACGACATGCGGCGCCGGCAGCTCCTGACGCATGAGCAACATGCCCAGATCGGCGCCTGGGTGGCCGGCGGCAAGACGCCCGAGGCCATCATGGCCATGCCGCCGCACCTCTGGCGCGCACTGGCGCTGGCCAGCGTGTTGATGAACGTCGACGCCGATCTCATCCAGCCGCCCTGGCTCGGTGGTGATGAGGCACCACTGGGCATGTCTTGACACCGACCCGCCTCGTTCAGGCGGGCCGTCGAACGAGACATGCGGTGTCAACCCGTTCGCCACGGGCTGCCGCGCCGGGCCGCCCCAAGCAAGGCCCGACCCTCTCGGAGGGTCGATCGCCGTATTCGGCGATCGGGGTGCACCGAATGAGACATCCGGTGTCAACCCGTTCGCCACGGGCCGCCGCGCCGGGCCGCCCCAAGCAAG
>JANMAS010000374.1:0-11379 GCA_031359975.1 Burkholderiales bacterium
GGCCGGCCGCTCCGGCCGGCCACGGCGGCATCGTCTGTGCAGGCCCATCCGCTGCTGTGGCGTGCCAATCAACTGGGCGGTGGCGGGCTGCCCACGGTATCCACCGGTTTTGCGGCGCTGGATGCGCAGTTGCCGGGCGGCGGCTGGCCGCATCGGGTGCTCACCGAACTGCTGCTGCCCCATCCCGGCGTGGGCGAGATGCGCTTGCTGGCACCGGCCCTGGCTGCCATTTCAACCGGCGAGGCCGATGCGGCTGCGGCGGTGTTGCCGATGCATCGGCCAGCCCGTGATCCGGCTCAGGGCCGCTGCGTGATGCTGTTCGATCCCCCGGCGGCGCTGGCCGCCTGGGTGCTCGGCCAGTTGGGCGTGGATCTGCGGCAGGTGCTGGTGGTGCATGGGCGCGAAGGCGCGCGCGGGGCGGTGGTGCTGCGGCGTCTGCTGCCGAGCGCCGATCTGCTGTGGGCGATGGAACAGGCGCTGCGCAGCGGGCATGTGGGCGCGGTGCTGGCCTGGCCGCCGGATCGGCTGCGCGCCGATGCGGTGCGCCGCTTGCAGCTGGCTGCCGCGCAGCACGACGGGCCGGTGTTCCTGTTCCGCGATATCCGCTCGCGCCTCGAGGCCAGCCCGGCGCCGCTGCGGCTGGCGCTGCATGCCCAGGGGCCGGGCCGACTTTCGGTGCATCTGCTCAAGCGCCGCGGCCCGGCTTTGCTGCGGCCGCTGTCGATCGAGCTGCCGTCGGTGTTGCCACCACCCATGCAGCCGATGCCGATGCCGATGCCGGGGCTGCGGCCTCGCTATGCGCCGGTGGTGTCAGCCCAGCCCGCCTTGGGCAAGGCCGGTTCGGCCCGATCGGCATGACAACGGGCCACCTCGATGCTGTGGATTGCGTTGCATGTGCCGTGGTTGTCGCTGGAAGCGTTCATGCAAACGTTGTCGAGCGACGTGGCCGGCCAGGTGCCGGTGGCGCTGCTCGACGGCCACCAGGTGAGCGCCGCCGATCCGATCGCGCAGGCGCTGGGCGTGAAACCCGGGATGAAGCGGGCCACCGCACTGGCCCTGGCGCCCGATCTGCTGTTCGGCCAAGCCAACACGCCGCGCGATGCCCAGGCCCTGGGCGCAGTGGCGCAGGCGGTGCTGGCGTTCACGCCGTCTGTCACGCTGGAAGGCTCCCACACGGTGTTGATGGAGGTGCAGGGCAGCTTGCGCCTGTTCGGCGGCTTGCCCCGCTTGCTGCGCCGGGTGCAGGCAGCGATCGCGCCGTTGCACCACCTCACCCGCATCGCCACCGCGCCCACCGCGGGCGGTGCGGCGCTGCTCGCCGCCTGGCGCGACGACCTGACGCTCGGCATCCACAGCACCGATCGCACCGCGCTCGGCCGCTTGCTCGACGACGCACCGATCTGGCTGGTGGGCCGTGGCCGCGAACATTGGGAAGGCCTGCAGGGCATGGGCCTGCGTCACCTGTCGGATCTGCGCCATCTGCCGCGTACCGGGCTGGCGCGTCGTTTTGGCCCCGATCTGCTGCTCGATCTCGACCGCGCGCACGGCGACGCGCCCGATCCGCGCCAGTGGGTGCCGCTGCCGCGGTGCTTCGAAGCGCGCATCGAGCTGTTTGCCCGCGCCGATCACAGCGAGCAACTGCTGCACGTGGCGCGTGGCATGCTTCAGCGCCTGATCGCCTGGGCCGGCGCCTGGCATGCGCGCATTGCTGCGTTCACGCTGCGCCTGCACCACGAAACACGGTTGCACCCGGCCTCCCGCACGGCGGTTGACGATCCACCCGCCTTCACCCCGCTGCCGATCGTGCTTGGCCTGGCCTGCGCCGATGCCGCCCACCTGCATACGCTGCTGGCCGAGCGTCTGGCGCGCCTGGTGCTGCCGGCGCCGGTGCTGGAGATCGAACTCAGCTGCGACGATCTGGTCGACACCCCCGCACCCAACGGCGAGCTGTTCAACACCCGCGCCAGCGAGCACGAAGGCTTGCTGCGCCTGATCGATCGCTTGCAGGCCCGTCTCGGCAGCGAGCGTGTCCGCCGCCTGCAAGCCGTGCCGGATCACCGGCCCGAGCGCGACACCATCGAGGTACCGGCCCACGGCCCCGCGCCCCGATCCGCAGGGCGTGCCGGCGACACGAGTCACCCCGCGTTGCCTGGGGCGCCGGGCGCCAACCACCTGATCCGCCCGATCTGGTTGCTGCCCCAGCCTCAACCGCTGCGTGAAACCCGCGCAGCCGGCCCTTTGCTGCAAGGCCACCCATTAAAACTGCTGACCGGCCCTGAACGCATCGAAACCGGCTGGTGGGATGGCGATGTGGTGACGCGCGACTATTTCATCGCCCAAACCACCGATGACGCCCTGGTCTGGATCTACCGCGAGCGCGTGCCCGATGTGCAGGCGGCGCCGGGCTGGTTTTTGCACGGGCGGTTTGCGTGACGCGGGTATGCTGGCTGCCCCGTTCACCTGCTTCGTCACCCCAAGCCATGCTTGCACCGCCGATCACTGCCCTGGACGACATCGACGCGGCCCTGGCCCGATCCGGCCATGCCGTGCTGGATGCCGGCGGTCTGGCGCGGCTGGCTGGCGTGCCGATGGCTGCGTTCGATGCCTGGCTGCCGTTCTGGCATCGCCTGGCACCCGACGCCTATCTGCGTGACGGCGGCCACTACCGCCAACGCCGCCACGGCTGCTACCTGGTCGATGCGCAGCAGATCACACCGGTGCCGCAGCGCGCGCACTGGCAATCGCTGGACTACAACGCCTTGCACGGCGGCATCGAGCGCTGGTTCGAGCCGATCGAAGCGGGCATGGCCGAGTCGCCGGCCTGGGCCGCCTTGCTCACGGCACTGGCAGGCCGTGCCAGCGCGCTGCGCGGTGATCAACCGTGGTTTGTCGAGGTGCATCCATTTCGTATCGATACCGAAGGCGGCATCGGCCGGCCCACGCCCGAAGGCGCCCACCGCGACGGTGTGGATCTGGTGGCCGTGCTGCTGGTGGCCCGGCATGCGATCAAGGGCGGCGAGACACGCGTGTTCGACGCCGACGGCCCGCAAGGCCTGCGCTTCACGCTCACGCAGCCGTGGTCGGTGCTGCTGCTCGACGATGCCCGCGTGATCCACGAGAGCACGCCGATCCAGCCGCTTGTCGAGGGCGAGCGCGGTTATCGCGATACGCTGGTGCTTACCTTTCGTGCGGGGTCGTTTCAGGGGCCGTGAGTGCACGATTGACACATCGGTTGTCGAAATCCGCCCCACCCGAACGTCATTGCACAGGTGCGACATGTCGCCGCGCCGCCTACCCGGAGCCCAAGCCATGAAATACCTTCTGATGATCTACGCCAGCGAAGCCGACGAAGCCAGCATGAGCGCCGAAGACGCGGGCCAGGTGATGCAGGCCTACGGCGCCTACACCGAGGCCCTCATCCAATCCGGTGCGCTGCAAGGTGCCGAGCGCCTGCGGCCTGTCACCGATGCCACGTCGGTGCGCGTGCGAGGCGGCCAGACCGAGGTGCTCAACGGCCCGTATGCCGACACCCGCGAGCAGCTCGGAGGCTATTACCTGATCGACGTACCCGATCTCGACGCCGCGCTCTCCTGGGCCGCGCGCTGCCCGAGTTCGAGCACCGGCACGATCGAGGTGAGGCCGATCTGGGAAATGTGATGCCCCCAGGCCTGCGCTTTGCGCAGTCCGCCCCCCGAGGGGGTCAAGGAACCTTGGGGCGGCCCGGCGGTTCCTTGTGTTGAACGCTGCGGCTGCCGCCGCGAGGGCCGCCGCCCGCCGCAGCTACGGCAAGCTCGTGGCTTTCCTCGCCGCGCGTTCACGTGATGTGGCGGCGGCCGAGGATGCGCTGTCGGCGGCTTTTGAGGCAGCGCTGCGCGACTGGCCTGTCAGCGGGGTGCCCGATAACCCGGAAGCCTGGCTGATGACCGCCGCGCGGCGTCAGTTGATCGACGCCGCGCGCCGCCACAAGACACGCGACGAGGCGGTGCCCGATCTGCTGCTGCTGGCTGATCTGTCGACCGACGAAACACCCGCGTACGCCATCCCCGACAACCGCCTGCTGCTGATGTTCGTCTGCGCGCACCCGGCCATCGAGCCCGGCGTGCGCGCACCGCTGATGCTGCAGGCCATCCTCGGCTTCGACGCCGCCGCCATCGGCTCGGCGTTTCTGGTCGCCCCGGCCACGATGGGCCAGCGCCTGGTGCGTGCCAAGGCCAAGATCAAGCAGGCCGGCATCCCGTTCCGTTTGCCCGAGCACGACGATCTGCCGCAGCGCCTGGCCACGGTGCTCGATGCGATCTACGCCGCGTTCACGCAGGGCTGGTCTGATCCGGCGGGCACCGATGCGCGCAGCCGCAACCTCACCGACGAGGGCATCTGGCTCGGCCACCTCGTCACCGTGCTCATGCCCGAGGAGCCTGAGGCGCTGGGCCTGCTGTCGCTGATGTTGCACGCCCAGGCGCGTCGTGCCGCGCGGCGTGATGCCCAGGGCGCCTATGTGCCGCTGGCCGAGCAGGATCCGGCGCATTGGGATGTGGCGCTGATCGACGACGCCGAAGCGCTGCTGCTGCGTGCGGCCCGCCTCGGCGGGATCGGCCGCTACCAGCTCGAAGCCGCGATCCAGTCGGCCCACGTGATCCGCCGCCGCACCGGCCACGCCGACTGGCCCGCCATCACGCAGCTCTACGATGCGCTGCTGGCGCTCACCGGCTCGCCGGTGGTGGCGATCAACCGCGCCGTGGCCATCGCACAAACGCGTGGCGCCATCGCCGGGCTCGCGGCGCTGGATGCTGTGGCCGCCGATCCGCGCCTGGCCGAACACCAGCCCTACTGGGCCGCCCGCGCCGAGTTGCTGGCGCGCGCGGATGACGTGCCGGCCGCCACGGCGGCCTACCAGCGTGCCATCGGCCTCGAAGCGGATCCCGCCGTACGGCGCTTCCTGCAGCACAGGCTCGCCAGCATGCGTTGACGGCCGCCCGCGCCGAGTGCGGTAACGTTCGCCCTCCAAATCGAAGGGCCATCCCATGACCGATGCTGCCGAGAAGCCTGACGACGCCCAGAAGAAGATCGAGATCAACAAGCGCCTCACCGACAAGGTGATCGCGCTGCTGGGCCGCAGCCCCGTCACGCAGACCGGGCAGGTGACGCTGGCCAGCGGCCGCACGCTGGCCTACACGGTGAGCGCGGCGTTCATGCCAGTGCTGCCCACCGGGCTCGACGCCGCCGGCCGAGATCCGCAGGCGGCGGTGTTCACCACCGCTTACACGGTGGCGCACGACGGGCCGGTGCCGCGTCCGATCTGTTTTGCCTTCAATGGCGGGCCGGGCTCGGCCTCGATCTGGCTGCACCTCGGTGCGCTCGGCCCCAAACGGGTGCCGATCAACGACGATGGCACGATGCCGCCGCCGCCTTATGCGGTGGTCGACAACCCGCTCACCTGGCTCGAACACTTCGACCTCGTGTTCATCGATCCACCGCAGACCGGTTTCTCGATCGCGGCCGACGATACCGTGCGCAAGAAGCTGCTGTCGCTCGAAGGCGATGCCAACGCGCTGGCCGAGGTGGTGCGGGCCTGGCTGGCGCGCCACCGGGGCTTCGGCCGCGCGGTGTACATCGCCGGGGAGAGCTACGGCACCACGCGTGGCGCGCTGATGGCCAATCGGCTGCACGAGATCGGCGTGGCGCTGGCCGGTGTGATCCTCGTCTCGTGCGCGATGGACCTGCAATCGCTGGTGTTCGCGCCGGGCAACCCGCTGCCGTATGCGTTGTTCCTGCCCGCGTTTGCCAACGTGGCGCAATACCACGGCCGTTTGCAGGGTGCCCTTGCGAAGTCGCCTGCGGCGGCGCGAGAAGCGGCCGAACAGTTTGTGATGGACGACTACCTCGCCGCGCTGCATGCCGGCTCGCGCCTGGATGCGCGTGCCCGCGTACGCATCGCCAAGCGGGTGGCCGAGCTCACCGGCCTGCCGCGTGCGCTGGTCGAAGAGAAAAACCTGCGCATCGGCGAAACCACGTTTTTCTTCGATGCCCTGCGTGATCGAGGCCTCATCGTGGGCCGGCTCGAAGCGCGAGTCACCGGTCCGATGGCGGCCAGCCGCACACGCGAGTGGGAGTTCGATCCCGGCATCGAAGCGTTGAGCACGCCCTACACGATGGCGGCCATGGACTACTTCGCCGGCCTGGGCATCGACGTGACCGACCGCTACGAGGTCTTGTCGGAAGCAGCGCATGTGGCCTGGAACTGGAACCGGGGCGAAGAGCAGGGCAATGCCTTTGCCTGCACCAGCCCGGAGCTGGCCAAGGCGATGCGGCGCAATCCGCACCTGCAGGTGTTCGTGGCCAGCGGCCGCTACGATCTGGGCACGCCCTACAGCGCGAGCGACTGGTCGATCGCGCAGCTCGACGCACCACCCGAGGTGATGCAACGCCTGCAGCATCACTACTACGACGCCGGCCACATGATGTATTCGCGCGGCGCCGATCTCGCCAAGCTCAAGGCCGATCTCGCGGCCTGGCTCGCCGGCGCCGGCCACTCTTGATTCACATCCCGAATATCCGTTTCCCGAAACCTGACTGAAAGACCCCTCATGAACATGGACCTCACCGCCATCCAGGTGTTTCTCAGCACCACCGCCATCGACCTGGCCATCAAGGTCGTCGCGGCCATCGTCTTCTGGGTTGTCGGTCGCTGGCTGATCGGCAAGGTGATCGGCATGGCGCAGGCGGCGATGAGCCGCAACCAGGTCGATCCCACGCTGATCAAATACCTCGGCTCGGTGCTGGGCGTGGTGCTCAACATCGGCCTGGTGCTTGGCATCCTGGGCTACTTCGGCATCCAGACGACGTCATTCGCCGCCATGCTCGCGGGCGCGGGCGTGGCGATCGGCGCAGCCTGGAGCGGCTTGCTCGGCAATTTCGCGGCCGGCGCCTTCATGCTGGTCTTCCGCCCCATCAAGGTGGGCGATTTTGTGACCGTGGGCGGTGTCACCGGCACGGTGCGCGAGATCGGCTTGTTCGGCACCACGCTGCTCACGCCCGACAACGTGTCCACCATCGTCGGCAACGGCAAGATCTCGAACGACATCATCCAGAACTACTCGGTGATGCCGGTGCGGCGGGTGGAGCGCACCGCGCAGCTGGCCAACGGCGTCGATCCGCTGAACGCCATCGCCTTGTTCCGCGCCGAGGTGGCGAAGATTCCGAACGTGGCCACCAGCCCGGCGCCGGAAGTGAATCTGCTCGACTTCCAGCCCGCCGGCCCGGTGATCGCGGTGCGCCCGTACACGCATACCGATCACTACTGGCAGGTGTATTTCGACACCAACGAGATGATTGCCCGCGTCGGCGGTGAGCAGGGCTGGCCCACACCGGCGCCGCAGCAGATCCAGCGGGTGGTGCCCAACGTCTGAGGCCGCGTCGCCGATCGGCGTGCCGCCGGTCGACTTGCGCATCGTTCATGTCGACGACCACCTGATCGTCGTCGACAAGCCGCCCGGTTTGTTGTCGGTGCCCGGTCGCGGGCCGGAGAAGGCCGATTGCGCCCTGGCGCGGGTGCAACTGCGGTGGCCCGATGCGATGGTGGTGCACCGGCTCGACATGGCCACCTCCGGCTTGCTGGTGATGGCACGCGGCGCGGTGGCGCAGCGGCGGCTGTCGATGGCTTTCGAGCAACGCGAGGTGGCCAAGCGGTATCTGGCGGTCGTCAGCGGGTGGCTGCTTCACGATGCCGGCGAGATCGACGCGCCCTTGATGGCCGACTGGCCCCAACGGCCCTTGCAGAAGGTGGATCAGGCGCAGGGGCGGCCTTCGCTCACCCGGTATCGCGTGATCGACCGCCTGGTGGATGGCGGGGGGCGCAGGTCGCGCCTGGCGCTGGAGCCGGTCACCGGCCGCTCCCACCAGCTCCGGGTGCACCTGGCGCACATCGGCTACCCGATCGTCGGGGACGCGCTCTATGCGCCGGCTGATGCAACCAGCCCCGCCAGCCGGTTGCTGTTGCACGCCAGCGAGATCGAACTGCCCCATCCGGGCGGCGAAGGGCGAAGGCGCTTTGCGGTCGATGCCACGTTTTGAGTGCGAAACAGGAAGTTTTGGTCGGCTTGCCATAAACCATGGCGCCGTCTCCGACAGCGCCACCGTATGCTTCGGCAGATGTCGCATCTGTATGTGGTTACCGGAAGCTCTCGTGGCCTGGGCGAGGCCATCGTGCGCAGCTTGCTCATGCCGGAGAACGTGGTCATCGGCATCGCGCGTGCGCGCAACGTCGCTCTCGACGCGCAAGCCGCCGCCGCCGGGTGCACGCTCGAACAATGGACGCTCGATCTGGCCGACACGCAGGTGGCTGCCGGGCGCTTGTCCGACTGGCTGAAGCCGCAGCATTGGGAGCGCTTCACCACCGCATCGCTGATCAACAACGCCGCCTTGCTGCCGCGGCTCGGGCCGATCGACGACAGCGATCTGTTGACGATGTCGAGCGCCATGCGTGTCGGGCTTGAAGCGGCCATGCTGCTCAGCGCGGTGTTCGTGCGCGACAGCCGAGCCTGGCGCGCCAAGCGCCGTGTGCTCAATGTGTCGTCGGGCCTGGGCCGGCGGGCGATGGCCGGCAGCGCCGCCTACTGCGCGGCCAAGGCCGGTCTGGATCATTTTTCGCGGGCGGTAGCGCTCGACGAAGAGCACTTGCACAACCCCGCACGCATCGCCTCGGTGGCGCCGGGCATCATCGATACCGACATGCAGGTGCAGCTGCGCGCCGCCGATCCGGCACGTTTTCCGGAGCACGCGAACTTCGTGCAGTTCAAGTCGGCCGGCATGCTCGATTCACCGCAAGCCGCCGCCGGCAAACTGCTGGCCTTGCTGGCGCGCGGCGATTTTGGTTCCAATCCGGTCGCCGACGTGCGCGACGCCTGATCGCCGCGGCCCAGGGCCGCGATACGTTGCGGCAGAATCGCGCCGATGACCGGCCTCCTCGCTGCGCCAGCCGTCCCGCTTCGCACCCCCTCCATCGGCCGCCTGGTTGGCGGTTTTGTGTTGCGCCATCGCCTGGCCTACGCCAGTTCGGCGCTGATGCTCACAGCCATCGGCGCGCTGTTCGTGTGGGTGCCACGACAGGTGGGCCACATGGTGGATACGCTGGTCGCCGGCCAGCTCACCGGTGTTGCCTTGCAACGCGAGGTGGCCTGGCTGCTCGGTGCCGGTGTGGTGATCTACGGCCTGCGGGTGGGATGGCGGCTGGTGCTCTACGCCACCGCGTATCGCATGGGCGCCGAGCTGCGCATCGATCTCTATCGCCGGCTGGCTTTGCAGTCGCCGCGTTTTTATCAACACCGCCGCACCGGTGATCTGATGGCTCTGGCCACCAACGACATCGATGCCATCGAACTGGCTGCGGGCGAGGCCTTGCTCGCCGGTTTTGATGGGTCGCTGGCGCTGGTGCTGGTGGTGGCCGCGATGGCCCTGGGCGTGGATTGGCGGCTGGCGGCGATCGCGTTGCTGCCGTTTCCGCTGATGGCCCTGAGCTTCTGGTGGATCTCGCGCCATGTGCATGAAACCGCGCGCGACGCGCTCGGCCGCTTCAGCGCGCTGAACGACCATGTCCAGGAAACGCTCTCCGGCGTGCGCACCTTGCGATCGCTCGGGCTGGAGCGGCTGGCGGCACAGCGCTTCGGCGGCCTGGCGCAGGCTGCGGCCGTTGGCAGCCTTCGTGAACAGCGCTGGGAAGCCGCCTATGAGCCCGCGGTGGGTTTCACGCTCGCCACCGCCAGCGTCGGCGCCCTGGCCTTTGGCGGCTGGCTGGTCTGGCACGATCAGCTCACGCTGGGCAAGTTGACGACCTTCGGCATGTACCTCGGCCAGTTGATCTGGCCGATGTTTGCCGCCGGCTGGGTGCTCTCGCTGATCGAGCGCGGCCGGGCGGCCTGGGGGCGGGTGGCGCCGGTGCTCCAAGAGCCGCTGGCCATCGACGATGACGGCCACGTGGCCGAGGTGACCGCTGGTGCCTTGGCGGCCAGCGGCCTGCGCTTTGCCTACCCCGGCCAGGCCTTGCCGTCGCTCGACGGGGTGTCGTTCCACTTGCCCCGGGGCCAGACGCTGGGCTTGGTGGGGCCTACCGGTGCCGGCAAGAGCACGCTGTTGAAGTTGCTGCTGCGGCAATGGGCGCCGCAGGCGGGCGAGTTGAAATGGGGCGACGTGCCGTTGGCGGCTTTCCAGCTGGATGCGCTGCATCGCGCGGTAGCCTGGGTGCCGCAGGAGCCGTTTTTGTTTTCGGGCTCGGTGGCCGGCAACATCGCTCTGGCGCGCCCGCAAGCCACGCGCGAAGAGATCGAAGCCGTGGCGCGCATGGCGGCCGTGCACGACGATGTGCACCACCTGCCGCAGGGCTACGACACGATGGTGGGCGAGCGCGGTGTCACCTTGTCGGGCGGGCAGCGCCAGCGCATCGCGATCGCACGCGCCCTGCTGGCCGATGCGCCGCTGCTGCTGCTCGACGACGCGCTGTCGGCGGTGGATACCGACACCGAAGCGCGCATCCTGCAACACCTGCGCGCGCAGCGGCGCGGCCGCACGGCGATCATCGTCAGCCACCGGTTGTCGGCCGTGGCCGATGCCGACCAGATCATCGTCTTGCGCGAAGGCCGGGTGGTCGAACAAGGCTCGCACACCGAGCTGATCGCCTCGGCCAGGTGGTACGCCACCCAGTGGCGCTACCAACAGCTCGAGGCCTCGCTCGATGCCGATGGATGATCCAACGGCCGCCGCCGTCTCGGCCACGGCAGTGGCCGGTGATCCCGCTGGCCTGCCGGCCCGGCCCGTGGGCGAGCGGCGTGAGGCGATGCGCCTGCTCGTGTCGGCGGCATGGCCCGAGCGGGCCCATCTCTACGCCGGGGCGCTGTGGTTGATGCTGGCTGCGGGCCTCGAAGCGCTCGGCCCCTTGCTGGGCAAGATGTTGATCGACCAGCATCTGGTGCCGCGCCAGGGTGCGCTGGTCGAGATGGCTGCGCTGCTGGGCGGCGCCTGGGTGGCCGGCATGCTGGCCAGTTGGCTGCGGTACCGGCAACTGGTGAGGTTGGCCGGCCTCGCGATGCGATCGGTGCAGCGCATCCGCGAATCGGTCTACCAGCATGTGCTGGGCCTGCCGATCGCGTTTTTCGACCGTGCCATCACCGGCCAACTGGTGAGCCGCGTGACCAACGATACCGAGGCGGTGAAGACGCTTTATGTGCAGGTGCTGTTCGTGATGCTCGACAGCGTGATCGTGCTGCTCGGCTTGCTGGCGGCCATGGCCTGGCTAGACATCCGGCTGATGGGCGTGGTGGTGCTGTTGCTGCCGGCGGTGATTGTGATCGTGTGGCTTTACCAGCGGCTCTCCGCACCGGCGGTGGCGCG
>JANMAS010000375.1:0-3488 GCA_031359975.1 Burkholderiales bacterium
TGGGACAGCCCGACGAACCGCATCGACCGGATCTTTGCGATCTCCTGCGCCAGGTGTTCTTTGGTCGCGTCGAGCGGAACCCGTGCGACTGCTTCTGAGGCATCAGGGATCGGTGCGAGCACGCGCAAAACGACACCAGCCGGCAAGCTGCGGTTGAGCAGTTGGGCCAAGCCAAGCCTTGTCAGCGTCCGGCTTGTGGTGAGTACGATGTGGTGATCCTGGGCTTCGATGTCAACACGGCACCACGGATCGCTCGGCGGGCACGCATCCTGCTCGCCTGGCGATCGACCGGCCGTGGTCGGAAGGGTGTGCGGGTACATGGGTAGATGAGACCGGTTGTCGCGATCGTTCGGGCCAAGGGTGAGGAAGTTCAGAACAAGGGAGGCGCGAAGCGGGCCCGGCGGGCAGGCCCGTCGGCCGTCAAGGCACGGCCTGGCCCAGCGCCCACAGGATGAGGGTGGTGGTGGCGATGCCTTTGACGGTGAACGCAAGGAGCGTGAGCCAGCCCAGCTTGCGCAGGGTGATGGCGAGGGAGCGGGGTGGCAGGTTCATCAGAATTGCTCCCAGTCGTCACCCGCGTCGGCGGTGGCGGCGGCCACGGCGGTTCCTCGCGCCGCCTTGGCCATGGGCTTGCGCGCCACCGCCTTGCGTGGCCCGGCTGACGCGGGCCTGGCAACCGGTTTGGATGCCGGCAGTCTGGCCACGTTGGTGGCCCGATCCGGGCCACGACGATTGACAGCCAGCCCGCCGTCGGCGCCGAGCTGGAACACGCCCACCGCCTGCGACAGACTGCCTGCCTGCTCACGCATCGATTCGGCCGCCGCGGCAGCTTCTTCGACGAGCGCGGCGTTTTGCTGCGTTACCTGGTCCATCTGCACGATGGCCTGGTTGACTTGTTCGATGCCGGCCGATTGCTCGGCCGAGGCGGCGCTGATCTCGCTCATGATGTCGGTCACCCGCTTGACCGAGCTGACGACGTCTTCCATCGTGCGGCCGGCGGTTTCCACCAGCTTGGATCCCACCTCCACCTTCTCGACCGAATTGCCGATCAGCGTCTTGATCTCCTTGGCGGCAGCCGCGCTGCGTTGCGCCAGATTGCGCACTTCGCCGGCCACCACCGCGAAGCCGCGGCCCTGTTCGCCGGCGCGGGCGGCTTCGACCGCCGCGTTGAGCGCCAGGATGTTGGTCTGGAAAGCGATGCCGTCGATCACGCTGATGATGTCGACCACCTTCTTGGAGCTTTCGGTGATCGAGCTCATCGTCTCGACCACCTGCGACACCACCACGCCGCCGCGCACGGCCACTTCGGAGGCGGTGGCCGCGAGCTGGTTGGCCTGCCGGGCGTTGTCGGCGTTCTGCTTCACCGTGGCGGTGAGCTGCTCCATGCTGGAGGCGGTTTCTTCCAGGCTGGAGGCCTGCTGCTCGGTGCGTTCCGACAGATCGGTGTTGCCGCTGGCGATCTGCGATGCCGCGGTGGCGATCGAATCGCTGGCTTCGCGGATCTGCGAAATGATCTGCGTGAGCTGGTCCACGGTGGCGTTGGAGTCGTCTTTCAGCTGGCCGAAAGTACCCTCGTAGTTGGCGGAGATGGTTTTGGTGAGATCGCCTTGCGCCAGGGCGCCGAGCACACGCACCACGTCGTCGAGGCCCACCGAGCTGGTCTCCATCAGGCGATTGATGCCTTCGCCGAGCTGCTTGAAGAAGCCTTCTTTGCCGGCCATCTGGATGCGCTTGCCGAAGTCGCCGGCGGCGGCGGCATTCACGATGCCGGCCACTTCATGCTCGACCACCACTTCCTGGGTGCGATCGGCCCATTCGACCACCGTGCCCACCCGTTCGCCGATATCGCTGATGATCGGATTGGCCACCAGGCCGAAGGTGAGGCTGCCGACCTTGATTTCGGTCTTGTGGGTGCTGCGCAGCGCGGCGAGCATGCCTTGCTGATGGCGCGGATTCTTGTGGAATACGTCGATGCTGGTGTTGATCAAGCGGCGCGCATCGAACTGCGGCAGCGTCTTGCGCAGCTCGCCTTCGTTGCGGACCATCATCTCGGACACCGATTCGTTCATGTAGACGATTTCGTTGGCCGCGTTGGCGATCATCACGTTGGTCGTGCATTTGTCGAGCGCGTTCCTGATGCGCAGGTTATCTGCCGCGAGCCGTTCTTCGCGCTCTTTCGCGGCGAGGATGGCGGTCATGTCCTTCCACTCCACCACGGTGCCGATGCGCTCGCCCTTGTCGCCGAAGATCGGGTTGACGATCAGATCGAAGGTGCGGCCACCGATGGGCAGCTTGGTGGTATGCGTGGCGCGCAGCTGGTTCAGCATGCCGCGCTGGTGTGCCGGGTTCTTGTGGAACACGTCGATGTTGGTGCCGAGCAGGTTCCTGGCCGAGAAGGTGGGGAGCTGCTTCTTGATGTCGGCCTCGGCCTCGCCCAGCATCTTGGACAACGACTCGTTGCCGTAGATGATGTTGTAGTCGAGATCCGCCACCATCACGTTGGTGGCCGTCACGTCGAGTGCGGATTTGAGGTCGGCGCGCAGCTTGGCGGCGGTGACGTCGGTGGCGTACTTGACGACCTTGTACGGCTTGCCGTTCGCGTCGAGGATCGGGTTGTAGGACGCCTGGGTCCACACGCTCTTGCCGCCCTTGCCGATGCGGAGGTATTGGCCCGCGTCGTGTTCGCCGCAGCCCAGCTTTTCCCAGAACTGGCGGTACGCCATCGTCTCGCGATGAGCCGGCTCGACGAACAGGCTGTGATGCTTGCCTTTGACCTCATCGAGCGTGTAGCCCAGGGTCTTGAGAAAGTTGTCGTTGGCCGTGATCAAGGTGCCGTCGAGCTTGAACTCGATCACGGCAAAGGCCTTGGATATCGCAGCGAGCTGGCCGCGCATGTCCGTGATGTCGGTCTCGCGGGCGTCGGTGTTCTCGGGTTGTCTGCTCAGCCATTTGAATTGCATCATCGATTGCTTCCGGCGGGAAAGGTTGAACGGTCAGGGCGCGGCCCTGGATCCACGGCACCTCGGCTTTCGAGGCATGTGCAGATGCTAGAAGCCGGTCTTCGGTCGTCAGCCGTGCAAAAGTGAGGAGATTCGGTGAGGGGGACAAGGTTGTTCAGAATTGATCCGGCGCGCCAATGAAAACGGGCGCCGAAGCGCCCGTTTTGACCGACCCCGAACGGGCGGCGATCAGACCATGAGCAGCTTCACCGCCACGGCGCCCAGCACGATGGCAATCGCGTAGCGGATGAACGTGAGCGGTGCTCGCGTGCTCACCAGCGATCCCAGCAGCACGCCGGGGATCGAGCCGATCAGCAGGTTGATCAGCAAGCCGTAGTTCACGTTGCCCAGCGAGAGGTGCCCCAGGCCGGCGATGAGCGCCAGCGGGATCGCATGCGCGAGATCGGTTCCTACCAGCTTGCTGGCGTTCAGCCGCAGCGGATAGAGATAGATCAACATCACGGTGCCCAGCGCACCGGCGCCAATCGA
>JANMAS010000382.1:0-8965 GCA_031359975.1 Burkholderiales bacterium
CGCAGATCGACAACGCCTTGTCGCGCCTGGGCAAGAAGGGCACGTTTGTGCAGGGCATGCGTGTCACCGATGAAGAGACGATGGAAGTCGTCGAATGGGTGCTGGCCGGGCAGGTGCAGCAAGACATCGTCGGCCTCATCAACGCCGCCGGCGGCAAGGCGGTGGGGCTGACAGGCCGCGACGGCGGCATGATCCGCGCTCGCAAGCTGCGCATGAAAGACAAGGACGATCCCGAGAAGGAACACGACGTCGGCCAGGTGGGCGACATCGAATCGATCGACCCGAGCGTTGTGAAGGCTCTTCAGGATGACCAGTTCATTCCGGTGATTTCGCCGTTGGGCTTCGGCGCGCACAACGAAAACTACAACATCAACGCCGATGTGGTGGCCGGCAAGCTGGCCGAAGTGCTGAAAGCGGAAAAGCTGGTGCTGCTCACCAACACCCCCGGCGTGCTCGACAAGGCCGGCCAGCTGCTGACCAACCTCTCGGCGCGCGAGATCGACGCGCTGTTCGACGACGGCACCATCTCCGGCGGCATGCTGCCCAAGATCTCCAGCGCGCTCGACGCCGCCCGCAGCGGCGTGAACGCGGTGCACATCATCGACGGCCGGGTTCCGCACGCGATGCTGCTGGAAATCCTGACGGACAAGGCCTACGGCACGATGATCCGCTCCAGGTGAGTGGATCATCGTAACGCCGCATGAGTTCCACGATGATCCGCTCCAGGTGAGTGCATCATCGTGACAGCGCATGAGACCCACGATGATCCGCTCCAAGCGCGCCGCGGCGTCTGCTTCGAATGCATGACCGGATGAAGCGCCGCGACACCGTCTGGCTGTTCGACCTCGACAACACCCTTCACGACGCCGGCAGCTGGGTGTTCAGCCAGATCAGCGCCGGCATGACCGATTTCCTGCGCCGTGAGTTGCAGCTGTCGGCCGACGACGCCGACGCCCTGCGCCGGCACTACTGGCACCGTTATGGCGCCACGCTGCTCGGCGTGGTGCGTCACCATGGCATCCGGGCCAGCCATTTTCTGCATGACACCCATCGCCTGCCCGGCCTGGAGCAACGCCTGTTCGGCCATCGCGGCGATCTGGCCGCCCTGGCACAACTGCCCGGCCGCAAGGTGATCCTGACGAACTCGCCCCGGCACTACGCCTTGCGCGTGTTGCGGGCGCTGGGCATCGATCGTCTCTTTGACGAGGTGATCGCGATCGAGGGCATGCGCATGTTCGGCCACCTGCGCCCCAAACCCGACGCGCGCATGCTGCGCACCGTGGCGGTGCGCCTGGGGGTGAAGCCTTGTCGATGCATCCTGGTCGAAGACACGTTGGCGCATCAGAAATCCGCGCGCCGGATCGGCATGGGCACGGTGTGGATGCAGCGCTATCTGCGCGCGCCAGGCAACACCGGGCCGGGTGTGATGCGGCACTCTGTCACGCCGGCGTATGTGGATCGCATCACTCGCAACTTGCGCGCGCTGCACAAGGCGGGATAGCCCGAGCCGCGACGGTAACGGCCACCTCGAATGACTCGGTGTTTATCTGTATCAGACCGTTGCTTCCCACCATGCCAGAATGGTCTCGCCAGTTCACTTCGCGTGATATTTCCGCCTTCCCCCCGCTTCTCGCCCGCGCCGCTTCGTCGCGCCCCATCGATGTCCGATCTTCCCGACGCCGGCTTTGCGCCTCTCGTGCAGGGCAGCCCCCTTGCTGACGAGGCCGCGCCCGGGCGCAAGCGCCCGCGCCCCGGCGAGCGGCGAGTGCAGATCCTGCAGACACTCGCCTCGATGCTCGAGCAGCCGGGCGCGGATCGGGTGACCACGGCCGCCCTGGCGGCCCGGCTCGAAGTGAGCGAAGCGGCCTTGTATCGGCACTTCGCCAGCAAGGCGCAGATGTTCGAGGGGTTGATCGAGTTCATCGAGAGCAGCGTTTTCACGCTGTTCAATCAGATCGTCGAGCGTGAGGCCTCCGGTGTGGCGCAGGCCACCAAGATCGTGTCGGTGCTGCTGCAGTTCGGCGACAAGAATCCCGGCATGGTGCGTGTGATGGTGGGTGATGCGCTGGTGTTCGAACACGAGCGGCTGATGGTGCGCATGAGCCAGTTTTTCGATCGCGTGGAGAGCCAGCTTCGGCAGGGCCTGAAGCTGGCCGCCGAAGCGGCCGGCTCGGCCACGCCCACGGTCGATGCCCAGGTGCGCGCGTCGGCGCTCACCTCGTTCGCAGTCGGACGCCTGCAGCGCTATGCCCGCTCGGGCTTCAAGCGCAGCCCCACCGAGCATCTCGACGCCACCTTGCTGCTGATGACATCGTGACGCGCGGCGGAGACGCGCCGGCCGACGCCGCGGTGCCGGTGTGCGATGGCGCCTGGGTGATCGAGGTGCGCGGCGTCGCCCTGCATTTGCTGCCGCACCGCGGTGTGTGGCTGCCGGCGCAGCGCGCCTTGCTGGTGGCTGATCTGCACATCGGCAAGGCGGTGTCGTTTCGCCGCTGGGGCGTGCCGGTGCCCGAGGCCACCACCGGCGAGACCCTCGAGGCCTTGAGCGACGCGGTGCGCGCCACCGGCGCCGATCGGGTGGTGTTTCTCGGCGATTTTCTCCACTCTGCACGCGCGCATGCCGCAGCCACGTTGCAGGCCGTGCAAGCCTGGCGCGAACGTCACAGCAGCCTCGGCCTCACGCTGGTGCGGGGCAATCATGATGACCGTGCCGGCGATCCGCCATCGTCGCTGCGCATCGAGGTCGTCGACGAGCCGCTGGCGTTGGGCGGCTGGCTGCTCGCCCACCATCCCACGCCACGCGATGGCGCCTATGTGCTGGCGGGGCATCTGCATCCGTGTGTGCAGGTGGGCGGCCGGGCGCACGACCGTCTGCGCCTGCCGTGTTTCCACTTCTCGGCCGATGTGGGTGTGTTGCCGGCGTTCGGCGCGTTCACCGGCATGCACGCGACGCGCGCGTTGTCGGGTGACCGTCTGTTCGCCGTCGCGCAGGGCCGCGTGCGGCCGGTCCCGTGATCGGCGTCTTGCCTACACTTCGTCATGACCGATCCAGATCTCACCGCCCTGTTGCGCAAGGCCGACGCCCTCGTCAACCACATGGACACGCTGCTGGGCCGGCTCGACGCCGTCTTGCCGCGCCCCGCACCGCCGCCGGATTGGTCGGCCTCCACAGCGTTCCGCTTCCGGCGCCGCGGCGGTATCGGCCACCTCGAGGCGGTGCGACGGGTGAGCACGATCCGCCTGGCCGACCTGAAGGAAGTGGACGCCCAACGCGATCGCCTGGTGCGCAACACGGAGCAGTTTGTCGCCGGTCGTCCAGCCAACAACGTGCTGCTCACCGGCGCTCGCGGCACCGGCAAGAGCTCGCTGATCAAGGCGGCGCTGAATGAGTACGCCGATCGGGGCCTGCGCCTGATCGAGGTGGACAAAAGCGATCTGGTGGATCTGCCCGACATCACCGATGCGGTGGCGATGCGCCCCGAGCGTTTCATTGTTTTCTGCGACGACCTTTCCTTCGACGAGGGCGAGCCTGGTTACAAGGCCCTGAAATCGATGCTCGACGGCTCGGTGTCGCAGGCCGGCGACAACGTGCTGATCTACGCCACCAGCAACCGCCGCCATCTGCTGCCCGAATATATGAAGGAAAACCTCAGCTACCAGCACATGGACGATGGCGAAGTGCATCCCGGCGAGGTGGTGGAGGAAAAGATCTCCCTGTCCGAACGTTTTGGCTTGTGGATCAGCTTTTATCCGTTTACCCAGGCTGAGTACCTGGCCATCGTGGCGCAGTGGTTGCGGCACTTTGGTGCGGCGGACGAAGCCATCGCCGCGGCGCGGCAGGAATCGCTGGTGTGGGCGCTGGAACGCGGGTCGCGATCTGGCCGCGTGGCCTGGCAGTTTGCGCGGGATTTTGCCGGCCGAGGCGCACCGTGACGACCGAACCACCGCGCCGCCCGGTGAATGTGGCGGTGGGCGTGCTGATCGATCCCGACGGCCGGTTTCTCCTCACTTCCCGGCCCGAAGGCAAGGTGTTCGCGGGCTACTGGGAGTTTCCGGGCGGCAAGCTCGAGGCCGGCGAGACGGTGGAGCAAGCGCTGCGACGCGAACTGCACGAAGAGTTGGGCATCACCATCGGCGCGGTGCAGCCCTGGAAAGTGGAAGAGATGGACTACCCGCACGCGCGCGTGCGCCTGCACTTGTGCAAGGTGTTTACCTGGCAGGGCGCGTTTGAAATGCGCGAGCAGCAGGCGATGGCCTGGGAAACGCTGCCGGTGGCCTGCGCGCCGGTGCTACCGGGCACGGTGCCGGTGCTCGGTTGGTTCGCTCAGGAACAGGGCTTCCTCGGTGCGACCCACGCCGATCAGCCATAAACTTCCCGCATGAACTGGATCGACGAGGTGAAATGGGATCACGATGGCCTGGTGCCGGTGATCGCGCAGGAATCCGGCAGCGGTGATGTGCTGATGTTCGCCTGGATGAACCGCGAAGCCCTGGCGCAGACCGCCGCACGAGGCGAAGCCGTGTACTGGAGCCGCTCGCGCCAGCGCCTGTGGCACAAGGGCGAGGAATCGGGCCACATCCAGCGCGTGCACGACATCCGCGTGGATTGCGACGCCGACGTGCTGCTGCTCACCGTCACCCAGGCCGGGCATGATCCCGGTATCGCCTGCCATACCGGCCGTCACAGTTGTTTTTTCCGGCGCCTCGATGGCCAGCAGTGGCAGGTGGTCGATCCGGTCTTGAAAAATCCCACTTCGATCTATACATGATGACAAGGTTTGACACGGTGGATCGCCATGCCTTCTGACGACACGCTGAAGCGGCTCGCCGCCGTCATCGAATCACGCCGTCCGGCGCAAGGCGGTGATCCGCAAACCAGCTATGTGGCGCGCCTGTTCGACAAGGGCCACGACGCAATCCTCAAGAAGATCGGCGAAGAAGCCACCGAACTGGTGATGGCCTGCAAAGATGGCGATCGGGCCAAAATCATCGCCGAAGCGGCCGATCTCTGGTTTCACACGCTGGTGGCGCTGAGTGCCTACGGCCTGCAACCGCAGGATGTGCTGGATGAACTGAGCCGCCGCGAGGGGCTTTCGGGGCTGGAAGAGTTTGCGCTGCGCAAAGCCCGCGAGCGCGAAACGAGCGAGTCACAACAGGAGCCTTCGCAAACATGAACGACATCACTCCGGTCCCGGCTGTCAGCGACGCCGAGAGCGAAAGCTCGCTGCGCACGGTGGGCCATATCAGCTACGCACTGCACGCCGTCGTGGCGGTGGGCGCGGTGGTGCCGGGTTTCCAGCCCGGCGTGGTGCTGCTGCTGGCGGCGTTTGTTCTCGATCTGGTGAAGGAGAGCGACGCGCGCGGCACCTGGCAGGAATCGCACTTCAAATGGCGCATCCGTAGCGTGCTGTGGGCGGGGTTGTTGTACCTGGTCACCGCGCCGCTCTTCCTGTTGCTGTTTGTTCCCGGCTGGATCGCCTGGACATTGATCTCGATCTGGTTCCTCTACCGGGTGGTGCGGGGATGGCTCGCGCTCAACGACCGCAAACCGATGCCGGGCCCGCAGGCATGAGCCTGCCCGGCTCTATGAGCGCATCCGATCCCGGTTGCATCTTCTGCAAGATCGCCGCGGGGCAGATTCCGGCGAAGAAGGTGTTCGAAGACGACGACCTGATGGCGTTTCACGACATCCATCCGTGGGCTCCGGTGCATGTGCTGCTGATCCCCAAAGCCCACATCGCCTCGATGGAAGACGTGACACCCGAGCACGAGGCGCTGCTGGGCCGAATGATGGTGCAGGCCACCCGCCTGATGCGCGAGCTGGGTGTGACCGGCGGTTTTCGCCAGGTCATCAACACCGGGCGCGATGGCGGCCAGGAGGTGCAGCACCTGCACATGCACGTGATCGGCGGCCCCAGGCCGTGGGCCAAGGGCTGAGCGCCAGGCGCGCAGCAGGGGCACAAACCGTACGGTCATTTTCGCCCCGTAAAATCATGGTTTCGCGTCAGCCCAAGGCCGGCACACAAGGAGAAGTTCGATGGGTTCATTCAGCGTCTGGCATTGGCTGATCGTCTTGCTGGTGGTCGTGCTGATCTTCGGCACCAAGAAACTGAAGAATATCGGCGCCGATCTCGGCGGCGCCGTCAAGGGCTTCAAGGAAGGCGTGAAAGGCGGCACCGAAGCGGCCGACGCCCCGATCCCGCCTTCGCAGCAAGTGACGGGTGCCCCGCCGACCGATGCCAACACGGTCGACGTCGAGGCTCGTACCAAGTCCTGATCGAATGATCGATTTCGGCCTCGACAAGATCGCGCTGATCGGCGCGGTGGCGCTCATCGTCATCGGGCCCGAGAAGCTGCCCAAGGTGGCGCGTGTCGTTGGGCACATGCTCGGCAAGGCGCAGCGCTATGTGGCCGATGTCAAGGCCGAGGTGAACCGTTCGATCGAGCTCGATGAGCTCAAGAACATGAAAACGCAGTTCGAAGACGCCGCGCGGGATGTGCAATCCAGCGTCTCGCGCGAGTTCGGCGAGGCACGCAGCGGGCTCGACGACAGCTTGAACGATGCCCATTCGAGCTACGCGGCGATCGATGGCGCGCCGTCGGCGCCCACGTACTACACGCCGGTGTCGGTATACAAACCGCCGAAGAAGAACTGGCGGCTCAAGCGATCGGCCACGCCGCAGTGGTTCAAGCAACGCACCGGCGTGCGCACGCGGGCTCTGTCCGGCGCGGCACGGGTGGCGCGTTTCCGGCCGCCGCGGCCCTGACCCCGGCGCCACGGCTGATGAGCGGAGACACCAAGGACGAACTGGCAGGCACCGAGCAGCCGTTTGTTTCGCATCTCGTCGAGCTGCGCGATCGCCTGCTGCGCGTGGTGATCGCGGTGGTGGGGCTGTTCATCGTGCTGGCGTTCATCTGGCCCAAGGCCGGCTACATCTACGACCTGTTCGCCTCACCGCTGGTGGCCCAGTTGCCTGCGGGCACCAAGCTGATCGCCACCAGCGTGCTCTCGCCGGTGCTGGTGCCGCTGAAGGTGTCGCTGCTGGCGGCATTCCTGATCGTGCTGCCGTATGTGCTTTACCAGACCTGGGCTTTTGTGGCGCCGGGTTTGTACCTGCACGAGAAGCGGCTGGTGGTGCCGCTGGTGGTGTCGAGCACGGTGCTGTTTTTCGTCGGCGTCGCGTTTTGCTTCTTCCTGGTGATCCCGTCGATCACGCGGTTCACGCAGGGTTGGGTGGGTACCAGCATTGCCGCCACGCCAGATATCGAAGAGTATTTCGGCTTTGCGCTCAACCTGTTCATCGTCTTCGGCATCGCCTTCGAGGTGCCGGTGGCGGTGGTGGTACTGGCCCGCATGGGCGTGGTGACGGTTGCGCAGCTGAGGGCGTTTCGCGGCTACTTTGTGGTGGGGGCGTTTGTCGCGGCCGCCATCGTCACGCCGCCGGATGTGGTGTCGCAGCTCTCGCTGGCAATACCGATGTGCATCCTCTACGAGCTGGGCATCGTGTGCGCCAGCATCTTCATACGGCACACCCAGGCGCCTGATCCCGACACCGGGCCGCAGGCCGATCCGCCAAAACCCTGATCTCCTCGTTGGATGACCGGCTCAGGGCTCGCGCTGCGGGGTTTTCGGGCGCCGCTGGATCACCACCGGCACCTCCACGTGGTCGGCACGGCGCTGGATCGCAAACACCGCCTTGTTGCCCGGCGTGAGGCCGGCCACGAGATTCATGAACGCCACCGGGCTGTTGATCGCCTTGCCGTCCACGCCCACCACCACGTCGCCAGGGCGCAGACCGGCATCGGCCGCGGGCCCTTCCTGCAGCACACCCGAGATCAGCACGCCCTGGCTCACAGGCAGCTTGAAGGTGGCCACGAACTCGGGTGTCAGCTCGCGAAGTTCAACGCCCACCCAGCCGCGAGTGACCTGCCCATCGCGGATCAGCCCCTCCATCACCTGTTGCGCAATGTCCACCGGAATGGCAAAACCGATGCCCATGCTGCCGCCGGTGCGCGAATAGATGGCGGTGTTGATGCCCACCAGATGGCCCGAGGCATCGACCAGGGCACCGCCTGAGTTGCCGGGGTTGATGGCCGCATCGGTCTGGATGAAATTTTCGAAGGTCGACAAACCCAGCTGGTTGCGCCCGAGAGCGCTGACGATGCCGGAGGTGACCGTCTGGCCGACGTTGAAGGGGTTACCGATCGCCAGCACCGCGTCGCCCACCTGCACACCCTCGATGTGGCCCAGCGTGATGACGGGCAGGCGATCGAGGTCGATCTTCAGCACGGCGAGGTCGCTGTCGGGATCGGTGCCGACCAGCTTGGCGCTGGCTTCGCGGCCGTCCGACAGGCGCACTTCGATGTCGTCGGCGCCGTCGATCACATGATTGTTCGTCAGTACAAAACCTTCAGGCGCGAGGATCACGCCGGAGCCCAGGCCGACCTGCGGCTGCGCGTTGGCCTGGTCGCCGTAAAAGAAGCGGAACCACGGATCCTGCCCATGCGGATTGCGTGCCGGCGCCCGACTGGCACTCACGCTCACCACCGCCGGCGCGGCGATGCGCGCGGCATCGCTGAAGCCCACATGAACGGCGCTGGCCGCTCCCTCGGCGCCGTCGAGCGCGGCGACCGGCGGCGCGGTTTGAAGCGACACGATCTGCGGTAATACCGCCACCGATGCGCGACCGAGCCACTCCGGCTTGAGTGTGACCACGACGAAGAGCACCGCCAGCGCCACCGTGACCGCTTGCGAGAAAATGAGCCAGGTTCTACGCATGACCACTACGCATCACAATCGCCTGCAAACGCCATCATTGACTTCCCATGGCCCACCGAACCGACATTGACGCCTTCCTGCGCACACTCTTGGCGCCGGAGCGCTTCAAGGATTATGGGCCGAACGGTTTGCAGGTCGAGGGGCGCGCGGAGATCCGCAAACTCGTTTCGGGCGTGACCGCGAGCC
>JANMAS010000396.1:0-2355 GCA_031359975.1 Burkholderiales bacterium
ATCCAGGCCGCCGGAGCGACCGGCCGCTGCGTCAGCGCCCAACGCCGCAGCGCCTGCAGGGCCGGGTCGGCACCGGCCGTGCCTCGCGGCAGGCCGCGGATCGGTGCCACCGCTTCGGGTCCCGAGGCGACGAGCGCTTCGCGCGCCGCCTCATCAGGTCGCACTGACAGCAGGCGCAACTGGTAGAGCGGGCCGCCGGCTTTCGGGCCGGTGCCCGACAGCCCATCACCGCCAAACGGCTGCACACCCACCACCGCGCCGACAATGTTTCGATTGACGTATTGATTGCCGACGTGGGCACGCTCGACGATGAAGTCGATCGTCTCGTCGATGCGGGTGTGGATACCCAGCGTGAGGCCGTAGCCGGTGGCGTTGATCTGATCCACCAGCGCGGGCAGCGCTTCGCGCGCATAACGCACCACGTGCAGCACCGGCCCGAAAACCTCGCGTTCCAGCTCGTCGAGCCGATCGAGCTCGATCACCGTGGGCGGCACAAAGCTGCCACGGGCCCACGAGGCCCACGCCGTGCCCTGCTTTTCACTGTCGAGGCCGCCGAGCTGATGCACCCGCCGGCCCTTGGCACGAAACGCCGCGATGTGGCCTTCGATGCCGCTCTTGGCTTCGGCATCGATCACCGGGCCGACATCGGTATCCAGCCGATCCGGCCGGCCCATGCGCAGCTCCGAGAGCGCGCCATGCAGCATCTCCAGCACACGGTCGGCCACATCCTCCTGCACACACAGCACGCGCAAGGCCGAGCAGCGCTGGCCGGCGCTGTCGAAGGCCGAGGCGAGCACGTCCTGCACCACTTGCTCGGCCAATGCGGAGGAGTCGACGATCATCGCGTTCTGGCCACCGGTTTCGGCGATCAGGGTGAGCGGCAGGCCGTGCTCGTTCAAGCGGCCGGCCAGGTTGCGCTGCAGGATGCGCGCCACATCGGTGGAGCCGGTGAACATCACGCCGCGCACGCGCGCATCGGCCACCAGGGCCGCGCCCACGGTTTCGCCACGGCCGGGCAGCAGCTGCAACGCACCCGCCGGCACGCCCGCTTCGCGCAACAGCTTCACCGCCTGCGCGGCGATGAGGGGCGTCTGCTCGGCGGGTTTGGCCAGCACGGTGTTGCCGGCGGCCAGCGCAGCGGCCACCTGGCCGGTGAAGATGGCGAGCGGAAAATTCCACGGGCTGATGCACACGATGGGGCCGAGCGGGCGATGCGTGTCGTTGGAAAAATCGGTGCGAATCTGCGCCGCGTAGTAGCGCAGGAAATCCACCGCCTCGCGCACCTCGCCGATGGCGTTGGCGTAGGTTTTGCCGGCTTCGCGCACGATCAGGCCGATGAGGGCCTGCATGCGCGCTTCCATCGCATCGGCGGCGCGCTCCAGGCACAGTGCGCGATCGGCCGGCAAGGTGGCCTGCCAGGCCGGGCCGGCGGCTTGCGCGGCCTCAAAGGCATCGGCCACATCAGCCACCGTGGCTTCGATCACCTCGCCCACCACATCGGTGTGCAGCGCCGGATTGAGCAACTGCTGCGCAGGCGACGAGGCCCGCGTGGCATCGCCCACCATCGGCGCTGCGCGCCAGGCCTCATGCGCACCCTGCAACAACGCCGACGACAACGAAGCCAGCCGATGTTCGTTGGACAAATCGATGCCCACCGAGTTGGGCCGCGAGGCGCCGAACAGATCTCGCGGCAAGGCGATGCCGTGGTGCGGCAGGCCGAGCGCACCGTCGATTGCCGCCATGCGCTCGATGGTGTGCACCGGATCGGCCACCAGTTCGTCGATGGGCAGCGTGTCGTCGGCGATGCGGTTCACGAACGAGGTGTTGGCGCCGTTTTCGAGCAGGCGCCGCACCAGGTAGGCGAGCAGCGTTTCGTGGGTGCCCACTGGCGCGTAGATGCGGCATGGCCGCGCCAGGCCGCCCTCGGCCTTGGCGCCTACCACCTGTTCGTACAGCGGCTCGCCCATGCCGTGCAGGCATTGAAATTCGTACTGGCCGGCGTAGTAGTTCTGCCCCGCCGCCTGATAGATCGCCGCCACGGTATGCGCGTTATGGGTGGCAAACTGCGGATAGATGGCTTCCGGCGCCGCCAGCAGCTTGCGTGCGCAGGCCAGGTAAGACACATCGGTATAGGCCTTGCGCGTGTAGACCGGATAACCCTCCAGCCCATCCACCTGGGCGCGCTTGATTTCGCTATCCCAGTACGCGCCCTTGACGAGCCGGATCATCAGCCGGCGGCGGCTGCGGCGAGCCAGATCGATGAGGAAATCGAGCACGTAGGGGCAGCGCTTCTGGTACCCCTGCACCACGAAGCCGATGCCGTTCCAGCCCTGCAGTTCGGGCTCCACGCACAGC
>JANMAS010000455.1:0-4148 GCA_031359975.1 Burkholderiales bacterium
TTTGTTGTTGGGGTTCCGGGGGGGGGCGGTAGGGGCCTTCCGCCGCGGTCCCACCGCTACGCGTACCTGGCCTGCAATCCGGGGGTCGAGAAACACCACTGGGGGCGGGGCCTGGGGGGGGGGGGCCCGCGCCGCCGCGCCGGAGGTGGCCACCAGCACGGTGTAGCCGCTTTCGTCGAGCGCGTCGTGCAACATCGCCAGGTTGCCCGGCGCGTCGTCGACGATCAGCACCACATCGGCGGCGTCAGGCAGCAGGGGTGCGTTCATCGAGCGCTTTCTTCAGCACGCCACGCATCGCGTCGAACTGGAATTCACGCGCCTGGGCGCGAAGGGATTGCACGAAGCCGGCGCTGTGTGGCGCTTCGCCTTCGGTGCGATCGAGTTGTTCGAGGATGCCGCGCAGATAGCCCATCTCGACGAGGCGCTGCAAGGCTTGCAGATGCTCCGGCGGCGGTGGCGTGGTGGGTGGCGCTGCCAGCAGCGCCGGGGCGTCGATCCAGGGCAACGCGAGGCGCTCACCGAGCCAATCGAGCAGATCGGGCAGCCGCACCGGCTTGACGAGGAAATCGCGCGCGCCGATGCCCACGTCGTTGTCCAGGCCCTTGTCGAAGGCATTCGCCGAGACGATGGCCACCGCGATATCGGCCAGGCCTTGCGGGCGCTCCCGCCGCAAGCGGCGCAAGGTTTCCCAGCCATCGATGCCGGGCATCGCGAGATCCATGAAGATCGCGTCCGGCGGCGGCCCGGCGTGCAGGCGCTGCAGGCATTCCTCGCCCGAACCCACGCTGTCGACCACGAAGCCCAAAGGATGCAGCAGGTTCAGCAGCAGGCCCCGATCCACCTCTTCGTTGTCGACGACCAGGATGCGACGCCCCGCGCCGCGGTAGCTGCCACGCGAGCGCAGGCGGCGCACGCCGTCGGCGGCCGCGGCGCCGTGCACCTCGGGCAGGAAGAGCCTGATGCGAAACGTGCTGCCGGCACCGGGTGTGCTTTGCACGGTCATCTCGCCGCCCATCAGATCGGTGAGCATCTTCGCGATCGTCAGGCCCAGCCCGCTGCCGCCGCCGTCCGCGGCACCGCGCTCGAAGGGCTCGAACACCCGCGCGAGTTCGTCGTCGGCCATGCCGGGGCCGGTGTCGGCGATCTCGAAGCGGGCGATGTCGAAGGCGTGCGCCAAACGAAGGGTGACATGCCCGGCCACGGTGAACTTCACCGCATTGCCGAGCAGGTTGATGAGAATCTGGCGCAGGCGCTTTTCGTCGGCGCGCACCACCTCGGGCAGATCGCCATCGATCTCGCAGCCGAAGCGGATGGCCTTGCCGGCCGCCTGCAACTCGAACAGGTGGGCGATCTCGTCGAGCGCGGCGCGAAAGCGCATCGGCTTCACATCCAGAGCGAGGCGGCCGCTTTCGATGCGCGCAATATCGAGCGTGCCTTCGATCAAGCCCAGCAGATGATCGCCGCCGCGCCGGATCACGCTCACCGCCTGCCGGCGACGCGCAGGCATCGCTTCGTCTTCTTCGAGCAACTGGGCGTAGCCGAGGATGCTGTTGAGTGGCGTGCGCAACTCGTGGCTGATGTTGGTGATGTAGCGCGTCTTGGCCTGGTTGGCCGCATCGGCCGCGCGCTGCGCTTGCTCGGCCTGCAGTTTGGCGGCCTTGAGCGCCTGATCGGTGCGGCGGTGCGAATCGATCTCCTGCACCAGCAGATGCGTCTGGCGGTTGCTCTCCTCCTGCGCCACCTGCGCGCTGCGGTGCTTGAGCACCAGCCACCAGGCCACGATGGCGCTGACGATCAGCAGCACCGCAAACGCCTTGACGAACCCGCTGGCGAGCGCCGCCTCGGCCAACGCCGAACCCGTCGGAAGCAAGGCGCCGAGTGCCGCCCGTTCGTTGCCGTACACCAGCGCGAACAGCGCCGCCAGCGCCGGCATCGCCAGGCACATCAGCATCAGGTAGTGCCCCAGCTCGGTATCCAGGCGCTTCCACATGAAGGCCGGCATCAGGCGCCGCAACGCCGCGCGCCACTGCACCGCCAGCCGCGCATCCGGCTTGCAGGCATCGTGGCAACGTGCATCGAGCGAGCAGCACAGGGAGCAGATGGCGCCTCCGTAGGCCGGGCAGTGCGCCATGTCGTCGCGCTCATATTCGCGTTCGCAGATCGTGCAACTCGTCAGCCGTGCATAACGGCCTTCGTGCGCCTGGCTCGCACCGCGCGCCAGGTAGTAGCGCCCGCCGGTGGCCCAGGCGATCAGCGGCGAAGTGACGAACGCGGTGACCAGGGCGATCACCGCCGAAAACGCCTGCGCCATCGGCCCCATCGCGCCCAGGTAGGCCGCGATCGAGATCGCCGAGGCCACGGCCATCGCGCCCACACCCACCGGGTTGATGTCGTAGAGATACGCGCGCTTGAATTCCACGCCTTTGGGCGACCAGCCCATCGGCTTGTTGATCACCAGATCGGCCACCACCGCCATCATCCAGCTGATCGCGATGTTGGCGTAAAGGCCCAGCACCTTGCCCAGCGCCTGGAAGACGTTGAGTTCCATCAGCATCAGCGCGATGGCGATGTTGAACACCATCCACACCACCCGGCCCGGGTGGCTGTGGGTGAGCCGTGCGAAGAAGTTGCTCCACGCCAGCGAGCCGGCGTAGGCGTTGGTGACGTTGATCTTGAGCTGCGAGATCACCACGAACAAGGCGGTGGCCGCCACCGCCAGCCCGTAGTGCGAGAACACCGCGTTGTAGGCCACCAGGTACATCTGCGTGGGATCGACCGCGCGCTCCAGCGGCACCGCATAGCCGATCGCGAGAAACGCCAGCAACGCGCCGCCGAGCATCTTGAGCACACCCGGCACCACCCAGCCCGGGCCGCCGATCATCACGCTGGCCCACCACCGGAAACGCCGGTTGGGCGCGGGCTCGGGCATGAAGCGCAGATAGTCGGCTTGCTCGCCCATCTGGGTGATGAGCGCGATGCCCACCGTCATCGCGGCGCCAAACTGCATCAGGTCGAAGCCGGCGACCTGGCCTTCGCCGCCATACAGCCGGATTTCGGCGAGTACGCCGGGATGCTGCCGCAGCACGTAGACAAACGGCACGATCAGCATCGCCAGCCACAGCGGCTGCGTCCACACCTGCAGGCGGCTGATGGTCGTGACGCCGTGGGTGACGAGAGGGATCACCGCGAGCGCGCAGATCAGGTAACCCCAGGCCGGCGGGATATCGAAGGCCAGTTCCAGCGCGTAGGCCATGATGGCCGCTTCGAGCGCGAAGAAGATGAAGGTGAAGCTGGCGTAGATCAGCGAGGTGATGGTGGAGCCGATGTAGCCAAAGCCGGCGCCTCGGGTGAGCAGATCCATGTCCACGCCGTGCCGCGCCGCATACACGCTGATCGGCCAGCCGGCGAGAAAGATGATCAGCCCGGTGACCAGGATGGCCCAGAAGGCGTTGACGAAGCCGTGCTCGACCAGCAAGGTACCGCCCACCGCTTCGAGCACCAGGAACGACGACGCGCCAAACGCGGTGTTCGCCACCCGCAGCGCCGACCACTTCCGAAACGACCGCGGCGTGAAGCGCAGCGCGTAGTCTTCCATCGACTCGCTGGCCACCCAGCTGTTGTAGTCGCGCCGGATCTTCACCACGCGCTGCGGCGCGGCTTGAAGGGGGGCGACTGAGGGTTCCATCCGCTTGTTGCTTCAAGAAACGCACCAGCCGCGCCGCGGGGCCTGCCGATCGCAGCTTGGCACCGATCCTGCGAAAGCCCCGGCACCATGGAACTCACACCGCGCGAGAAAGACAAGCTGCTGATCTTCACCGCCGCGCTGCTGGCCGAGCGGCGCAAGGCACGTGGCCTGAAGCTCAACTACCCGGAGGCCGTGGCCCTCATCAGCGCCGCGATCATGGAAGGCGCGCGCGACGGCAAGACGGTGGCCGCCTTGATGAGCGAGGGCAAGACGGTGCTGGCGATCGCCGATGTGATGGACGGCGTGGCCGACATGATCCCCGAGATCCAGGTGGAGGCCACCTTCCCGGACGGCACCAAGCTGGTGACGGTGCATCAACCGATCGCCTGACATCCCGAGGGAACCCGATGACCAAGCACCTTTCTGCGCTGATGCTGATGGCCGGCGCCAGTCTGGCCCAGGC
>JANMAS010000493.1:0-2870 GCA_031359975.1 Burkholderiales bacterium
CTTGTTGGCACCTGCCACCCATTGAACCTGGAGGCCGCCGGATGGCGCTCGATCTGATCCGCCGTTTTGACGATACCGCCTGGCAGGCCGCATCCACCGGCGCCGGCACGCACAACGTCGAGCCCGTGCTCGAAAGCGGCCATGTGCTGTGGTTTGCGCAGATGCCGTTTGTGTTGCACGACAACGAACGCCCACTGCTCGACCCGCGCCTGGCCGACCCCAAGGCCAAGAACATCAGCCTGCGTGGCGCGGCCGGCGAGATGCGCGGCGCGGCCGGCAGTGCCGACGAGCAGGCTGCCCTGAGCGCGATGATCAAGCGGTATCGCGAGCATGCGTCGGCCTTGGTGGATCGCCTTTTTCCACACTATCGCGGCAAGCTCACGCTGGCCAATACCTCGTATCGGCCGGTGGCGATCGAAGGCCGCGAAACCAGTTGGCGCAAGGATGACACGCGGCTGCATGTGGATGCCTTTCCGTCCAACCCCAGCCGGGGGTTGCGGCTGCTGCGGGTGTTCAGCAATGTCAATCCGAATGGGCAGCCCCGGGTTTGGCGCGTGGGCGAGCCCTTCGAAGATTTTGCGCAGCGCCATGTGAGGCAGATACCGCGCCCGCTGCCGGGCTCGGCGTGGCTGATGCACAAACTGCACATCACCAAGTCGCCCCGCACCGAGTACGACCATCTCATGCTGCAGCTGCACGACCGCGCCAAGGCCGATGCGGCGTGGCAGAAAACTGCGCCGCAGCAGCTGGTGAACTTTCCGCCGGGCAGCACCTGGGTGGTGTTCAGCGATCAGGTGCTGCACGCTGCGATGGGCGGCCAGTTCATGATGGAGCAAACCTTCACGCTGCACACCGATGACTTGCTGGAGCCGGCGCATTCGCCGCTGCGCATTCTGGAGCGGATGACGGCGCGGCGGTTGATGGCCTGATCGGCCCGCCGCCCTGCGTAGACTCAAAGTTCGTCGATGCGCTGCGGCGGGTAGCTGTCCCAGCTCAGGCAGCCGGGGCATTGCCAGAAGTAGCGCTGGGCCTCGAAGCCGCAGGCGGCGCAGCGATAGCGCTGCAGCGGCAACGCCGCCCGCGCCACCGCCTGCGCCACGCCCTTGGCCACCGCCGGCTCGACCGACCCAGGGGCGCCTTTCAGCGCTTCTTGTGCGGCGGAAAGCGTGGGCTGGCGTTGCAGGTGCTCCAACAGGCGATGTCGCGAGGCCAGCGGATCGTCATCGAGCAGGGCGAGTGCGCGCAGCAGATCCATGTTGGGCGTGGCCGCATAGGCCTCGGCCAGGATGGCGCGCGAGTCGATCACGCGGTCACCCGCCTTGGCGCTTGTGGCGTAATCGTGCGCCACCAGGGCGAAGGCACCCGGGTCGCGCTGGCGCATCGCATTCCAGTGCTGCAGGGCGGCGTCGTGATCGCTGGCGCGCGCGGCGCGGTAGCCGAGCATCAGCAAAGGCCGCGCAGCCAGCGGTGCGATCTCGCGCGCATGGCGCAAGGCATTGCTGCCTTCTTCGGCCTGGCCCTTGTCGTCGGCTTCTTGCGCCAGCTCGCACCAGTAGTGCGCCACACGCGAGGCAAACGAGCCGGTGCCCACCTGCTCCAGCGCGCTAGCGGTTTCGATCGCGGCACGCCAGTCGCGCGAGCGTTCGTACAGGCTCAGCAAGGCAAGCTGCGCATCGGTCTCGAACGGCGTGCCCTTGAGCGCCTGGTAAGCGCCCTCGGCACGATCGAACAAGCCGGCTTTCATGAAATCCTGCGCCAGCGCGTACTGGGCGCGATCGCGATCGGCGCGCGGCAGATCGGCGCGGCTGAGCAGATGCTCGTGCACCCGCACCGCGCGCTCGAATTCGCCGCGGCGGCGAAACAGATTGCCCAGCGCAAAGTGCAGCTCGGTCGTGTCCGGATCGTTTTGTACCGCCTCGATGAAGGCGTCGATGGCTTTGTCCTGTTGCTCGTTGAGCAGCAGGTTCAGGCCCTTGAAGTAGGCTTTGGGCGAATCGCGCGCCTCGCGCTTGAGCTGCCGAAAATCGAAGCGCGAAGCGAGCCACCCCGCCGCAAACATCAGCGGCAGCCCCATCAACAGCAGCGAGAGCTCAAACCCCATCGCGCAGGCCGTATCCGTCGATGCCCACCAGGGCGCCAGGCCCCGCTGCTGGCGCCGCAGCCGGCGCGCCGGTGACTACCACTCCATCAGCGCGCCCACGCGCCACGCGCCGGTGCTTCCACCAGCTCGGCACCATCGCCAGCACGCCGATCACCGCCCCGATGGCAAACGCCGCGAGCACGATGATCACCAGCGGCGCATGCCACTGCACGCCAAAAAACCAGTTGACGGTGGCGTCATGCCGGTTGTTGAGCGAGAAGGCGAAGAGGGCGAAGAAGATGAAGGCTCGCAGGAGCCAGACGATCACACGCATCCCCAAATTCTAGTTCGCGAAGCTTTCGCCTTCATCCGCCGTGCCCACGGATGCTTTGCCAAGGTCTCCCCGCAGGTAGTCCTGCCTATACAGCCGATTCGTTCCCGCAATGTGGACGATTGTGGATAGAGGCGTCAGGTTTGCCCGGGATTTCTGAAACGCTGTTCCAGTTGTAACGTTCCGTGCGGCGCGTACAGATCAGGATCAACTGGCTCGCGTCGCCAGGGAGCGAAGAATGAGTTTTGGACGAATTGTTGCGGCCATGATTGCCGCGTGTGTGAGTGGCTTTGCTGCCGCGCAAGTGGTGATATCACCCAGCGGACTACCGAACTACAGTATCCCCATCGCCGTACCGCCAGGTATTGCTGGAATGACGCCCCAGCTATCCCTGAGCTTTGCGGGAGTGGGTGTGAATGGCCCCGTAGGTTATGGTTGGTCCATCCAGGGCCTGTCTGT
>JANMAS010000515.1:0-1738 GCA_031359975.1 Burkholderiales bacterium
CCAACCTGGCCACCATCAACGCCGAAGCCGCGCTGTGGCTGATTCCGCTGGTGATGCCGCTGGCGCTGGCGGTGCCGCTGGCGGGGTTGACCAGCCGCACCGCCATCGGGAGGTGGTTGCAGCGCCAGGGCCTCATGCTGGTGCCGGAAGAATGTGTGGTGCCGTCGGTGCTGCGTGGCGAACCGCAGAGCGAGCCGGCCCGGCCGATGGTCTTGGCCCGGTAGATGAACCCGGTACGCTCCTGCGCTCGGGTCGTGCGCCCAAAAGGCAACGTGCAGGGGTGCGATGGCATCCGATGGCGTCTATGTATAGGGGCGTAATGTCTTATCTGGGCGTTATCGTGTTGACAGCGCTATTCACGCTGATCGGCGTGCTGGTGTTTCAAAACCTCGCCGGTGGCGAGAAGAAGATCGAGCAGCAACTGCCCAAGTTGTACGAAGCCGACGACGCGGAGTTCCGACGTTCGCTCAGCGCGCTGCTCGGGCCGCAGATCGTCGAAGGCAACAAGGTGGACACCTTGCTCAACGGCGACCAGATATTCCCTGCCATGCTGGCCGCGATCCGCTCGGCCGAAAAAACCATCACTTTCGAAACCTACATCTATTGGTCAGGAACCATCGGCCAGGAGTTTGTCGATGCGCTGGCGGAACGCGCCAGGGCCGGCATCCGGGTGCACGTGCTGCTCGACTGGGTCGGCAGCATCAAGATGGAGGCCTCGCTACTCGACGCGATGAAGCGCGGCGGTGTCGAGGTCGAGCGCTTTCACGAGCCGCACTGGTCAAACTGGGGCCAACTCAACAATCGCACGCACCGCAAGCTGCTGGTGATCGACGGGCGCGTCGGGTTTACCGGCGGTGTGGGCATTGCCGACCACTGGCGGGGCCAGGCGCGCAATGCCGACGAATGGCGCGATACGCACTTCCGCGTCGAAGGCCCGGTGGTGGCACAGATGCAATCGGTGTTTCTCGACAATTGGATGCGTGTCACAGGCAAGGTACTTCACGGCGAGTCATATTTCCCCGCGCTCAATCCTGCGGGACCATTGGCCGCGCAAATGTTCAGCAGTTCCCCCAGCGGCGGCAGCGAGAGCATGCAGCTGATGTACTTGTTGTCCATCACTGCAGCGCGGAAAACGATCGACCTCGCGAACTCTTACTTCGTGCCCGACGCAATGACCGTCAAGTCCTTGATCGATGCTGCTCGGCGCGGCGTCAAGGTGCGCGTGCTGACCCCGAGTGACCACATTGATTCTGAAGTTGTGCGAAAGGCCTCGCGCGGCAGCTGGGGGCCGATGCTCGAGGCCGGCATCCAGATCGCTGAATACCAGCCGACGATGTTTCACGTCAAGGGCCTGGTCGTCGATGGCGTTTTTTCGTCAGTCGGGTCGACAAACTTCGACAATCGATCGTTTCGCCTCAACGACGAAGCCAATCTGAACGTGCTGAATGCCGAGTTCGGGCTCGCGCAGCAGCAGGTTTTCGAGGCCGACTGGTCAAACGCGCGAGGGATCAGCCTCGAGCAGTGGCAAAAGAGGCCTTTGATGGAGCGGTTGCAAGAGCGCCTGGCGTCGTTGCTACATTCACAGCTTTGATTGTGAAAAGCGCGCACGCCGGATTCCGGTGAGAGCGGAGTCAGCGCGGATATTTCAGAATCAGAACGCTGGCAGCCTTTGGATAGACCCGTTGACGTCGGTATCTGACGCCTGTGAGGACCAAGTACTGCCGACCCAACGCTGGAG
>JANMAS010000531.1:0-26068 GCA_031359975.1 Burkholderiales bacterium
CGCAGAACAGGATCAACCGCGATCCTCCAGAACCATCTCGCTCAACGCGCTGCCATCGCCCACGAGCTCGACCCCCGGCCGCAACGTTGGCTTGCCGCCCGCCCATTGCGCAGCGCCTGTTGCCAGAAGGCGCGCCACACCCGCCGTGTCTGCGAACGGAACGCCGACCAATCGCGCCACAGGCTTGCTATGCGATGTGACCACGATCACCTCGCCCGATCGGGCCTGCGCCAGGTACCGGGAGAAGCCGGCCCTCAATTCGTGGATCGCGATGTGCACCATGGCAACATTTTACCAAGGTATCGACCAAAAAGAATCACATTCTTCGCAATACGATTTACTAAACGTACATAACTGATTCGCCTGGGCCCATATCCGATCTCACGGTGACGGCTGCGCGCCATCGATCCCGCCCGACAGAATCGGTCGCAATGGGCTCTGCGTTCATCCTCAATCCGCCATCCGGCGCCGCCGATAAACCGCTACGACAGCGTCGTCAGCCAGGCATCGTTCTGTGAACCACTCTTCATCCGCTTTGACCATCCTCGTGGTGGACGATCAAAACAGTGTCCGCATGGCGCTGGCCGCCAACCTCGACGCACTGGGTCATCAGGTGCTCCAGGCCTCGGATGCAATCTGCGCGCTGGATCAGTTCCGCCGTCATCAGCCGGATCTGGTGCTGCTCGATGTGGTGATGCCCGGCCATGACGGCTACTGGCTGGCGCGCCAGATGCGCGAAGCCGAAGCCGGCCGCTGGACGCCGATCATCTTTCTCTCATCGTGCGACAACGAGCACGATCTGTGGCGCGGCATCGAAAGCGGCGGCGATGATTACCTGGTCAAGCCGGTGTCCAGCGTGGTGCTCGAAGCCAAGCTGCGGGCCATGCAACGCCTCAACGATATGCAGCGGCAACTGGTGGCGCTCTCCTGCGAACTGCGCATGGCCAACCAGAACCTGCAAACGCTCAGCGAATGCGATGCGCTCACCGGCCTGATGAACCGGCGCGGATTCGATCGCCTGCTGCACGACGAGCTGGCGGCCGCCCGGCGCGACCAGACTCCGCTCACCCTCGTAATGTGCGATCTGGATAGCTTCAAGGCCTACAACGACAAGCTCGGCCACGTGGCGGGCGATGACTGCCTGCGGCGTGTGGGCCAGCTGTTGCGAGACACCTGTCGGCGCCCGCGCGATCAGGCCGCCCGTTACGGCGGTGAAGAATTTGCATTGATCCTGCCCAACACGCCCAAATCGGGCGCGATGACGCTCGCGCGTGCGCTGCGCCGCATGCTGGCGCGCCTGGCGATACCGCATCCCGAATCCGTCACGTCGCCGTGGCTCACCATCAGCGGCGGCATCACCACCTGCGTACCCACCGCCGACACCACCGCCGAAGGCATGGTGCTGCGCGCCGATCACGCGCTGTACACCGCCAAGCGCCAGGGCCGCGATCGCTTCTTCAGCTTCGAGATGCAGCTCGACACGGTGGCGCAACTCGCGGTGTGAGCGGCACATCGGCGCCGCGCGCCCGGGCCAGAATGTGGCCATGGCACGTTCCGCATCTCCTGTCGCCTCGATCACGCTCGACGACCTGCGCCGCTACGCCATCGGCCGCTCGCTCTTCAAGCCCACCACCCTCGGCCGCGCGATCGATCGCCTGGGCTTCGTGCAGGCCGATCCGATCCGCGCGCCGGCCCGTGCTCAGGATCTCACGCTGCGCCACCGCGTCAGCGGTTACCGGGCGGGTGATCTGGAACGCCGCTATCCGAAGCTGCCGATCGAGGAGGATTGCCTCGTCAACTACGGCTTCCTGCCGCGCACCACGCTGGCGTTGATGCATCCGCGCGGCACGCGGCGCGCGTGGGATGCGAGCACAACGGCCCGCGCGCACGAACTGCTCGCGTTTGTGCGCCACAACGGCCCCACCCATCCGCGCGAGGTGCTGGCGGCTTTTTCGCATGGGCGGGTGCGGGGCTGGGGCGGATCACTCAACGCCAGCACGCAGATGCTCGACGGCCTGCACTACCGCGGCTTGCTGCGCGTGGCGCGGCGCGACAACGGCACGCGGGTGTATCAGGCTGTCGAACACCCCGAAGCCGACCCCTCCCCGGCGGGCTGTGCGGTGCGCGCGCAGGCCCTGGTGGATCTGGTGCTGCGCAAGTACGCGCCGCTGCCATCGGCCAGCCTGGGCCATTTGGTGAGCCTGCTCGACTACGGCGCCTTCCACCTGCGTGAGCACACCCGCCAGGCGCTGCGGCACACCCGCGCCCATGCGGGCGGCGTCACCCTCGATGGTGTGGCGTGGCTGTGGCCGCTCGACGAAAACCCGCGCTCCAGCCGCTGGCGCACGGACACCGAGGTGCGCCTGCTCGCCCCCTTCGACCCGGTGGTGTGGGATCGGCGGCGCTTCGAGTTGCTGTGGGGCTGGGACTATCGCTTCGAGGCCTACACCCCGGCGCCCAAACGCCGCTACGGGCACTACGCCTTGCCGATGCTGTGGGGCGACCAGGTGATCGGCTGGAGCAACCTGAGCTGGGCCGATGGCGAGCTCGATGCGCGCCACGGCTTTGCGCTGCGCGAGCCGCGATCGGCGCTGTTTCGGCGGGGCCTGGCCGACGAACTGGCGCGCATGCGGGTGTTTCTGATGCCGCGGTAGCGCGAGGCCTTGATGACCCTGCTCGGTTCAAGTTTTTGGCCGGCATGCCGATAGAATGCGCGTGTTCCGAGGAGCGTTGCACGGTGGCCCAGCGTCACCCCAGGCTCGGAACCCTTTCTCAGCAACGGCGCTCACCCGCACGGTCATCGTGGGTGAATGAGGCTTTTCAGCGCCCTGCTCATCGCGATCCCGGCGGGTTTACTCACCTCCGGAGCCTCCGATGAACGCCTCTTTCAAACCCGAATCTTCCGCCCTCGCAGGCGCTGTTGCTGCGGACCACCAGGTCGCCGATCTCTCCCTCGCCGCCTGGGGCCGCAAGGAGATCAAGATCGCCGAAACCGAAATGCCCGGCCTGATGGCCATTCGCGACGAATTCGCGAAGGCGCAGCCGCTCAAGGGCGCACGCATCACCGGCAGCATCCACATGACGATCCAGACGGCCGTGCTGGTGGAAACGCTGCAAGCGCTGGGCGCCAGCGTGCGCTGGGCCTCGTGCAACATCTTCTCGACGCAGGATCACGCCGCCGCCGCGCTGGTGGCCAATGGCGTCAACGGTGTCGGCACGCCGGTGTTCGCGCACAAGGGTGAAACGCTGGCCGAGTACTGGGACTTCACCCACCGCATCTTCGAGTTCGGCGACAAAGGAAGTGAAGCCGAAGGCCCGAACATGATCCTCGACGACGGCGGCGATGCCACGCTGCTGATGATCCTGGGCCAGCGCGCCGAGAAGGATTTGTCGGTCATCGCCCACCCCACCAGCGAAGAAGAAGCCTGCCTGTACGCCGCCATCAAGGCCAAGCTCGCGGTGGATGCCACCTGGTACACCCGCAAGGCCGCGCAGATCATCGGCGTGACCGAAGAAACCACCACCGGTGTGCACCGTCTGAAGGAAATGAGCGCCAAGGGCACGCTGCCCTTCCGCGCCATCAACGTCAACGATTCGGTGACCAAGAGCAAGTTCGACAACCTCTACGGCTGCCGCGAAAGCCTGGTCGATGGCATCAAGCGCGCCACCGATGTGATGATCGCCGGCAAGGTGGCGGTCGTCGCCGGTTACGGCGATGTGGGCAAGGGCTCGGCGCAGGCCCTGCGCGCGCTCTCGGCGCAAGTGTGGGTGACCGAGATCGACCCCATCAACGCGCTGCAGGCGGCGATGGAAGGCTTCAAGGTGGTGACGATGGAATACGCCGCCGACAAGGCCGACATCTTCGTCACCACCACCGGCAACAAACGCGTGATCACGCACGATCACATGGTGGCGATGAAGGATCAGGCCATCGTCTGCAACATCGGCCACTTCGACAACGAGATCGATATCGCGTCGATCGAAAAGTACGAATGGGACGAGATCAAGCCGCAGGTCGACCACGTCACCTTCCCGGGTGTGGACGGCAAGCCGGGCAAGAAGATCATCCTGCTGGCCAAGGGCCGGCTGGTGAATCTGGGCTGCGGCACCGGGCATCCGAGCTTCGTGATGTCGTCGAGCTTCGCCAACCAGACGATCGCGCAGATCGAGCTGTTCACCCAGCCCGCGAAGTACGAAGTCGGCCAGGTTTATGTGCTGCCCAAGCACCTCGATGAAAAGGTGGCGCGCCTGCATCTGATGAAGGTGGGCGCGATGCTCACCGAGCTGAGCGACGAACAGGCGGCGTACATCGGCGTGAGCAAGGCCGGCCCGTACAAGCCTGATACCTACCGCTATTGAGCGCGGGGCCAAGCACATCATGGTGTCTGACTCCCTCCCTCAAGGCTTCCAGACCAGCTTCGAGTTTTTCCCACCCAACACACCGGTGGGCGACGAGAAGCTGAAAGACGTGGTGCGCCAGCTCGGCGCGGTGAAGCCGGAGTTTTTCAGCGTCACCTACGGCGCTGGCGGCTCCACCCGCGAGAAGACGCTGCACACGGTGCAGGCGATCGCGCAGGCGGGCTTCGAGGCCGCGCCGCATCTCTCGTGTGTGGGCTCCACGCGCGCGGGTGTGGCGGAAATCCTCGCCACCTATCGCGCACAGAAGATCCACCGCGTCGTTGCGCTGCGGGGCGATCTGCCCAGCGGCATGGCGGCCGCGGGGGAGTTTCGCTTTGCCTCGGAGCTGGTGGCTTTCATCCGCGAATCACAAGGTGCGGATTGGCTGATCGAGGTGGCGGCCTACCCGGAGTACCACCCTGACCAGCGCTACGCCGCGCGTGATCTGAAGCACTTCGTGAACAAGGTGAAAGCGGGTGCCAACTCGGCCATCACCCAGTTCTTCTTCAATGCCGATGCCTACTTCCACTTCGTCGACGAAGTGAAGAAGCTCGGCTGCGAGGCGCCCATCACGCCGGGCATCATGCCCTTCCACAACTTCTCCAAGATCGCGCAGTTCGCGCAGCGCGACGGCATCGACATCCCGCGCTGGGTGCAGCTCAAGATGGAAGGCTATCTCGACGACGCGGCATCGATCCGCGCCTTCGGGCTGGACGTGGTGAGCCGCCTGTGCGAGCGCCTGATCGCCGGCGGCGCACCGGGCATTCACTTCTACACGATGAACCAGAGCGCGCTGACGCTGGAGATCTGTCAGCGGCTGGGGTTGGGGCCGCGCGGCGAGTGAGCTACAGCTCGCGCTGCCAGTGCACACCGTCGTCGGTGATCACGGCGTCGAGCGGCACGTCGTGCGGTTCGGGCACGAGCCACGGCACATAACCGTGGCCGTAGCCGACACCGGCGGTGAACGGCGGCGGGTGCAGCGCGGCGAGTGTGCGGTCGTAGAAGCCACCGCCATAACCCAGGCGCACACCGCCCGGGCCGAAGCCCACACACGGCACCAGCAGCATCTCGGGATGGAATTGCTCGGTGTCCTTGGGCTTGGGGATCTTGAAGGCGTCTTCTTCCATCGGGCAACCGGGGAACCACACGTGAAAGCGCAGTTGCTTGGTCTCGCGGTCGATCACCGGCAGGCCGATGCGCCGGCCCGGCTCGGCTTCGCTCCACCGAAACAGCGCCGGCAGCACATCGAACTCACCCTTGATCGGCCAGTAGGCGCCGATCGTGTTCTCCGGGCGCGTCACGAGCCATACGCGCAGCACCTCCTGCAGGTGCACCGAGCGCTGATGGCGATCGACCATCGACAGGCGCTCGGCCTGCAATTGGCGGCGGAGCACCGCCTTGTCGCGGGAGGGCTCGAGGTGCATGCTGGGAGGAAGTGTCATCCCGCAAGCCTACACTTTTCGCATGGGCTCCACCGCTTCCCGGCCTCGCGTACGCATTCCCAATCCGTTTGTCGAGCACTGCATGGAACTGCTTGCGCCGCTCGGTCCGCCGGGGGCGATGCGTTCGCGTGCGATGTTCGGCGGGCATGGCCTGTATCTGGATGACGTGTTCATCGCCATCATCGCCGCCGAGCGCCTGTACCTGAAAGTGAATGACAGCTCGCGGCCGCGCTTCGAAGCCGCGGGCAGCGAGCCGTTTGTCTACGATCTGAAAAGGGCCCCAAGGCCGGCCGTGCCGGCCGTCCCCCGCGGGGATTTGAGTAGCCCGGCAGAGCCGGATCTGAAAAGGGCCCCAAGGCCGGCCGCGCCGGCCGTCCCCCGCGGGGATTTGAGTAGCCCGGCAGAGCCGGATCTACTCAAGAACCAGCAGATCGCACTGGGCTACTACACGATGCCCCAGGATGCGCTGGACTCGCCGGCCATGGCGCTGCCTTGGGCCAGATTGGCCCTCGAAGCCGCCCTGCGAGCGCGCGCGGCGAAGGCGGCGCCCCGATCACGCAAACCATCGAGCCAGCCCGACACCGTACCGCCAGCCGCCGGCACAGGCTCGGCCAAGCGCCATTCGAGGTAGGCCGGCGTATCGGTGCGCAGCGGCTCCATCACCAGGAGATCACCACGCGACACCGCCATCGCCTCGCCGGTGCACAGCACGTGATCGGTGGGCTCGCCGGCCCGCGTCACCCACGCCGCGCCACCGGTGACGCGCAGCATCGCGGCCCCGGGTGACTGCCACGAGAGCACGTCGTGCGAGCCGATTTCGATCGCACCGGCCAAACGCCGGCTGGAAGTGGCCAGATTCGTGGTTTCATGCGATTTCATCATCATTCTCCGAAACGGGAAACGCGGGGCCTTGAGGCTCTGAATCGCGACACTGTCATCGATTCGCCTGGGTTGATTGTGGGATGATCGACGGGGAGGGTCCAATGAGCTTATTGACATCTATTGATGTGCTTTTGATATGAATAACCCGCGCCGCAGGCCCTTGTCGCTCGACCATCTCCGCAGCTTTGCCGCCGTCGCCCGGCGGCTCAACTTCAGCCAGGCGGCCGACGAGTTGCACCTCACCCAGCCGGCCATCAGCCGTCAGATCAAGGCGCTCGAAGAAGAACTCGGCGCGCCGCTGTTTCAGCGCGGCACACGCAAGGTGGAGATCACCAGCGACGGCCAAACCCTGATGCAGGCGGTGGGCCCCTGGCTCGACCGCCTCGATGCCACGGTGCAGCAATTGCGCAGCACACGCGGGCGTCGGGTGGTGAACCTGAGCACCTTTCCGTCGTTTGCCTCGCTGTGGCTGCTGCCACGGCTCGAAGCCTTTCAACGCGAGCATCCGGATATCGATATCCGCATCTCGGCCAGCGACGCGATGATCGATCTCGGCGATCTCGATTTCGACCTCGCCATCCGCTACTGCCACCCCGACACCGCACCCCCGCAGCAGATACGGCTGTTCGGCGAATTGCTCACGCCGGCCATCAGCGTGGCGCTGCAGGCGGAGATCTCGGCCGGCCGCGCCGGCCCGCTGCGCACCAGCGCCGATCTCGCCGGCCACACATTGCTCGAAGAAGACGATCTCCGCCCCAGCGGCCAATACCTCACCTGGCGGCGCTGGCTGGCGCAGCAAGGCCAACCCGGATTGGAGCCGCGGCGCTGGCTGTACCTGAACTTCACCTACCAGCAGGTTCAGGCCGCGCTCACCGGCCAGGGTGTGGCACTGGCCCGTGTGCCGCTGGTGTGGGATCTGCTGGCGCGGGGCGAGCTGGTCGAGCCCTTCGGCCCGGCGGGCCGGGCCACCTCGCCCTTCACCTACTACCTGATGCGCACCGATACCCGCCAGCGCCCGGATGTGGATGCCATCGCCGCCTGGATCACCGCCGAGGCCGCCGCCACCCGCATCGCGATGGGCGAATCGTCGTGATGTCTCATTGGTACACCCCGATCGCCGGATACGGCGATCGACCCTCCGAGAGGGTCGGGCCTTGCTTGGGGCGGCCCGGCGCGGCGGCCCGTGGCGAAAGGGTTGACACCGGATGTCTCATTCCCTCATGGCAACGCTGCGCTACATTCGCGCGCATGTTGTTACCGATTGCCACTCAGATCACGCTGCGCTCGGCGAGCGAGAAGTGTCGCGCCCTCGTCGTTTGTTTCGCGGCGGTGATGTCGATGGCCGCGCCCGTGGCCAGGAGCCAGCCCACCGCCGCCAGCGCCGACACCGTGATCACCGATGCCCGCGAAGCGCTGCGCAAGCGAGACCGGGTGCGTCTCGCCTCGGCGCGCGCCAGCGCCATCGCCGCCAACCATCCGCTGGCCTCGTGGGTGGCGTACTGGGAGCTCAGCAATCGCCTCGGCGAAGCCAGCGCCGACGAGCTGGAGGCCTTCTACAGCCGCTGGGCCGGCACCTATGTGGAAGATCGGCTGCGCAACGACTGGCTGCTCGAACTCGGCCGCCGCCGCGACTGGGCCACGTTTGCCCGAGACGTGCCGCGTTTCCGCATGAACGACGACCGCTCCGTCACCTGCTACACACTGCTCATCGATCACCTGGCGGGCAAGGACGTACGCGATGCGGCGCGAGCCGCGTGGACCGCGCAAACCGACGCCGACAACGGCTGCCAGCTGCTGGCCAGCACGATGCTCGATGCCAGGCGCTTCGATACCGACGATGTATGGCGCAAGGTGCGCCTGTCGGTGGCCGCCGGCAAGCCACGCGCAGCCAATGCGGCCGCCGCGCTCTTCGATGCCACGCTGGCGCGCAGGCTGGGCGAGGCGATCGACAACCCGGCGCGTCTGCTCGGCCGCGGTGCCAGCAGCAGCGAGCTGGTGGGCGGCGCCCACAAGGAAGATCTGCTGGCCATCGCGCTGGCCCGCGCGGCAACCAGCAACCCGACCTTCGCCGCCGAACAGTTGCGCACGCGCTGGGCCAACGACCTGAGCGACTCGCAAGCCGCCTGGGCCTGGGCCGCCATCGGCCAACAAGCCGCGATGGACCTGGAAACCGAGGCGGCGGCCTACTACGGCAACGCCTGGAACCTCGTCAAACGCGGCCGTTCACCCGATTGGGGCGACGATATCCTGGGCTGGAACGTGCGCGCGGCGCTGCGCTCCGCGCGCGGCGCCGAGCGCTGGAAACAAGCCCATCGCGCCATCGACGAGATGAGCCCCGGCGAGCAGCGCGAGCCCACCTGGGCTTACTGGAAAGCGCGCTCGTTGCTGGCGCTGGCCAAACCGCTGCCGGCCGGCGTGAAACCGCCGGTGGCTGCACCCGCCGTGGTGGAGGCGCCGCCGTCGGCTGGCGCCTCTGCGGCAGAGTTGCCGGCGTCGTCGGCGTCGGCGGCCGTGGCCAACATTCGGCCGGTGGATCCGCTGCGCGCCGAAGCACAAGCCCTGCTGGAATCCATCGCCAGCCCGTGGACCTTCTACGGCGCGCTGGCGCTCGAAGAACTCGGACGCCCGATCACCCTGCCAGCCAAGCCCGCGCCGATCACCCCCGCCGAACGCGACGCGGCCCGCACCCACGCCGGCTTCGCGCGTGCACTGCAACTGATCGCGCTGGGCCTGCGCGGCGAAGGCGTGCGCGAATGGAACTACGCGCTGCGCGGCCTCACGGATCGTGAGCTGATCGCCGCCGCACAACTGGCCTGCGATCGCGAGGTGTGGGATCGCTGTATCAACAGCAGCGATCGCACCCGCACCGAGATCGATGTCAGCCAGCGCTTTCCCACACCCTTCCGCGGTGAGGTGCTCGAGAAATCACGCGCCATCGGGCTCGATCCGGCTTACGTGTACGGCCTCATCCGCCAGGAATCGCGCTTCATCATGGACGCCCGGTCGTCGGTGGGCGCCTCCGGCCTGATGCAGCTGATGCCCGCCACCGCACGCATCACCGCCAAGAAGATCGGGCTCGATTTCCGGCCCGACATGGTTACCGATCGGGATGTGAATCTGCGCCTGGGCACCGCCTACCTGAAGATGGCGCTCGATGATGTGGGCGGCTCGCAGGCGATGGCCGCAGCAGCCTACAACGCCGGGCCCGGCAGGCCACGACGCTGGCGCGAAGGCCCGGTGCTCGAACCGGCGATCTGGGCCGAGAACATCCCGTTCAGTGAAACGCGCGACTATGTCAAGAAGGTGCTGTCCAACGCCACCCTCTACGCCGCGCTGCTCGGGCAGCCCGGCACCTCCCTCAAAGCCCGCCTGGGCGCCGACATCGGCCCGCGCGACCCCAACGCGCCGGCCATCAACCGTGAGTTGCCATGAATGATTCAAGCCTGAACAACGTGCTGGTGCTCGGCGGTAGCGGCTTTGTCGGCCGCTCGCTGTGCGCGCGGCTGATGACGCACATGGAACAACGGCTGGAGCAGAGCGGCGGCGGCGGCATCCGCATCACCGTACCCACACGGCGTCGCGCCCATGCCAAACAGGTGCAGTCGCTGCCGATGGTCGAGGTGATCGAGGCCGATGTGCACAACGACGCCGCCCTCGCGCGGCTGGTGCAGGGCCGCGATGCGGTGGTCAACCTGATCGCCATCCTGCATGGCAACGATGCGGCGTTCGAGCGTGCGCATGTGGCGCTGCCCAAGCGCCTGGCCGCCGCCTGCGCCGCCGCCGGCACGCGGCGCATCGTGCATGTGAGCGCGCTCGGCGCCACCAGCGATGCACCTTCGCGCTACCTGCGCAGCAAGGCGGCCGGCGAAGCCGTGTGGCGGCACAGCGGGCTGGATGTGACGCTGCTGCGCCCTTCGGTGATCTTCGGCAGCGAAGATCGCTTCACCAACCTGTTTGCCGCGCTGCAGTCGGTGTTTCCGTTCATGCCGCTGGGCGGCGCCAGGTCGCGTTTCCAGCCGGTGTGGGTGGAGGATGTGGCGCAGGCCATCGTCAACTGCCTCGATCGGCCCCAAACCGCCGGCCAGGCCATCGAATGCGCCGGCCCCGACACGCTCACGCTGGCGCAGATCGTCGAGCTGGTCGGCCGCCTGGCGGGCCGCGCAGCGCCGGTGTTCGCGTTGCCGGATGCGCTGGCCCGCCTGCAGGCGCTGCTGATGGAGCTGGCGCCGGGCGAGCCCTTGATGTCGCGCGACAACCTCGATTCGATGCGTGTGCCCAATGTGGCCTCGGGCAATCTGCCCGGCCTCGCCAGCCTGGGTATCCATGTCGCCTCGCTGGCCAGCGTCGGCCCGTCCTACCTCGGCCTGCGCGGCCCGCGTTCGCACCTGGATGGGTTGCGCAGGCTGGCGGGGCGGGGCTGAAAGCGCAATGACCATGCACCCATTGCATCGCCGTCACTTCATGGCTGCCGCGGCCGGCATCGTCGCCGCAGGGTTCGTGCAGGCCTCGCAGGCGGCCGAAGAGAAGGGCTTTTTCGGCCTCGCCGTCAATGTCGATGGCGAAGGCTTCTTTCTCGATCCGACGCTGCGCAGCGTCACCATCTCGAAGGTGACGCCCGCTTCGCCCGCCGCGCTCAACGGCCTGGCTGCGGGCGACCAGATCGTCGAGCTGGAAGGGCTGTTGATTGCCGGGCGCAAAGGCCGCGAATTGGAGCCGCTGATGAAAAAAGCGGTGGGCGAATCGCTGCGCCTGCGCCTGAAGCGGCCCAACGGCGACCTGTACAACGCCACGCTCGTGGCGGTGCGGCGGCCCGAGGGCGTGTAGGGCCGGCCCTCGCTGGGGGCTGAGGCCGGATGTCTCATGCGCGCCGGGCATCAATCGCCGTCATAACGCTGATTGGCGCGTGCGCGCTGGCCACGGCATGATGGCGGGCTTCTCCACTGCTGCCTCTTCCACGCCATGGCCCTGACGCTCTACATCGCCAACAAGAATTACTCCTCGTGGTCATTGCGCGGCTGGCTCGCCCTGCGCGCCGGCGGCATCGCGTTCGAGGAGGTTCAGGTGCCGCTGGGCTGGTCGGCCGATTCGGTGTTCAAGCGCACGCTGGCCCAGGTGTCGCCGGCCGGGCGCGTGCCGGTGCTGGTCGACCACGATCAAGACCAGCTTGCGGTGTGGGATTCGCTGGCCATCATCGAGTACGCGGCGGAGCGCTTTCCGCAGGCGCGGCTGTGGCCGCAGGCGGCACGCGAGCGCGCACGCGCCCGCAGCCTGTGCGCCGAGATGCATGCGGGCTTCAGCGCGCTGCGCAACCACTGCCCGATGAACATCGAGGCCGACCTGTCCGCGTGGGGCCCGCACCTGCTGCGCCGGCACGAGGCCATCAGGAGCGACGTGGCCCGTATCGAAACCATGTGGACCGAACAACTGCAAGCCTCTGGCGGCCCATTCCTGTTTGGCCGCTTCACCGCCGCCGACGCCTTTTTTGCACCGGTTGTCTGGCGCCTGCGCAACCACGGCATCCCGGTGAGCGACGCTACCCAGCGCTACATCGACACCCTGCTCGCCCTGCCCGCGATGCAGGAATGGACAGCCGCCGCGCTGGCCGAGCGCGACTTCGTGGTCGAAGATGAGCCGTACCGCACCCTGGTGGATGGCGTGGTCACCGACAAGGCGCTCGAATGAGCGAAGCCCCGAAAACGCGATAGCGAACGACAATCCGCCTATGCGCAGATACATCGTCGGTGGAGCGGTGCGGGATGAGTTGCTGGGGCAGGCTCCGCTGGATCGCGACTGGGTGGTGGTGGGTGCTTCACCGCAGGAACTGATCGACCTGGGCTATCTGCCGGTGGGCCGCGACTTTCCGGTCTTCCTGCATCCTGAAACGCACGAAGAACACGCCTTGGCGCGCACCGAACGCAAGACGGCGCCGGGCTATCACGGCTTTGCCTTCCACGCCGCGCCCGATGTGACGCTGGCGCAGGATCTGGCGCGGCGCGATCTCACCATCAATGCGATCGCGCGCGATCCCGATAGCGGCGCGCTGATCGATCCGTTCGACGGCCAGGCCGATCTGCGTGCGCGCGTGCTGCGGCATGTGTCGGACGCGTTCAGCGAAGACCCGGTGCGCATCCTGCGTCTGGCGCGCTTCGCCGCGCGCTGGCCGGATTTCAGCGTCGCACCGCAAACGATGACGCTGATGCAACGGATGGTCGAAGCCGGCGAGGTGGACGCGCTGGTGCCCGAGCGGGTGTGGCAGGAGCTGTCGCGCGGCCTGATGGAATCACGCCCCAGCCGCCTGTTCGAGGTGTTGCGCCAGTGCGGCGCGCTGGCGCGGCTGCTGCCGGAAGTGGACCGGCTGTGGGGCGTGCCGCAACCGGCGCAGCATCACCCCGAGATCGACACCGGCGTGCACCTGATGATGGTGCTCGATGCCAGCGCGCGGCTGGGCGCCTCGCTCGACGTGCGCTTCGCCTGCCTGGGCCACGATCTCGGCAAGGGCACCACGCCGCCCGAAGAGTGGCCTCGCCACATTGCGCACGAAGCCCGCAGCGTGGCCCTGGTGCGGCAGGTGGCGCAGCGGCTTCGCGTGGGCACCGAGGCCGCCGCGTTGGCCGAGCTGGTGGCCAAGGAACACGGCAACGTGCACCGCAGCGCCGAGCTCTCACCCGCCGCCGCGGTGCGTCTGCTGGAGCGCATGGATGCCTTCCGGCGCCCGCAACGTTTTGCGCAGGCGCTGCTGGCCTGCGAGTGCGACGCGCGCGGCCGCACCGGGTACGAAGATCGCCCCTATCCGCAGCGGCCCCGCCTGCTCGCACTGCTCGATGGCGCCAAGCACATCGACCGGGGGGCGGTACCCCCCGCGGCCAGCGCACGCGGTGCCCAGGGGCCGGCGATCGCCCAGGCGATCCAGCAAGCCCGCGTCGCCCGGCTGGTGGCCTCGGCCTTGCCCACCGAAAGCCCCTGACTCCCTCGCCCCCGCCCACCAGGAGCCCCGCATGAACGTCGTCAACCTCGGCCGTACCGGATTGAAAGTCTCGCGCCTGTGCCTGGGCTGCATGACCTACGGCGTACCCGAACGGGGCACCCATCCGTGGACACTGGGCGAAGCCGACAGCCGGCCGCTGATCCGCCGCGCGCTGGAGCTGGGCATCAACTTCTTCGACACCGCCAACAGCTACTCCGACGGCACCTCGGAAGAGATCGTCGGCCGTGCCTTGCGCGATTTCGCGCGCCGCGACGAAGTGGTGATCGCCACCAAGGTGTACTTCCCGTCGCGCTCGGCGCCCAACGTGGGCGGCTTGTCGCGCAAGGCGATCTTCACCGAGATCGACAACAGCCTGCGCCGCCTGGGCACCGATTACGTCGATCTGTACCAGATCCATCGCTGGGATTACGCCACGCCGATCGAAGAGACGATGCAGGCGCTGCACGATGTGGTGAAGGCCGGCAAGGCGCGCTACATCGGTGCGTCGTCGATGTTTGCCTGGCAGTTTGCCAAGGCCTTGTTCACCGCCGACCGGCTGGGCGGCACGCGCTTCGTCACGATGCAGAACCACCTGAACCTGCTGCATCGCGAAGAAGAGCGCGAGATGCTGCCGCTGTGCCTCGACCAGGGCATCGGTGTGCTGCCGTGGAGCCCGCTGGCGCGTGGCCGCCTCACCCGGCCAGCCTCGGAGAGCTCACGGCGACAGGAAACCGATGCGGCGGGCAAGAAGCTGTATTCGGCGGCCGACGCATCGGATCTGGCAGTGATCGATGCGGTGGCCGAGGTGGCCTCGCAACGCGGGGTATCGCGCGCGCAGGTGGCGTTGGCCTGGGTGCTGCAAAAGCCGGGGGTGACGGCGCCGATCATCGGTGCAGCCAAACCAGCGCATCTGGATGACGCCATCTCCGCCCTCTCGCTGCGCCTGAGCAGCAACGAACTCACTCAGCTCGAAGCGCCCTACCTGCCGCACGACGTGGTGGGTTTTGAGTAGCAGCCTGGGGCACCCGGCGCAGCGCGTACGCGCCGCCAGCCGCCAAGCGGGTGGTCAATCGGCTTGGGGCGGCCCGGCGCTCGATTGACATGGGTCGCCGGCCGCGGGCCGGAGCTGGTCGACGGTGAATCCCTCTTTCAGCAGCGCGTCGCGCAGCCATTGCGGGTGGGAGCCCGAACCATCCCAGGTGTCTCCCGACACCGGGTGGCGATATTTGATCGCGGCGGGCGCCGCCGGTGGAGGCGCGGGCAGCGAGTGATCGCCGCCCGCGGATTCGAGTTCGTCGGGCGTGATGGACCAATAGTCCATCAGCATCCGGATGCGGTGCACCACCGCCGCCCGCTCCCGGGGCGACAGCACCAGGGGCTCTTCTGCGAAGGCGACAACTTCACCCATGCGTGCAGACGGCGGTTCAGCCCTTGATTTGCGCTTCGGCTTCCTTGCAGGAGGGCGCGCAGACGAACTGCGTCTTGCCCAGCAGCTTGCGCGACTTCATCGAGGTGCGCGCACGGTGCTTGCCGCACAGGAAACACGACATCGTGGCGGCGCCGAACGCACCCGTGGAGGCAAACGGCGAACCGGGCGCTTTTTTACGATAGCGCAGGCCATCCGCATCGATGGTGGTCTTGACAACTTCTTTGGTCATGGGATGAAGGTGTGGAGAGAGGTTGACCGAACACCGTACCCATCGACAGGGGTGACGCAGGACATCGTCGAGGTACGAAAGTGGTGATTTTAACGGCAGCATCAGGAGCTTGTTGATTCCGCCGTTGATTCAGCGCTTCGACAAGCGCTACAAACGGTGCGATCGGTCACCCGCCGAGAAGCCGAGGGCATCGAAAACCGGCCCTTTGACGAAGCCGATGACCTTGAACAACTCCCCCATCTCGTGTTCGTTCACCAGGCGCACCGCATGGGCGCGCTGCATCAGGCTGGCGGCCTCCATGCGCGCGGCGATACCGCAGTTCAGCAAGAAGCGCCCCTGCGAGGTGTAGCCCAGCACCTCCAGCCCCGCCTCCTGGCCAGCCAGTGCGATGCCGGTGAAATTGACATGCGCGGTGATGTCTTTCAAGCCCGGCTCGTAAAGCGGATCGTCGTCACCAAACTCGGCATGGTGGGCGCGGTGACACGCCAGCGTGCCGCGGGTGCGCTGGGGGTGGTAGTACTCGGCTTGCGGAAAGCCGTAGTCGATGAAAAACGCCGCGCCTCGACGCAGATGGGCTGCGAGCGTGCGCACGAAGGCTTCGGCCTGCAGGTGGATCTCGGTGAGGGTGCCGGGCTCGAAACCTGGCAGTTCGTCCGTCGGCGGACTCAGCGCGGTGGCGCGGTCTTCCCAGGCCAGGCCGGCATCATCGTGCCAGACCACACCACGCTCCCACCACCGTTGGCCGTCCCAACGCAGCAATTGCACCGGCATCGCGTCGAGCACCTCGTTGCCGACGATCACGCCATCCATCGCCTGCGGCAGCGCATCCACCCATCGCACCCGATCGCCCCAGCGCGCCAGGCGCTCCTGTTGCCGCTGGCGCAGGCTGCCGGAGAGATCGACGATGGTGTAGCGGCGCACCTGGTCGCCCAGCGCATCGAGCAATTGAAGGGCCAACGCCCCGGAGCCGGCACCAAACTCCCACAGCTCATCGGTGCCCGTGACGTGCAGCGCCTGCGCGAGTTGCGCCGCCAGAGCCTGACCAAACAGCGCCGAGAGCTCCGGTGCGGTCACAAAATCGCTGCCCGAGGCGGGCATCAGGCCAAATTGGCGGCTGCCGCTGGCGTAATAGCCCAGACCGGGCGTGTACAGGGCGCTGGCCATGTAGCGGTCGAAAGGCAGCCATCCGCCGGCCGCTTCGATCTCCCTGCGCAGGTGCGCCGTCAGGGCGGCCGATACACTGGGTGGTGGGTCGTCGTGCATCACCACCATTGTAGGAATCATCCCCGTGCGCCCAGTTGTGCTCATCACCGGCGCCGCACGCCGGATCGGCTGTGAAATCGCGCTTGAGATGGCGCGCGCCGGGCACGACATCGCGCTGCACCACCGCGGCCATGCCGACGATGCCCAGTCCACGCTTGCTCACCTGCGGCGGCTCGGGGCCCGCGCCGAAGGCTTCGCCGCCGATCTCGCCAATGAGGCCGAATGCCTGGCGCTCGTGCCCGCCGTGCTGGCGCGGTTCGGCCAGCTCGATGCGGTGGTCAACAACGCGTCGCTGTTCGAAGACGACACCGTGGCCACCTTCAGCGTGCCAACGATGGAACGCCACGCACGGGTCAACACGGCCGCTGCCATCCTGCTCGCCCGTGCGCTGCACAGCCACCGCGTCGAGCAGCCCGCCGGGCTCCACGCCGAGCCGGCCTGCGTGGTGAACCTGCTTGACCAGAAGCTCTGGAGCCCGAACCCCGATTACTTCTCGTACACGCTGTCGAAAGCCGCGCTGCGCGAAGCCACGGTGATGCTGGCTCAGGCGCTGGCACCCCAGGTGCGGGTGTGCGCGGTGGCACCGGGCGTCACCCTGCCCTCGAACGAGCTGCCCGATGCGGCCTTCGAACAAGCGCACCGCATGACGCCGCTGGGCCGCTCGTCCACGCCGCAGGATGTGGCGCGGGCGGTGCGCTTCCTCATCGAATCTCCGGCGATCACCGGTCACACCCTGCTCGTCGACGGGGGCCAGCACCTGGCCGGCCACGCGCGTGATGTGGCGTTTCTCGTCAAGGCGTGACGCGATGGAAAGCTGGCTGCACCTGCCCGCCCTCGCCGGCTGCCGGCGCCTCTTCCTGCGCGATCACGAGCTGCCGGTGCAGATCGGCGTGCATGCGTTCGAGAAGCTCGGGCCACAGCGATTGCGCATCAACGTGGATGTGTATGTGCCGCTGGCCTCTTCCACGCCCAGCGCCGATCGGCTCGACCAGGTGCTCGACTACGATTTCATCCGTGATCTGATCGCCACCCGGGTGGCGGCCGGCCCCATCGGGCTGCAGGAAACCCTGGCCGACGACCTGCTTCGCAGCCTGCTCGCCCACCCCGGCGTGCGTGCGGCGCGGGTATCGACCGAAAAGCCCGACGTCTACGCCGACTGCGCCGCGGTGGGTGTGGAAGTGTTCGGGTTTCGCAAGGACAAGACATGAGCCTGCCCGGCCGCCCGAAGGGCGAATTCCGCAGTGCGAAGCACGAAGGTACCCCCATGAGCCTCATCGACGCGCCCTCCCCGGCGGCCAGCGCGGCCACCGCCACCGATTCGGCCCGTGCCGACTTCGAGACCCACAAGCTCTCCAAGCGCCTGCATCGCCAGGTGGGCCAGGCGATCTCCGAATTCAACATGATCGAGCCCGGCGACAAGGTGATGGTGTGCCTCTCGGGCGGCAAGGACAGCTACGCGATGCTCGACATCCTGCTCGGCCTGCGCCGACGCATGGCCTCGCCGTTCGACATCGTGGCGGTGAACCTCGACCAGAAACAACCCGGCTTCCCCGAGCAGGTGCTGCCCGACTATCTGCGCGCACTCGGCGTGCCCTTCCACATCGAGGAGCAAGACACCTATTCCATCGTCAAGCGCCTCATCCCCGAAGGCAAGACCCTGTGCTCCCTGTGCTCGCGCCTGCGCCGGGGCATCCTCTACCGCGTGGCCAGCGAACTCGGAGCCACCAAGGTGGCGCTGGGCCACCACCGGGACGACATCGTGGTGACGATGCTGATGAACATGTTCTTCGGCGGCCGCCTCAAGGGCATGCCGCCCAAGCTGGTCAGCGACGACGGCCGCCATGTGGTGATCCGCCCGCTGGCGCATGTGGCCGAATCCGATCTCGTGCGCTGGGCCGATCACCGGCGCTTTCCCATCATCCCGTGCTCGCTGTGCGGCAGCCAGCAGAACCTGCAACGTGTGCAGATCAAGCGAATGATCCACGGGTGGGAGCGCGAGCATCCCGGCCGCATCGACAACATGTTCCGCGCCATGGGGCACATCACCAAATCGCACATGATGGATCCGGCACTGTTTCCGTTCACCTCGCTGCGCGCCACCGGCACGCCCGACCCATCCGGCGACAAGGCCTTCGATGACGACGACGATTGCGGCTCACCGATGCCGATCCGTGTGGCAACGTCGTGAATCGATCGCGACGGTGTGTAAAGCACGCCGTCGCGCGTGCACCCGATGGCCGGGCATCGCGTTGGCACAGTAGGTTGATCACGCGCGCGCCGGTGCATCGCTGCGTGCGACCGCTGGAGATTCGATCATGAAGCGACGACTGTTCGTGGTGTCCACCCCCTTGCTGATGACCGCCGGCCTCGCTGCCGGCCTCAGCGGCTGCGCCAGCCTGCGATCGGTATCCAGCGAGGTATCCACCTTCGGCGACTGGCCCCAGGCGCGCAAACCCACCACCTTCCGCTTCGAGCGTCTGCCGTCGCAGCAGAGCCAACCCACGCAACAGCAAGCGGTGGAAGACAGCGCGCGCAAGGCACTCGAAGCGGCGGGTTTTGCCGTGGCGCCCGACAGTGCCGAGCCCGATGTGCTGGTGCAGGTGGGCGTGCGGGTGAGCCGCACCGAATTTTCGCCCTGGGACGATCCGCTGTGGTGGAACGGCGGCTTCGGCTATTGGCGCCGCCGACCCTGGGGCGGCGCAGGCTGGTGGGGCTATCCACCGCCCTTGAACAGCACCCGGTTCGACCGCGAAGTCGCCGTGCTCATCCGCGACCGCACCGAGGGCAAGCCGCTGTACGAAGCGCATGCGCGCAACGATGGCTCCTCAGCCGGCAGCGCCGAGTTGATCGACGCCATGTTCGCCGCCGCGCTGAAGGATTTCCCCGCCGTGGGGCTGAACCCACGCACGGTGGTGGTGCAGATGTAGGCGTGGGCCGGGCTGTCAGTCGCCCGGCATCAGCAGCGGTTTCACTTCCACCCGCTGCGCGCGCACCTGTTCGTCACCATCGATGAGCCGAAACGCCTCGGCCAGCAGGCCGTCCACATCCTGCCGCATCATGTGCACCGGCACACGCAGGAAAGCCGCAAACGGGTCCCAGTCGTAGCTGCCAAAGGCGCAGGTTTCGAGCTCGGCCATCGGCAGCGTTCTGAGAAAGCGGATCGCGCCTTCGAGCGCCATCGACGACGCGACGAACAACGCCCGCGGCAACCCGCCCAGCTGCGCGTGCAGTTGTTCGATTTGTGCCGCCGCGGCGGCCGCATCGTAGCCACAGGTGCGGATCTGATCGGCATCTACGCGGCCAAAGGCGGCTTGCACGGTATCGGTGAATCCCTGCACCCGCCGCTGGGTGGCGTACTCGCCCGCCACGCCGCCGAGAAAGATCATGCGGTCGCGTGCCGGCGTGGCTTGCGGTGAGGAACGAGCGATGAGGATCGCCGTGAGCTGCGCCGCCCCCCAGTAGTTGTCGCTGATCACCGAGGGTGCCTTTTCGCCCGGCAGATCCACATTGACATGCATCACCTTGTGGTGCCGACACACACGGCTCACCGCATCCGGATCGGTGGCGCCGGTGACGATCAAGTGATCGATCTGATAGGAAATGAGCCGCTGCACCGTCTGCACTTCGAGCTTCGGATCGCGCAGCGTGCTGACGACGATCGGCTGCTGCTGCCGCTCCCGCGCCATGCGATCAAACGACTGCGACATCATCCCGAAGAAGCGGTCTTCGTGCGTGGGAATGATCATGCCGATCAGGCCCGAGCGGCTGGTGCGCAGGCCGCTGGCCTGGCGGTTCAGGCTGTACTTGTGCTTGTCGGCCAGCGCTTGCACACGCAGCGCCGTCTCCTCGCTGATGCGCCGCTGTTGCCAGGTGCCGTTGAGGATGGCGCTCACCGTCGACGCCGAAGTTTCCGCCAGCGTGGCCAGGTCGTAGATGGTGGACTTCTTGGTGCTCACGAAGGTTGGAACGTGGAAGAGCGAGGCCGGCGCATTGTGGCCGGCGGGCCGGGCCCAAGGGGAAATACGGATGGCCGCATCAGCTCTGAAAACTATAGTTGCACAATCGATTGCGCGACATCGCGAAAAACACCTAGGCGACGCCATCGACACGGCCGCGTACCGCGGCCCGATCCATCCCTGCCCGTATAAAAGGAGACAGCACATGAACATTTCAAGCAAGCGAATCAGCCGGCTGCTCGGCGTCACCGTACTGGCCTTTGCGGCCCAGGTGGCGATGGCCGCGAACGACGTGGCCGTGGTCGTCAAGATCGGCGGCATTCCCTGGTTCAACGCCATGGAAGTGGGCATCAAGAAAGCCGGCAAGGAGCTCGGCATCGAAGCCTGGATGATCGGGCCCACCGAGGCCGATGCAGCCCAGCAGGTGCGCGCGGTCGAAGATCTGATCGCCCGAAAAGTGAAGGTGATCGCGGTGGTGCCGAACGACGCCAAGGCGCTGGAGCCGGTGTTCAAGCGCGCACACGACGCCGGCATCAAGATCCTCACGCACGAGTCGCCCGAGCAAAAGGGCGGCGACTGGAACATCGAGCTCACCACCGTCACCGGCTTCGGCGAGAAGCACATGGAGTCGCTCGCCAAGGCCATGGGCGGCAAGGGCAAGTACGCCCTGTTTGTCGGCTCGCTCACCGTGCCGCTGCACAACGCCTGGGCCGATGCCGCGATCGCCTATCAGAAGAAGAACTTCCCCGGGATGACGCTGGTGGCCGACCGCTTCGGTGTGGCCGAAAGCCTGGACGACAGCTTCCGCACCACGCAGGATCTGATGCGCGCCAACGCCGACCTGAAAGGCGTCATCGCCTTCGGCAGCCAGGGCCCGATCGGCGCCGGCCGCGCGGTGCTGGAGCAGAAGAAGACCGACAAGATCGCCGTCGTCGGCCCGTTCTCGCCGGGGCAAGGCGCCAAGCTGATCAAGGAAGGTGCGATCCGCGAAGGCTACATCTGGAACCCGATGCTGGCCGGTGAGGTGATCGTGCGCATCGGCAAGATGGTGGCCGACGGCAAGGAGCCCACCGACGGCATGGACGTGCCCGGCCTGGGCAAGGTGAGCGTCAACAAGACCACGCACAACATCCTGGGCCAGAAGCTCGAAGCCATCAACAAGGACACGATCGACAAGCTCGTGGGCATGGGTCTTTGAGGCCAGGGCGCTGATCGTGTCGACGCCGTTCGTCAGGGTAGAAAACACCACGATGAAGTTCGCGGGTGTGACGGCGTTGAACGCGCTGGACTGGGATGTCCAGCGCGGTGAAGTGCACTGCCTGATGGGCGAAAACGGCTGCGGCAAATCGACCACGATCAAGGTGCTGTCCGGTGTGAACCAGCCCGAACCGGGGGCGGTGATCGAGATCGACGGCCAGCGCCATGAGCGCCTCACACCGCACCTGTCGAAATCGCTGGGCATCCAGGTCATCTACCAGGATCTGTCGCTGTTCCCGAACCTCAGCGTGGCGGAGAACATCGCGATCGAGCAGGTGCTCGGCCGTTACTCGAAGATCGTCAACCGCAAGCGTATGCGTGAGCTGGCGCAGGCCACGATGGAACGGCTGGGCGTGAGCCTGCCGCTGGATGCCACGGTGGGCGAGCTGCCGATCGCCACCCGGCAGCTGGTGGCGATCTGTCGCGGCATGGCGAGCGACGCCAAGCTGTTGTTCATGGACGAACCCACCGCGTCGCTCACGCGCTCCGAAGTCAATGCCCTGCTCGAGGTGGTGCGGCGCTTGAAACGCGACGGCGTGGCGGTGGTGTTCGTCAGCCACAAGCTCGACGAGGTGGTGGAAATCGCCGACCGCGTGACGGTGCTGCGCGATGGCGTCAAGCTCGGCACTTACCCGGCTGCCGGCCTGAACGACAAGCGACTGGGCGAGCTGATGACCGGCCTGCAGATCGAGCATGTGGTGCATGCGCGCGATCGGCAAGCCGCGAAGCCGGTGCTCGAGGTGAAGGGCCTGAGCCGCCACGGTGAGTACCGCGACATCAATCTCACGGTGCGCCAGGGCGAGATCGTCGGCATCGTGGGCCTGCTCGGCGCCGGCCGCACCGAGCTGGCGCTGAGCCTGTTCGGCATGAGCCCGCCCGACAGCGGCGAGATCCGGCTCGACGGCCGGCCGATGCGCGCCAGGTCGAACCGGCAGGCCATCGATGCCGGCATCGCCTATGTGTCGGAAGACCGGCTCAGCCTGGGCCTGAACATGCGCCAATCGGTGCAAGACAACATGGTGCTGGCGGTGCTGAACCGCATCGCGTCGCGCATCGGCTGGCTGCCACCATCGCGGCGCGGAAAGGTGGCGGCTCAATGGCGCGATCGCCTGCGCATCAAGATCCCGTCGCTGGGCGCGCCGGTGAGCCAGCTCTCGGGCGGCAACGCACAACGCGTGGTGCTCACCAAGTGGCTGGCCACCGAACCCAAGCTGCTGATCCTCGACTCGCCCACCGTGGGCGTGGATATCGGCAACAAACAAGGCATCTACGAGATCGTGCACGGCCTGGCCGCGCGCGGCGTGGCGGTGCTGATGATCTCGGATGAGGTGAGCGAAGTCGTTTTCAATTGCGACCGCGTGGTGCACATGCGCGGTGGTGGCTTCGTCGGTGAGTTCGTGCCCGGCCAACACAGCGAAGCCGACATCGCCGAGGCCATCTATGCGTAGCCAGAAGGCCATCCTCGCCACGGTCACCGCCGTGATCGCGCTGTTCTTCGGCCTGATGGCGCCGCAGTTCCTCTCGCCGGGCAACCTCGTCGACCTGATCGAAGGCGCGTCGGTCACCGCCATCCTGGCCACCGGGTTGTTCGTCGTGCTGGTGGCCGGCGGCATCGACATCTCCTTCGCCGCCACCGCCTCGGTGGCGCAGTACGTGGCGGCCTGGTGCGCCACGCAATCGGGCCTGCCGGCGGCGGCGGTGATCGCGGTGAGTCTGCTCACCGGCGCCTTGCTCGGTGGCCTGAACGCCCTGCTGATCGACCGCCTGCGTGCCACCTCGATCATCATCACCATCTCCACGATGAGCGTGTATTTCGCGCTGCTGATGTTCTTCACCGGCGGGCGCTCGATCTACGGCCTGCCGGGCTGGTGGAGCGATCCGGTGGTGCTGTTCCAGTGGGCCGGCGGCGGCGATTCCACCGTGCGCATCACGCTGCCGATCGCGGTGATGCTCGTGGTGATGGCCTTCACCGCCTTCATCATGAATCGCACCGCGCTTGGCCGGCAGACGTTTGCCATGGGCGGCAACGTGGAGGCCGCGCGGCGCGCCGGCATCAACCTGTCGACGACGCAGGTGTTCGCCTATGCCTACCTCGGCCTGCTCGCCGGCCTGGCCGGGCTGGTGCAGGCGCATCGTGTGGGCGAGGCGGTGCCCAACGCCATGGTCGGCGGCGAGCTGTTCGTGCTGGCCGCCGCGGTGCTCGGCGGCGCCAGCCTCACCGGCGGCAGCGGCAGCGTGGGCGGAGTGATGCTGGGCATCGCGCTGCTGGCGATGCTGCGCAATGGCCTCAACCTGATGGGCATATCGCCCTACTTTTTCCAGATCCTGCTCGGCGTGGTGATCCTGGCCTCGGCCGCGATGACCGGATTGAAATCGCGCCGCCGGGTAGCCGCGGCATGAAACCCTCCATCGACCAACTGCTGCAGCCCGCCGCCAGCACCCCGTGGCGCGAGCATCTGCGCGCGGCCAGCCGTGGCGGCATCGCCGGCCTGCTGGTGCTGCTGCTGGCCTTGTGCATCGCCTTCTCCGTGCTGCTGCCGGGCCGCTTCGCCACCCACGACACCCTCACCTCGATCCTGTTCCAGGTGCCCGAACTCGGCTTGCTGGCGCTGGCGATGCTGCTGCCCTTGTTGAGCGGCGGCATCAACCTGTCAATCATCGCCAGCACCAACATGGCCGGCCTGGCGATGGCCTGGGTGCTGACGCGCCAGCCCGACGGCATTGGCGGCAGCATTGCCTTGACGATCCTGCTGGCGCTGCTGGCCGGTGCCGCGCTGTGCCTGCTGGTGGGCGCGATCACCGGCTACCTGGTGGCCACCGTCAATGCGCACCCGATCCTGGTCACGCTGGGTGCGATGTCGATCGTCAACGGTGCCTGCGTGTGGCTCACGCGCGGCAAGCCGATCGCCGGATTCCCCGAAACCTTTCAGCTGCTCGGCTCGACCATCGTGCTCGGTGTGCCGCTGCCGTTCTGGATCTTTCTCGCAGCCACGGTGGTGGTGGGCCTGTATCTCTCGCGCACCCGCTATGGCATCGCCGTGTACATGGTGGGCTCGAACCTCGAAGCCACCCGCTACTCGGGTGTCGATACCCGCTGGGTGCTGATCGGCATCTACACGATCTCCACGCTGCTGTGCTGGATCGCCGCGGTGCTGATGATGGCGCGCTTCAACTCGGCGAGCGCGGGATATGCGCAGTCTTACCTGCTGGTCACCGTGCTCGCCGCCATCCTCGGTGGGGTGGATCCGTTTGGCGGCTTCGGCAAGGTGTCGGGGCTGTTCATCGCCTTGCTGATCCTGCAGGTGATCTCCAGCGGCCTGAACCTGCTGGGCGTGAACCCGCAACTTACCCAGGCCACCTGGGGCGCCACCATGATCTTGGTGATGGCCGTGCGCCATCTGCTCACGCGCCACCACAAGCCGGGCAAATGACGCACCGGTATTCCCTGGTCTTTTTCAAGAAGGAGTTGAACGATGAATCCACTTGGTGTGCACGCCCTGGTCTGGGCAGGAGACCTGAGCCCCGAATCCACCCGCAAGGTGATCAGCCAGACCAAAAAGGCCGGCTTCGACCTGCTCGAACTCTCCCTGCACGGCCCGAAGGTGATGGACTTGTCGCTCACCCGCGATCTGCTGCAGGAACACGGCCTTCAGCTCGGCTGCTCGCGCGGCCTCACCTTCGAGGCCGACGTCTCCAGCGAAGACCCTGCCTGCGTGGCGCGTGGCGTCGCCCTGCTTGAAGAGGGTGTGACGATCACCGCCGCGCTGGGCGGCAAGTACTTCGGCGGCATCCTCTACGGCGCGATGGCCAAGTACCCGCGGCCGAGCAGCGCCGCAGGCCGGCGCAACGCCATCGATTCACTCAAGCACATGGCCGAGTTCGCCTTGAAGAAGGGCGTCACGCTGGGCCTGGAGGTGGTGAACCGCTACGAGAGCAACCAGATCAACACCGCCCTGCAGGCGCTGGATACGCTCGACAGGGTGGATGCACCGAATGTGGTGGTGCACCTGGATACCTACCACATGAACATCGAAGAAAACGACTTCATGCAGCCGGTGCTGGCCTGCGGCAAGCGCCTGGGTTATGTGCACATCGGCGAAAGCCACCGCGGCTACTTGGGCTCGGGCACGATCGACTTCGAGACCTTCTTCAAGGCGCTCGCGGCAATCGACTACCAGGGTGAGGTGACCTTCGAAAGCTTTTCGTCGACTGTAGTCAAAGAAGAGCAGACTAACGCTCTCGCGAGCT
>JANMAS010000561.1:0-6431 GCA_031359975.1 Burkholderiales bacterium
GCAGGCGCTCATCGCCGTCTACGACAACTGCAACAGCCTGCACACCAATGCCTTCGACGAAGCCATCACCACGCCCACCGAAGACAGCGTGCGCCGCGCGATGGCGATCCAGATGATCATCAACCGCGAATGGGGCCTGGCGAAAAACGAAAACCCAAACCAGGGCTCGTTCATCATCGACGAGCTCACCGAGCTGGTCGAAGAAGCGGTGCTGGGCGAGTTCGAGAAGATCGCCGAACGCGGCGGTGTGCTCGGTGCGATGGAAACCGGCTACCAGCGCGGCAAGATCCAGGAGGAGAGCATGCACTACGAGATGCTCAAGCACACCGGCGAGTACCCCATCATCGGCGTCAACACCTTCCGCAATCCGCACGGCGATGCGGTGAACGATCACATCGAGCTGGCGCGCTCCACCGAAGAAGAAAAACAATCCCAGCTGCAACGCCTGGCCGATTTCCAGGCCCTGCACGCCGCGCAATCCCCGGTCATGCTGCAGGCGCTGAAACAAGCCGTGATCGAAAACCGCAACGTCTTCGACGTGCTGATGCAAGCCGTGCGGGTGTGCTCGCTGGGCCAGATCACCAATGCCCTGTTCGAGGTGGGCGGGCAGTATCGGCGCAGCATGTGAGCGTGGCAAACTGAATCATGCGCAAGACCATTACCCGCACCACCCTGCACGCGCCCTCGACGGACAGGCGCTATTGGCTATCTCGGCCGATGGCGGAGCGGGTCGAGGCCGTCGAGTTGCTCCGTCAACAGTCACACCCATCCGGCACCGATGCTGAATCGCGACTTCAAAGAGTTTGTCGAGTTACTCAACTCCACCGGCGTTGAGTACCTTGTCGTCGGTGGCTATGCGTTGGCGGCGCACGGTCACCCACGCTATACCGGTGACATCGACATCTGGGTCAACACCGCGCCGCACAATGTCCGCGCTCTGCTGCGCGCTCTGGACACATTCGGATTTGGCGGCTTGGGGCTGAGCGAGGCGGACTTTCTGAAGCCCGACACGGTCGTCCAGTTGGGCTACCCGCCGGCCCGCATCGACTTGTTGACGGGCATCGATGGCGTCACCTTCGAGGCTTGTTTTGCCAACCGCGTGATCCTGCCAATCTCAGGCGTGGAATTGCCGATTCTTCATGTCGACGACCTGCGCACCAACAAGCGGGCCGCCGGAAGGCCGAAAGACCTCGCCGATCTGGCCAGCCTGGAAGAACCTCCGCAGCCCGAGCCGGATCGCTAGAGCCGCGAAGGGGGCGCATGCTGGCGCCGGCCAGCTCGGCGCCGGAGCCCTTCAATTCACATCGAACGCACCGTAGTTGCGGTTGTCGGTGCAGGTCATGGTGGAGGGCACGTTGGCCGAGCTCCATACGGGGGCCAGCCAGGCGCCGAACTGATCGAGGTGGGAGTGGTGGAACTGGATGTCGGTCAGCTCGTGGTTGCGGCGCGGGCGGGTGGCGGAGCCGAGATTGCGCGGATCGGTGGTGCACAAAAAGCCGCTGGGGCACGAAAAGTCGGTCACGTTCTGTTCCCAGCGCCGGGCGGTGTCGTTGCTGTCGAGATCGCGATAGCGCACGGCGACCACCTGGATGGGGCCGGCTGACTGGTTGATGAGGGAGAAGGTGACGTCCTGGCACACCGCGGCCATCGACGACGTGGCGGCCACGGCGGCGAACAGGATCAATGCGGCGCGAGACAGGGTGAGTTGATGGCGGTTCATGATGAAGGCTCCTGATTGAATGAAGAGGTGACGATCGAGTCAGGGGCTGACGACAGCTCTCTTTCAGTCCCGACACCTTAAAGAACGGTGTTTGTGAGCCCGATCCGGACATTGCCGCCGTCTCCCTAGAATCAAGCCCCATGACGCACCCCGAACTCACTTGCTCCGTCGCGGTGCAACCGCTGCTCGATCGCACCGATCCGGCTGCCGATCGCTACGCCTTCGCCTACACCGTCACGGTGCGTAACACCGGCAACGTGCCCGCCCAGCTGATCGCGCGGCATTGGGTGATCACCGATGCGCGCGGCCACGTTGACGAGGTGCGCGGGCTCGCGGTGGTTGGCCACCAGCCACTGCTGCAGCCGGGTGAGTCGTTCGAATACACCAGCTGGGCCCAGATCGCTACCGCGCAGGGCTCGATGCGCGGCACGTTTTTCTGTTTCACCCACGACGCGCACCCCTTCGAGGCCACCGTGGGTGAGTTCGGGCTGACCACCAGCTCGGCGCTGCACTGACCTTGGCGCGCCCGTCCCGCACCTGGGATCTCACGGCGCTGCTGAATGCGGCTGACCCGCGCTCGCAGCGCGCCGAGCGTCACCTCTGGCTGGTGCGGCTGCTGGAGTGGCTTCGGCGCGGCGACGATGTCGAGGCCGCCGGCACGCCCAAGCCCCTGCTGCGGCTGAAGCACCTGCTGAATGTGCTGGAGCGCCACCCGGAGCATCGACAGCGGGTGGGCGCGGTCCTGCTGAGCGTGTGGCAGGAAGGCGATGTGGCCGGGCTGTTTGCCGACGTCGGCTTCTCTTCGCGGCGCGATCTGGCCGGCGAGCTCGGTGCCCGACTGCGCTTGCGCTGGCTGCCGATCACCGCCGATACCGATGATCTGGCGCTGCTGTTCCATTTGCTGTTCCAGGCTGGCGACGCGCAATGGATCAGCGAGATCGACACCGACGCGCTGCTCCGCATCGTGACGCTGGTGCGGGAGGCCATCGAAGCACCCTCGCCGTCAGCACGCAGCATCTGGCGCACGCCGCTGCTCGACGCGCTGCGCTCGGTGGCCAGCCAGGTGCATGCCTCCGGTTTGTCGTCGCACCTGCATCACCGCATGAGCGAGGCCCTGCTCGCCGATCGCCCGTTTGCCCAGCTGCCCGGCGCGCTCGATCGTTTCATCGTCTGCATCGAAGCCGGCGAAGACCAGCGCGCGCTCACCGAATCCACCTATCTGCGCGCCTTGCTCGATCGCTGCCATGCCGCGGCCGACAGCGTGCTCGATCACCTCGAAGACTTCGGCGTGTCGGTGAACATCGTGTTCGAGGTGGACCAGCTCCGCGAGCGGGTGCGCCGGCTCGACGCCCTGCTCAACCTGGCCCTCTCGGCCGATCCGGCGCGCGACATCACCGCCCAGGTGGCCAAGCTGGTGGATCTCACCGAAGAGCGGCGCAGCGTGCGCCGGCTGTTCGCGCGCCACTACTCGCTGCTGGCGCGCAAGGTGACCGAGCGCAACGCCGAAACCGGCGAACACTACATCACCCGCGACGGCAGCGAGTTTCGCGCGATGTTGCGCAAGGCCGCCGGCGGCGGGGTGATCATTGCCGGCACCACATTCGTCAAGTTCGCGGTGCTGGCGCTGGGCCTGGGCGCGTTCTGGGGCGGATTCATGAGCGGGTTGAACTACGCGCTCAGTTTTCTCGTCATCCACCTGCTGCATTTCACCGTGGCCACCAAGCAGCCGGCGATGACCGCCCCGGCCATGGCCGCCAAGCTGGCCGACGTGACCGATGCCGCCAGGCTGGCCGAGTTCGTCGATGAAGTGACGCATCTGGTGCGCTCGCAGGCGGCCGGCATCGTCGGCAACCTGGCGCTGGTGATCCCGCTGGTGATGGGCGTGCAATACCTGGTGTTGGCGGTCTTCGGGCGCCCGCTGGTGGGGCCCGAACAAGCCCGCTACGTGATGCACAGCATCACGCTGCTGGGCCCCACGGCGCTCTACGCCGCCTTCACCGGCGTGCTGCTGTTCGCCAGCAGCCTGATCGCCGGCTGGGTGGAAAACTTCTTCGTCTACCACCAGCTCGACAGCGCGCTGGCCTGGAACCCCACCATCCTGTCGCGCCTGGGCGCCGAGCGCGCCCGCCGCTGGTCGATCTGGTGGCGGCAGAACATCTCCGGCGTGGCCGCCAATCTCTCGCTGGGCATGATGCTGGGCCTGGTGCCGCCGATGCTGAGCTTCTTCGGGCCACCGATCGACGTGCGGCACGTCACGCTGTCCACCGGCCAGTTTGCCGCCGCAGTAAGCGCTCTGGGCTGGCCGGTGGTGCAAACGCCGGCGTTCTGGTGGTGCGTGGCCGGCATCGCCGTCACCGGGGTGATGAACCTCACCGTGAGCTTTGGCCTGGCCATGCGACTGGCCGTGCGGGCACGCGGCATCACACAGGTCGACCGGCGGCGCATCTATGGCGCCATCTGGATGCGGCTGCTGCGACAACCCCGCAGCTTCGTGCTGCCGCCAAAAACCTAATCCTCCTCCCGCTCGCCTCGCCGTCGCCCGTGGAACATCGTCCACCAGACGATGAACACCAGCAGGCACAACGCCCCCAACGCCTCGATCAGAATCAGCCACATGCGTCGAGCTTATCGCCCCTGGAAAGACCGGCCCGTCATGGCGCTGATCAGCGCCCTGGCCACCGCTGCAGTGCTCGTCGCCTGCGGCACATTCGCGCCGCTGCCCACCACGCCTGCCGCGTCGCCGCCCGAGATGCCGGCCAGCACAGCCGATAGCCCCACCGCGCTGCCGTCGCCGTCGCCCCCACCCCCGCCCGCCCCGATCGGTCGCGGCGTGTCGCGGTGGGTGGCGGCCAATTGGGCCGATCTGCCCGGCTGGCAGGCCGATCGCGCGCTGGAGGTGTGGACGGCCCTGCGCCGCAGCTGTGACCGGCCCGCCGCCGGCTGGGAGCGCGCCTGCGCCGATGCCGCGCGCCGCGCCCCCACCGACGACACCAGCGCCCGCGCCTGGCTCATGCTCAACATGGGCGTGTACCGCGTCGAATCCTCCAGCGGTGAAGCCGACGGCCTGATCACCGGCTACTTCGAGCCCTTCATCGAGGCCAGCCGCACGCCCACCGCCGCCTTTTCCGTCCCGCTGTTCCAGGCCCCGGCCGACCTGGCCACCCGCGTGCCCTACTGGACACGCCAGCAGCTCGACACCCTGCCTGCCGCGCGCGCCGCGCTCAAGGGCCGCGAGATCGCCTACGTGGCCGATGCGATGGACGCGCTGGTGCTGCAGATCCAGGGCTCCGGCCGCCTGCGCATCGCCGAGCCCGATGGCAAGGTTCAAACCGTGCGCCTGGCCTTTGCCGGCCACAACGGCCACGGCTACAGCTCGGTGGGTCGCTGGCTGATCGATCGCGGCGAGATGCGTGCCGATGCGGCCTCCTGGCCGACGATCCGCGAGTGGGCACGCCGGCATCCGAAGCAGGTCAACGAGATGCTGTGGAGCAACCCGCGCACCGTGTTCTTCCGTGAAGAGCCGCTGCCCGACCCCGACCTCGGCCCGCGCGGCGCCCAGGGCGTGCCGCTCACACCCGGCCGCTCGATCGCTGTCGATCCGCGCAGCATTCCCTACGGCACGCTGGTGTGGCTCGACACCACGGAGCCGCTGTCATCGACACCCTTGCAACGCCTGGTGGTGGCGCAAGACACCGGCAGCGCGATCGTCGGCGCGGTGCGCGCAGATTACTTCTGGGGCTGGGCCGGCGAGGCCGAGGCGATGGCCGGCCGCATGAAACAGCCGCTGAGGATGTGGACGCTGTGGCCCAAATCCTGAACGCGCGTCAAGCCAGCGACATCGCCGACCGCAGCCTCGGCCACAGCACGTTCAGCGCCAGACCGCCGAGCACCAGCGCGGCCGCCAGCAGCTTCCAGCCGGGCAGTGATTCGCCCAGCCACCAGGCCGACGCGCCCATGCCGAACACCGGCACCAGCAGCGCCAGCGGCACCACGCTCGCCGCCGGATGGCGCGCGAGCAGCCAGCCCCACGCCGCATAGCCGAACAGGCTGTTGGCCACGGCCTGCCAGGCCACCGCCAGCCAGATGCCGGCGTCAGCCGCGCGAATGCCCGCTTCGATCGCCGCCGGCCCCTCGAACCACAGCGACAGCACGGCCAGCGGCGGCACGGTGAACAGGCTCGACCACACCACGTAGGCCAGGTTGTTGAGCTTCGGCGGCGGCAGGCCCTGCGCGCGATTCGCCTCGCGCAGGCCCTGCACCCGCGTCGCACTGCGCTTGCCCACCAGGTTGCCGCCCGCCCAGGCGAGCGAGGCGGTCAGCACCAGCATCAGGCCCAGCGGCGTGGCGCTGCCATCGGTATGCCAGGCGATCACGCCCAGGCCGGTGCAGGCCATCGCCAGCGCCAGCAGCTGAAAGGCCCGCACCCGCTCGCCGGTGAAGAATATCGACAAGCCGATGGTGAAAAACACCTGCATCTGGATCACCAGCGAGGCCAGCCCCGGCGTGATGTGGCCCATCAAGGCCACATACAACAAACCAAACTGGCCGGCGCCGATCAGCAGGCCGTAACCGGCCAGATCGCGCCAAGGCACCGGCGGCTTGGGCAGGATCAACACCGCCGGCAACAACACCATCAGAAAACGCAAGGTGGCCAGGCACAGCGGCGGCAACACGGCGATGGCCAGCTTCATCACGACGAAGTTGCTGCCCC
>JANMAS010000570.1:0-2967 GCA_031359975.1 Burkholderiales bacterium
GACGCCATATGTTGGCGGCGCGCGCCAGATCGCTGCGGGCCAGTTCGCTGGCGATCTCGGACGTCATCGCCAGCCCGTGTTGCTTGAGTTCCTGGGCAATGCGCCGGCTGCCGAATCGCGCAGCGCGCACGCGTACGCGGCTTTCGACAAAGCGCTGGTCGCTGAGGAAGCCCTTGGCCTCCAGCGCATCGAGCAAGGCATCGATCTGCTCGGCGCTCTCCGCCGACGCGGCATTCGCCTGATTACGGCGCCGCTGCGCAGCTACTGCGCGCAGCAGCTTGCGCCGCAGCTCAACCCGACTGTGCTCGCGCTGGCTCAACCAGCGCAGTGCACGGGCCTCCAGGCTGGGTGTTTCGCCGCTCCTCAGGCCGCCGCCTCCGCACCACCGCCCTGCAACGGCACGCCCATCGCCTCGCGCACCTTGTTTTCGATTTCGCGAGCGATATCGGGGTTCTCGCGCAGAAACTCGCGGGCGTTGTCTTTGCCCTGGCCGATCTTTTCGCCGTTGTAGGCATACCAGGAACCGGCCTTGTCGACCACCTTGGCGGTAACGCCCAGATCGACGATTTCGCCCTCGCGGCTGATGCCCACGCCGTAGAGGATGTCGAACTCGGCTTCCTTGAAGGGTGGCGCCACTTTGTTCTTCACCACCTTGACCCGCGTTTCGCTGCCGATGATCTCTTCGCCCTTCTTGATCGAGCCGATGCGGCGAATATCGAGGCGCACCGAGGCGTAGAACTTGAGCGCGTTGCCACCGGTGGTGGTTTCGGGGCTACCGAACATCACGCCGATCTTCATGCGGATCTGGTTGATGAAGAACACCATGCAGTGGGTCTTCTTGATGGTGGCGGTGAGCTTGCGCAGCGCCTGGCTCATCAGGCGCGCTTGCAGGCCGGGCAGAGAATCGCCCATTTCGCCTTCGAGCTCGGCCTTGGGCGTGAGGGCCGCGACCGAATCGATGACGATCAGGTCGACAGAGCCGGAGCGCACCAGCGCATCGACGATCTCCAGCGCCTGTTCACCGGTATCGGGTTGGCTGATCAGCAGTTCCTGCAGATTCACACCGAGGTTTTGTGCGTACTGGATGTCGAGCGCGTGCTCGGCATCGATGAAGGCGCACACACCACCGAGCTTTTGCATCTCGGCCACCACCTGCCGCGTGAGGGTGGTTTTGCCGGACGATTCAGGACCGTAGATCTCGACCACCCGGCCACGCGGCAGGCCACCGACACCGAGCGCGATATCCAGGCCGAGAGAGCCGGTGGAAACGACATCGATCTTCTCGATGACCTCCCCATCCCCGAGCCGCATGATCGAGCCCTTGCCGAACTGCTTTTCGATCTGCAACAAGGCCGCCTGAAGGGCCTTGGCCTTTTCGGTATTGAGGGCTTTGACGGGTGCGTCCATCTGGGGTTTCTCCTTGGCCATGTCGCTATCATCTCGTTGAGAACTGGATATTCGTACAGTATCGCATGCTCGTCAAGATGCTTTCCCCGGATCGACGGTCACGCTCCTAGAATCGCTCACAAAGAAAGATCGATAGGAGCCCCGCGCCCACTCGGCGTGGGCGAGGAGACAAGCGAATGCGCGTCCTGATCGCAGAGGATGACCAAGTGCTGGCCGACGGGTTGTTGCGCTCGCTGCGCGGCGCCGGCTACGCGGTGGATCAGGTGAGTTCGGGTTCCGAAGCCGATGCCGCTGTGGCGGCGCATGAGTTCGACCTGGTGATCCTGGATCTGGGCCTGCCGCGCATGCACGGGCTGGAGGTGCTGCGGCGCATGCGTTCGCGCGGCTCCTCGGTGCCGGTGCTGATTCTCACCGCCGCCGATTCGGTGGAGCAGCGTGTCAAGGGGCTGGATCTCGGCGCCGACGACTACATGGCCAAGCCGTTTTCGCTGCAAGAGCTTGAAGCGCGTGTGAGGGCGCTCACCCGCCGCGGGCTGGGCACCGCGTCGAGCGTGATCCGGCACGGCCCGCTCACCTTCGATGCCACCGGCCGCGTCACCTACATCCACGACCAGATGATCGAGTTGTCGGCCCGCGAGATCAGCCTGCTCGAGGTGCTGCTGCAGCGCGCCGGGCGCCTGGTGAGCAAGGATCAGCTGGTTGCACGCCTTTGCGAGTGGGGCGAAGAGGTGAGCACCAACGCCATCGAGGTGTACATCCACCGCCTGCGCAAGAAGATCGAACAAGGCCCGATCCGCATCGCCACGGTGCGCGGGCTCGGGTATTGCCTCGAGAAAATAAACACCTGATCGCCACGGGCCGAAGGGGCGGCTCGTCGGACATCCGCGCGGCGATATCCTCCACCGCATGGCCGCCCCCCACGAGCAACGTTCCCTGTTCGGCGAAATCCTCGATTGGATGCTTGCCCCGCTGCTGCTTGTCTGGCCGATGAGCGTGGCCCTCACCTGGCTGGTGGCCCAGGAAATAGCCGGCAGGCCCTACGACCGCGACCTCGGCCAGATGGTGCGCACCGTGGCGCGCCAGGTGGAGGCCGCATCGCCGGCGAACGGCGCCACCGTGAAGCTCAAGCTCACGCCCGATGCCGCCGACCTGCTGCGCGGCGACGACGACGACCAAATCTTCATCCAGGTACTGGGCGTGCGCGGCGAGCTGGCCACGGGCGACCGCGATCTCCCGGTGCCGGAGATCGAGCCGGGCCAGTTCGGCGAGGTGCAGTTCCGCGATGATCAGGTGCAAAACGAGCCCGTTCGCGTCGCCTACCTGTGGCTGTCCGGCACCGACCGGCAGTTCGCCGGCACACCGCTGGTGCAGGTGGCCGAGACGCTCGAAAAGCGCTCGCGCCTGGCCACCGAAATCATCAAGGGCGTGATCCTGCCGCAGTTTGTGGTGCTGCCGGTGGCGGTGCTGCTGGTGTGGCTGGCGCTGGCACGCGGCATCGCGCCGCTGGACGAGCTGCAGCAGCGCATCCGCCGCCGCGAAAGCCACGATCTCAGCCCGATC
>JANMAS010000581.1:0-3875 GCA_031359975.1 Burkholderiales bacterium
GCCGGGCCGGGGACGAGGCCGCCGGAGGCGTTGCCTTCGGAGCGGAGCGAGCCGAGTGGAAAAGTCATCGGCGGATTGTGGCCGATCAGGTCTGCGTCAATTGTTCCTTGATGATGACGGAGCCGTTTTCCTGGGTCTCGATCATGCCGCGCTCTTCCAGGTCTTTCATCACGCGGCTGACCATCTCGCGCGAGGCACCGACGACCTTGGCCAGGTCCTGGCGCGAGACCTTGTTGCGGATCGTCTTGACGCCGTTTTCCATCTCGCACATGTCGAGCAGCGTGCGCGCGACGCGGCCGTAGACGTCGAGCAGCGCGAGCGATTCGATCTGCCGGTCGGCGCTGCGCAGGCGTTGCACCAGGCCGCGCATGATGGCGTAGGAGAGGCTGGAGTTTTCCGGCAGGCAGCGCGCAAATTCGGCGCGGCCGAGGATGAGCCTGATCGACAACCAGCCGCATTCGGCCACGGTGCGCTGCGAAGTGCAGACCGACATGCTGATCCTCGGCCGCGCCGAATTTGCGCGCTGCCTGCCGGAAAACTCCAGCCTCTCCTACGCCATCATGCGCGGCCTGGTGTATCGGCTGCGCAGCGCTGATCGGCAGATCGAATCGCTGGCGCTGCTCGATGTGTACGGGCGCGTGGCTCGCACCTTGCTCGACATGGCCGAAGAGGTGGATGGTGTGCGCATGGTGCGCAGCAAGGTCTCGCGCCAGGACATGGCCAAGGTGGTGGGCGCTTCGCGTGAAATGGTCAGCCGCGTGATGAAGGATCTCGAAGAGCGCGGCGTGATCGAAACGCAGGACAACGGCTTTGTGCTCATCAAGGAAAAGCTGCCGGCGGAGTGACCTGAGCCACTCGTCGCACCCCCGATGCTGACCCGCAGTTTCGATCCCGTACCGGCGAGCGCGCCGGAGCTCCCCATCGGCTGGGGGCATCGTTTTCGGCTGCTGCTGGGCGGTGTGCTGTGGCTCGCTGCGTTGCTGGCGATGCTCAGCCACCAGATCACCGACCCCGGCTTCACCACATCCGGCGATGCATCGCCGGTGCGTAACGTGCTTGGCCTGCCCGGCGCGTGGGCGGCCGATATCGCCTTGTTCCTATTTGGCTTCTCGGCCTGGTGGCTGATCGTGATCGGCGCGCGGGTGTGGCTGTCGGCGCTGGCGCGGCAGTTGCGCGGCCAGGCCGAAACGCCGTCGCGATGGGCGCCCTGGCGTTTCTGGTTGGGTGTGGCGCTGCTGATGCTGTCCAGCGTGGCGCTGGAGTGGACGCGTCTGTATCAGTTCGAAGACGCCCTGCCGGGGCACTCGGGCGGCGTGATCGGCGTCTTGCTCGGGCCGTTGGCCATGCACAGCCTGGGCTTCCTGGGCGCCGGGGTGCTGTGCATCACCGGCCTCGTGGCCGGGCTGTCGATGGCATTGCGCTTTTCGTGGGCCAATGTGGCGGAGTCGATTGGGCGCGTGTGGGATTCAACGCGCCTGCGCGTGCAGGATCGCCGTGCGCTGGCCGAGGATGTGCGCCTGGGTGAAGAGGCCCTGCGCGAGCGCGAGAAGGTGGTTGAAGTGGCGCGCGTGGTGGAAGCCGTGGAGCCGCATGCGCCGGTGGTGATCGAGCCCACTGTGCTGGAAGTGCCCAAATCCACCCGCGTGATCCGAGAGCGCCAGAAGCCGCTGTTTGCCGAACTGGCCGATTCGAAGCTGCCGCAGGTGGACTTGCTCGACGCCTCGCCGCCGCGTACCGAATCGGTGACGCCCGAATCGCTGGAGATGACCAGCCGCCTCATCGAGAAGAAGCTCGCCGATTTCGGCGTCGAGGTGCGGGTGGTTACCGCATCGCCGGGCCCGGTGATCACGCGCTACGAGATCGAGCCCGCCACCGGTGTGAAGGGCTCGCAGATCGTCAATCTCGCCAAGGATCTGGCGCGCTCGTTGAGCCTGATCAGCGTGCGGGTGGTGGAGACGATTCCCGGCCGCACGACGATGGCACTGGAATTGCCCAATGCCCGCCGCCAGATGATCCGGCTGGCGGAGATCCTCGGTTCGCAGATCTATGCCGATGCGCCCTCACCGCTGACCATCGCACTGGGCAAGGACATCGTCGGCGCGCCGGTGGTGGCCGATCTGGCGCGCATGCCGCACCTGCTCGTGGCCGGTACCACTGGCGCCGGCAAATCGGTGGGCATCAACGCAATGATCCTCAGCCTCGTCTACAAGGCCGAGGCCCGCGATGTGCGCCTGATCCTGATCGACCCGAAGATGCTCGAAATGAGCGTCTACGAAGGCATTCCGCACCTGCTGTGCCCGGTGGTCACCGACATGAAACACGCGGGCCATGCGCTGAACTGGTGTGTGGGCGAGATGGAGCGGCGCTACAAGCTGCTCAGCAAGATGGGTGTGCGCAACCTGTCCGGCTACAACAAGAAGATCCTCGAAGCGGCCGAACGCGGCGAGAAGATCGCCAACCCGTTCAGCCTCACGCCGGACTCGCCCGAGCCGCTGGAGCGCCTGCCCTTCGTGGTGGTGGTGATCGACGAGCTGGCCGACCTGATGATGGTGGTGGGCAAGAAGATCGAGGAGCTGATCGCCCGCCTTGCGCAGAAGGCCCGTGCCGCCGGCATCCACCTGGTGCTCGCCACCCAGCGCCCGAGCGTCGACGTGATCACCGGCCTCATCAAGGCCAACATCCCCACCCGCATGTCGTTCCAGGTGTCCAGCAAGATCGATAGCCGCACCATCCTCGACCAGATGGGCGCCGAAGCGCTGCTCGGCCAGGGCGACATGCTCTACCTCGCACCAGGTACCGGCTTGCCGGTGCGCATCCACGGCGCTTTCGTGAGCGACGACGAGGTGCACCGCGTCGTCAGTTACCTCAAGTCGCAAGGCGCACCCAACTACATCGAAGGCCTGCTCGAAGGCGGCGTGCTCGAAGGTGACGGCGATGGCGACATCGGCGGGCCGGGCGGTGCGGACGCCGAAGCCGATCCGATGTACGACCAGGCCGTTGGCATCGTGCTGCAACATCGGCGCGCGTCGATCTCGCTCGTGCAGCGCCACCTGCGTATCGGCTACAACCGCGCGGCGCGGCTGCTGGAGCAGATGGAGAAGTCGGGGGTGGTATCGAGCATGGCGACCAATGGCAACCGCGACATCCTCGTACCCAAGCGCGACGAGTGAGTGGTCCGTGGTGAGGCCGGCTGTGTCGGCAAGCTCACCGCCGGCTGCGTTGATTGTTCATCCCCTTATCGGCAAGGTGCCCATGTTCACAACGCTCCGCTCATTCATCGCCACCGCATTGCTCGCCCTGTGCACAGTGGCGCATGCCGATGCCGTCGATACGCTGCGCGAGTTTGTGCGCGACGTGAAAACCGGCCGCGCCACGTTCACGCAGACCGTCACCTCGCCCGATGGCGCGAAGAAAAAGACATCCTCCGGCACCTTCGCGTTTTCGCGGCCGAATCGTTTCCGCTTCGTCTACGACAAGCCCTTCGCCCAGACCATCGTGGCGGATGGCCAGAAGGTGTGGATTCATGATGTCGACCTGAACCAGGTGACCGCGCGGCCGCTGGACGGCGCGCTCGGCGCATCGCCGGCGGCCTTGCTGTCGGGCGGCTCGCTGGATCGTGATTTCACCTTGTCGGCCCAGCCCTCGAAAGAGGGCGTCGATTGGGCGCAGGCGCTGCCCAAGGCCAAGGATGGGCCGTTTCAATCGTTGCGCATCGGCTTTCGCGGCAAAGAGCTGGCCGCGCTCGATCTCGTCGACAGTTTCGGCCAGCATTCGGTGATGCTGTTCAGTGGCGTGGCGCAGGGCATCGAGTTGCCCGCGTCGACCTTTCTCTTCACGCCGCCGCCCGGCGCCGATGTGCTGACCCAGTAGCGCTG
>JANMAS010000426.1:0-4209 GCA_031359975.1 Burkholderiales bacterium
GAAGTCGCCGGACGCGATCGCACTGTCCAGCGGCATCGAGCCCGAGTCGCCGCGCCGAAAGTGCTTCACCACGCGCCGCGCGATCGCTGGCGACAGCGGCGGCTGACCGCGTACGATCTTCTGCAGCTCCTCCACCAGCACTTCGAAGCGGTCTTCTTTCAGCAGATAGCCGTCGGCGCCGCACTGCAGGGCGGGAAACAGATGTTCGTCGTCGGAATACAGCGTGGTGACGACCTTGGTGGCCGGGTAGGCGCCCAGTTCCGACAGCAACTCGGTGCCGCTGCCATCGGGCAATTCCAGGTCGACCAGCAACAGGCTGAACGGCCCGTCGTCGGTATCCGGGGGTGCATCCGCCTTGGCGGCGGCGATTTCGCGTCGCGCGATCGCCAGCGAACCGGCTTCGCGGATCACCAGGGCGTCGCTGAAGCTTTCGCGCACCACGCGCGTGAGAAAGCTGCGCGCCACCGGGTTGTCTTCGAGGATGAGAACCTTGACGGTCATGGCAGGCTTTCGTGAGGCGATTCCATCGTAGCAGGGCCGAGGCATGGATCGTGCACCGATGCGGGGATTGACAAACACCTTGGCGCCGGGCTCGAACGCCGACGACCGCTCCCTACAATGCCCCGATGCGTATCCTCATCGCCAACGACGACGGTTATCTCGCGCCCGGCATTGCCGCGCTGGTCAAGGCCTGCGAGGGCCTGGGCATCATCGATGTGGTGGCGCCGGAGCAAAACGCCAGCGGCACCTCGAATGCGCTCACGCTGTCGCGGCCGCTGTCGGTTTTCGAATCGCACAACGGTTTCAAGGTGGTCAACGGCACGCCCTCGGATTGTGTGCACCTGGCCATGACCGGCCTGTTCGATCATCGGCCCGATCTGGTGGTCAGTGGCATCAACAACGGCGCCAACATGGGTGATGACACGCTCTACTCCGGTACGGTGGCGGCCGCGATGGAGGGTTTCCTGTTCGGTGTGCCCGCGATTGCCTTTTCGCAGGGCGAGCGTGGCTGGGGCGATCTCGACGCGGCGGCGCGTGCGGCGCGCCGGGTGATCGATCGGGTGCTGGCCAATCCGCCGGCCACCGGGCCCTGGCTGCTGAACGTCAACATCCCCAATCGCCCGGACGCCGACAGCCTGCCGATGCGAGTCACGCGGCTGGGCCGCCGTCATGCCAGCGAGCCGATGATCCGGCAGACCAACCCGCGCGGCGAACGCATCTACTGGATCGGTCCGGCCGGCGATGCGCGCGACGCCGCCGACGGTACCGATTTCCATGCGGTGGCGCACGGCGCCGTGTCGATCACGCCGCTGCAGGTTGACCTGACCGACCACGCGGCCGCGCCGGACTGGCGCGATCGCGTGCAAGGATGAACAAGCCCGGCGGGCGCCGCCCGGCGGGGTTTCCGGCCAGGATGCCTTCTTCGGCGGCCGATCCGCGGGCGGATGCTGCGCAGCGCCCGCCGCGCCCCAGCCCCACCTTGCGCCCGCAACGGCCTGTGGACGAAGCTGCCCGTAACCTGGGCACGCGCCCCTCGCCGGCCGGGCTGGGGCTGGATTCGGATGCGGTGCGCCGGCGCATGGTGGACGGCCTGCGCCAACGTGGCCTGCGCTCGGAGCGTGTGGCCCAGGCCATGCTCGATGTGCCACGCCATGTGTTCGTCGACAGTGCGCTGGCCAATCAGGCCTATGAAGACACCAGCCTGCCGATCGGCCTGCAGCAAACCATCTCCAAACCCTCGGTGGTGGCGCGGATGATCGAATCGCTGGTGGATGGCGATTCGGCGCGCCGCCGCGGAAGCCTCGGCCGGGTGCTCGAGATCGGCTCCGGCTGCGGCTACCAGGCGGCGGTGCTGTCGCGCCTGGCGAGCCAGGTTTTTTCGATCGAGCGCCTGAAGCCGCTGCACGAGCGTGCGCGCGAGCATCTGGATCGGGTGGCGGTGAGCAACGTGCGCCTGATCCACGGCGATGGCCGCATCGGCCATCCGCCCAACGCGCCGTACGACAGCATCATCTCGGCGGCGGGTGGCGACGACATTCCGCAGGCCTGGTTGTCGCAGATGGCGATCGGCGGACGCCTGGTGGCGCCCATGCGCGGGCCGACGGGCGGCCAGGTGCTGGTGATCGTCGATCGCACCGAGGTGGGATGGCGCCGCGAGGCCGGGGATGCGGTGAATTTCGTCCCCTTAGAATCGGGCGTCAGTTAGCTCATCAGGAAGAGCGTTTCCGATGCCTGTGTACCGTATCGTCGCCAATCTGGCCTTTGTGTCCTGCGCCGGCATGCTGATGCTCGCGGGATGCGCCTCCACACACGGCCCGGCGCCCGTCGAAGACCGCAATGCCGCGGCGAAAGCGGTGCCCCAGCCCCCCGCGCCGGTGCCCACTCAGGCCGACGCGGTGGCCAAGCCGCTGCCCGGTGCCGAGAACGCCGGCAAGCCCGGTTACTACACCGTCAAACCCGGCGACACGCTGATGCGCATCGGCCTCGAAGCCGGGCAGGGCTGGCGAGATATCGCGCGCTGGAACAACCTCGAAAACGTCAACATCATCGAGGTCGGGCAGGTGCTTCGTGTGGTGCCGCCCGGTGCCGATGCGTCGCTCGTGGCGGCCAAGCCCGTGGTGCCCGCGCGCGTCGATGCGCGCCCGCTCGACCCGAAGGCGGCCGCCAGCGCCGCGAGCGGGGCCGCCTCGGCGGGCGTCTCGCCGGCCGTGGTGGTGCCGCCGCCGTCGGCACCCGTGGCGGCGGCCAAGGAGCCCGACGACGACGTGCCGTGGCTGTGGCCGGCCAATGGCACCGTAGCCACCGCTTTCGACGAGAACCGTACCAAGGGCATGGCCATTGCCGGCAAACTGGGCGATCCCGTATACGCTGCGGCAGACGGGCGGGTTGTTTACGCCGGCTCCGGTTTACGCGGTTACGGCAATCTGGTCATCGTGAAACACAACAACACCTACCTCAGCGCTTACGCCCACAACAGCGTGCTCCTGGTCAAGGAAGACCAAGCCGTGCGTCGTGGCCAGAAGATCGCCGAGATGGGCTCCAGCGATGCGGATCGGGTGCAACTGCACTTCGAGATCCGTCGGCAGGGCAAGCCTGTCGATCCAGCCAAGTTGCTGCCGGCGCGTTAGCGGCAAGCACCTGACAACCCGGCACATGGGGAGGCGGCATGATCCAGCGGCAACAAGCGGAACGGATTCAGCCAGGCCCCATGCCTCGATCGATGGCTGGGCTGTTGCCCGCCGTCGCGCGAGACGGCCCACCCTCGGAGCCAGTCGATCCCGCGCTGCAGCGTCTCGACGATGACGCTCCCGCACCCACACTGACCGAACTCAACGGCGACGCCGGCAATGCGCTGCAGGCCTACCTGCGCGATATCCGCCGCGCGCCGCTGCTGAGCCCGCAGGAAGAGTTCGATACGGCCACGCGCGCTCGGGCGGGCGACTTTCCGGCCCGGCAGGCGATGATCGAGCGCAATCTGCGGCTGGTGGTGAGCATTGCCAAGGCCTATGCGGGCCGCGGTGTGCCGCTGTCCGACCTGATCGAAGAAGGCAACCTCGGGCTGATGCACGCCATCGCCAAGTTCGAGCCCGAACGTGGATTCCGCTTTTCCACCTATGCCTCGTGGTGGATACGGCAATCGGTGGAAAGCTCGATCAGCAGCCAGGCTCGACTCGTGCGCCTGCCGGTGCATGTGGTGCGTGAGCTGGGGCAGGTGCTGCGCATGCGCCGCAAGCTGGAGGCGCAAGCCAGGGCCGATGGGCACGAGCCGGTGAAGGTGGGTGTGGACGAACTGGCGGCGGCCCTGGAGCGCCCGGTGCAGGAGGTGGTGTCGCTGCTGCGTCTGGCCGAACCCCCCACATCGCTCGACGCCCCGCTGGAGCACGACGACGGCGCCTCGTTGATCGATACCGTGGCCGACGACCAGGCCATCGATCCCGCCAGCCAGACCCTGAGCCACGAGGTCGAGATCCTGCTCGATCACGAGCTGGCCGAGCTCAATGATCGCGAGCGCCAGGTGCTCGAGGGCCGTTATGGCCTGCACGAGCGCGAGCCGCTCACGCTCGATACGCTGGCCAGCCAGCTGGGCCTCACCCGCGAGCGCATCCGCCAGATCCAGCAGGAGGCGCTGGCCAAGCTGCGCCGGCAGATGGCGCGACACGGCATCGATCGCGACGCGATCTTCTGAGCTCGGCGGCTGCGCAGCCGCCG
>JANMAS010000431.1:0-9296 GCA_031359975.1 Burkholderiales bacterium
ACCGCCGTTTGTGCGACGAGATTCCGGGCTTGAAACTGGTCTATGCCGGTGAAGAGCGGCCCGATGAATACCCGATCTCGGCCAAGATCGCGCGGCTGTGGCCTGAGGGTGATGGCCCGGTGGTGACCGGCTACCTGTCCAGCGACGAACTCGACATCCTGCTGGCCCGCGCCGACATCAGCTTTGTGCTGCGATATCCAACTTACGGCGAAACCTCGGGCATCCTGCCGCGTGCCGTCATGGGCGGCGCCAATGTCGTGACCGTCGATATCGGCTCGTATCCAGAGTTCGAATCGTCGCTGATCCGCACGATCAGCGTGGGCACCGGCGCCACCGAGGCGCTCGAACAAGTCACCCGAGAGATCTGGCGCGGGCGCGCCGATGCTCAGACCAAGCCGCGCATACGTGCCGCCGAAGCCGTACGCGCCAACGCACTCACGCCCCAGGCCCTTTACAAGCGCATCGGTGAAGTCATTCGTCGATCGCCGGAATGCAGCGCATGAAGCCCAGCGCCGAACTGCTGATCGACGTTCTGGCCGCCACCCTGGCGGCGCAGGCCAAGCTCAAGCTGGTCACCGTCGTGCATGAGTCGATCCGTGTGATGGGCCTGCTTGAAGGATCCTGCACCACCGCCTATGTGAACCTGCGCACGCCGAAGTTCACCGATTTCCGCCCGGTGCCGGGTGGGTTGCCATCGGTGAAGGAACGCATCAGTGCGATCACCGAGCCGGAGGCCGCCAAATCCCTCATCGAGCGTGCCGGCCTGGTGGTGATGTGCGTGCCCGGCGATATCAAGGTGGCCGAGCGGCTGCCGGCGGTCAGGCCTGGCAAGCAGATGTGGATCCTCTACGGCGAGAGGCGGGCGGGCGGTTGGGCTCATGCGTCCAAACTGATGCGCAGCAGCAGCGTGACCTTGATCGAATTCGGCGCCACCCGGATGCTGGTGAGCGACGATGCCGTCGAAGCACTCGGCGGCCCGCGCAATCTGGTGCCGGAGGCGGCGTTGCGTCATGCGGACGTGCTGGCACGAGCCCACCCGCAACGGCTCTCGATCGACACGTCGTCCGGTCAACCCCGCCTGCGACTGATCGCCGAACCCGTGCGATGGATCGCCGCTGGCAACGAATGGCTCACGCACAACCTGCTGCAAGAGGGGCGTGCGTTGTTCAGCACACGCGGCCTGGGCTCGCTGATCGTTCCCTGGACCGACCGTTGCACCCTGCTGCTGCTGCTTCGCAATGTGCGCGACCGGATCGACGATCTGGTCATCTCCGTGGAACATGACGTGCTGCGACCCGCTCGGGTGGATTACACCGAGCATGGCGCCGTGTTGGCGATCAACCAGCCCGACATTCCCGCGTGGCGCGATGCGCTGGTGCATCTTGAATTGCCGCGCGGCGCTGTACCGAACGATGGTTTTTGCGACATCGGCGCGTTGAGCGCCTCGCTGGAGGTGGGCGGATGAAGCCGCGTTGCCTCGTTGTCTGCTTCAACCGACTGGTGCCCGCCAACCAGGGCAACTCCCGCCGCATCATGCAACTGGTGGGTTTTTACCAGCGGCAGGGCTTCGAGCTCGATCTGCTGTATCACAACGAAGAAGGTTTCGACGCGGCGCTGTCGCATTCGCTGCGCAAGACCTTCTCACGCGTCACCGTGGTGCGCTCGACCGCGCCAAAGACGATCCATCCGGGCCACGTTTGCCATATCGACGATTGGTATGACGCCGCGCTCGGGGCCGCGGCAAAGGAAATGCATCGCCTGCGCGGCTACCGCGTCGTGCACGCCAACTACATCTGGTATTCGCCCGTACTCGACCAATTCGGATCCGATGTGGTGAAGGTGCTCGATACGCACGACGCATTCGCCGAGCGCCGCGAGAAGTACCTCGCCGCCAACATGCTGCCGCAGTGGTTCAGCACCAGCTACGCGGACGAAGACACAGCGCTGCGGCGTGCCGATGCCGCGCTCGCCATCCAGAAGGAAGAAGCGGCCGGATTTGCATCGCGCGGCCACGGCAACATCCTGTACCTGCCCTATGTGGAGCCCTTGGTGCGCCGCTTCGATGCACCAAGGCCCGATCGCCCGCTGACCTTCGGCTATCTCGGCAGTGGCAACGACTGGAACATTCTCAGCATCAACGACCTGCTGATGAAGCTCAACACCAACGGCAATTCGTTTCCGCATCCCATCGTGGTGGCCGGTGGCGTCACCCGCCATGTGCGCGACACGCAGGGCGTCGTCAAACTCGGCTTCATCCAGCAACTGCACGGCTTCTACGACTCCATCGACGTCGCCTTGAATCCGATGGTCGGCGGCACGGGCCTGAAGATCAAGACGGTGGAGCCTTTGTGCTACGCCAAGCCGGTGCTGTCCACCCGATCGGGCGCCGAAGGGGTGAGCCACCTCTGGACGATGCCGATTTACGACAGCAACAAGGATATGGCGGCCGACATGATGGCGCGCTTTGCCGCGCCCACCTGGCGCGACAGCGTCACCGAGCTGAGCGCGCAGGCACAAAGCACGCGCGCGGCGCTTGACACCGAATACGACCAGCAGCTCGGGCGCTTTGCCGCCTGGCTGCGAACCCGCGTTTGAAGGCGACCGAGCCTGCGATCACGCGCCTCACCAACTTCTCACATTCGACACACCGATGAAGCTTCCACTGATCGTTGTCTGCACGCACCACAAGACCGGTACGGTCTGGATGGCCGGCATCTTTCGCGCGATCAAGCGCCAATACAAACTGAAGCTGCACGGCGGTTTGCAAAGCGCACTACCCGACGACGCGGACATCTTCCTGCAGGATCACAGCAAGGTCGACTTCGCCGCACTTCGCAAGTTGGCCGCGAAACAAGGCAGGCCGCTGCGCGCGATTCACATCATCCGGGATCCGCGTGACGTGATCATTTCGGGTTGCTTCTATCACACGAAGACGACCGAAAAGTGGGCCAACAAGGCAAAGGCCTCCTACGGCGGCAAGTCATATCGCGAAGCCATCAGCGCCTTGGGCAGTGATCACGACAAGCTGGTGTTCGAGATGAAAAACGCCGGCGGCAAGACGGTCAACGAGATGCAGGCCTGGGACTACGACAACGCCGATGTCTTCGAAGCCAAGTATGAGGATCTCATCGACGACCGCGAGTACGCGCGGTTCAAGCCGATGATGCAGTTCCTCGGCTTCAAGGGAGAGGATCTGCACAGCGTGCTGGAGATCGTCAAGACCAATTCGCTATTCGGTGCCGCCACAGGTGGCGGTGGTGCAGACCACGTGCGTTCGGGCGAGAGCCGTCAATGGAAAGCCACCTTCACACCCGAGTTGAAGGCGGCGTTCTTGACGGAATTCCCCGATGCGCTCTCGCGCCTGGGCTACGACGGCAACTGGTGATCGCTGTCAGCCACGGGACGAACTTGTCGCCGATGTCGGCCCGGGAGCGCCTCGATCTGGCATGGCGGGCCGGAGAACCGAATCAAGCCGGCACGGCGTTTGCTGGACGATAGTCGAACAGCTGGAAGTCTCGCTCGTACTTTTTTGCCACCATCTCAAGCGCGTCGGCATTCAGCTGTTCAGGGTTGCGACCGCCGCTTGAGTTCTTCACATCCAGTGGCGCGTCCACCTCGAGGCGCTGAAGCAACGTGATCCAGTCTTGCTCGATGCTTTCTACCTTGCCGATGAAATCGACAATCAACTTGCCCGACTCATCGCACACGCTTTCCCATTGGGGGTGTGCGCCAGAATCCTGCCAGGTGAGCGGATGCAGCGCAAACTCGCTGAACGAACTCGACTTCATCGCCGCCTTGACGGCCTTGTACCGATACGGTGTGCGATCGGGCAGCCGGCCTTCGTTGCGGAACACATGTTCCTCTTCTTCGGTCATCGGTGTGCCTTCGGCGAGCTTGTGCGCGTAATGGAACAACGACCGCAGGCGATCGATCGGATGCCGCACAAATGCAAACTTGAAGCTCCGATCCCAATACTCATCGCCAAGGAACTGCCTGGCCTCGATGGCCGTGCTGTGCTTGTTCAAGCCGATCGCGCGGCGGAAAAAATCCTGATGCTTCTCGCCGCTCTTGGTCGAACCGAAGACGAGATCATTGTGCCGAAGCGATTTCGCCAAGGCGATTTCGATGCTCGTGCCAGCGCACTTGTGAATGTGCACGAACACGTATCGGCGATTGAGCGAGATGATCATTTCGGGCGCGGGAGTCGAGAGAAGTTGTCCAGCTATTATGTGTCATCAAGTGTCGGAGCACAGTCACAGTGATCGTCAACCATAGCCATCATTTCATATTCGTGCATGTTCCCAAAGCGGCCGGGACGTCTGTTACGGAGTTGTTCAGTCAGTACAGCAGCTATCGCGACCTGGAGGTCGGTGGAACCCTGCTCGGCGAAGCCCTGCAAACACAGTTCAAGCGGCGGTTTGGTCTTACAAAGCATGCCACAGCGAAAGAGATCCTCAGTGTGGTGGGCGATGCCGATTGGGGAAGCTTTCTCAAGTTCGGCTTTGTGCGCGATCCCTATGCACGCGCGCAAAGCATGTTCCACTTCATGAAACGGTGGCGTGGCAACAAGGACATGGATCCGCTGGCATTCATGGACAAGATGCCTGATTTCCGTACCTTCGTTCTGTCGCCTCAGTTTCGTAAGCAAAAAAAGAGCCGCATCCTGTGGCCCCAGGCCGCCTGGTTGCAAGATGACGACGGGAAAATGCTGGTCGACATCGTTGGACGGGTTGAGTCGCTCGACGACGACTTGCGCGCGGTACTCGAGCGCCTGCCCTCGATCGCCCCGACCGACGCCGTCGCGTCGGAAGCGCCGAAGAAAAACAAGAGCGCGAGTGACGATGACGCCCTCAACCAGCTCCTGAGCCAGGATGCCGAAGTGGAAGCCCGCATCTACGAAAGCTACAAGGTCGATTTCGAAAGTTTCGGCTACAAACGCTTCGGCCAGTGATCACGCTCGCGCGGCTGGCGTGGCAAATGCATGCTTGGCCGACGCGCGTGGCCGGTATCATTCCGGCGTGTGGTCTGCCGAGCGCAGCTATCCATGTGTCTGATCATCCGCGCACCTGAATGATGCGTGCCTCTATCTTTTGCCACCTTGCCCGAGGTCAATATGTCATCCGTGCGCGAGAAACTTAATGAAATCATCGCCGAATTCGCCGGCGTCAAGACCGAGGTGGTTGCCCAGGCCGAATCCTTGTCACAGGTCGAAGTCGATTCAATCACCATGCTCGGCATCGTTGACGAGATCGAAGAGTATTTCGGCATCAAGATCGATGTCGCGGGCGACTTCAATTTCGATATGTCAATGAACGACTTTGAAGCGCTGATCAGCGGGCTGGTTGCCAAGAAGAGTGCGTAAGGTCGTCATCACCGGAGTCGGTCTCGCTACGCCGATCGGGTCAACTCTCGACGAAGCTCGTGCCACCTTGCTCAAGGGCCAGTCGGTCGTCAGACCGCTGAAGCGTCCTGGTGGCGGCAAGGATCGCGTCGCCGCTTTGGTCGACGAAGATTTGACCATCGGCATGCCGTTGGCCTTGCAACGCATGCTGGACCGTTTCAGCCTGCTGGCGATTCGGGCGAGCGACCGCGCGATGGCAGACGCCGGGTTGGCTCCGGGCACGTTTGACGAAGAACGAATCGGCGTGTTCATCGGCAACGGCGCCGGCCCGACGATCACGATGTACGAAGCGCACCAGCAACTCTTCTCGCGCGACACGCTGAGTGCGATGGGGTTGCTCAAGACGCTGCCGAATGCGGCGTCCAGCCACGTGTCGATGCGGCACCAGTTGCGAGGTGAGTGCCTGAACATTTCCACCGCGTGTTCGTCGGCTTCGCATGCCATCGGGCAGGCCATGCGCGCCATCCGCCACGGGTATCTGGATGCGGTGGTCGCCGGCGGTACCGAATCGTCAACCGGCGAATCGCACCTGCGCGCGTGGGAGGCCATCCGGGTGATGGCCAATCCCGACCCCCTGCGCCCTGAAACGGCGTGCCGGCCATTCGCCAAGAACCGCACCGGCATCGTGATGGGCGAAGGCTCGGCACTCTATGTGCTGGAGGCCGAAGAACACGCCAAGGCGCGTGGTGCCAAGATCTACGCCACCCTCGCCGGCTACGGCACATCGGCGGATGCAACCCACATCACCGCACCCGATGCGCGCGGGCAATCATTGGCGATCCGTGCCTGCCTCGCGGATGCCGGCATGTCGATCAACGACATCGGCTACATCAATGCGCACGGCACGGCCACTCCGGCTGGCGATGTGATCGAAACCCAATCCATCCGCGACGTATTCGGTGCGCGCGCCGATCTGGTGCCGGTCAGCTCGACCAAGTCGATTCACGGCCACTTGCTGGGCGCTTCCGGGGCGATCGAACTGGTCGCCGCACTGATCGCCCTGACCGACGGCATCATCGCGCCAACCGCCAACCTCCACGATCCGGATCCCTTATGTGATCTCGACTACGTGGCCAATCAGTCGCGCAGCGGCGTGAAACTCGATGCGGTCATGTCGAACACCTTTGCCTTTGGCGGCGCCAACGTGAGTCTCGTGCTGCATCGCTGAATTCAACGGGCGCGAGGCGCCGCCCTGTCTGCACCAAAAAAGGGCACCCGAGGGTGCCCTTTTTACCGCCTGCCGACTTCTTTCAAAGCCGGCGGGGGACCTGGCTCGATCACTCGGGCGTCTTCGGCCCGCGCTTGGGCTTGCCCGAGCCGCCTTCACCCGCGCCACCCTTGTCGAAAAATTCGAGAGCCATCGTCATCAGGGGCGCTCCGATTTCCGGTGGCTCATGGCCGTGACCGGTCTCGGGCGAGTCGTACAGCACCGCCATGATGCGGCCATCCGGTGAATAGCCGCCATCCGGATTGATGTCGAACCGACGCCACAGTCCGGGGAAGTGCTTGTTGATGGTCACCTTGTCGCGGGTGTTCTGCGCCACCACCACGCGAAGATCATTGCCTGCGGCAATGCCTTCTTTGATGGCGGTGAGCGGGTGGTACCGCACCGGCTGCTCTTCCAGGATGCGCTCGTAGTCGGCCAGGGTGCCCCCGCCCATTCGGGCGGTCACGGCAACCACTTCCTCGCGGTATTTGTCGGGCCGAAGGAACGGCACCACAGCGACCACACCGGTGGTGTTGGGGCGACGCGACGCCACCAGAATGCTCGACGTGCCGCCGGCCGAAGATCCGTAGAAAACGACGCGATCACGCGAAATGCCCAACTCATCGCAAAACTTGTTGATCAGCGCGTGCAGTTCAGGCACCAGGTCGTTGGCCATCGTGCCGGTGTACATGCTGGCGCGTGGCAGGTGCGAATCCCAATCGAGTTCGGACACAGGGTCCGAAATGGCGAGGATGGGTGCCTGGAACAGGGCATCCCAATCCTTGCGGTCGTACATCGGGCGCCGGCCCTCTTTGTCGCTCTTGTGGCTACCACGCGCACCATGCATCGTGATGATCAGGCGATCGGCCGGGTGTCGGGTGTTGATCGACACATTGACTGTGAAGAAGCCCGTTTGAACCCGCATCGGCGTGATCGCGTCAGGCGGAATATTGAAGGCGTCGGTCAGGGTATGAACCTTTTCGACTTCACGAGCAACGTCGGTGTTCTTTTTGGGTACTTGAGGGGCGTCGGCAGGGTCGATGGGCTTCAGATGCAGCATGGTCTTTTGGTCAAAGGGTGTTTTGAACAGGGGGGCTCATGGAGCCCGCCGGCGACAAGGATGACTTGTTCGGCAGGGGTAAAGCAACTCGCATGCTAGCACGCAGCTTTTCGCTTCCAAAAGGCTTCGGGCGTGTGGCGCCGCACGTTGGCGTCGCTGCCGTGACACAGTGCGCAGTCGTGCGCGTGCTCAATTCAACGCTCGTCCGGCGAGTTCAGCGCGGCGCGCAATTCCACGCCCATGGAAGGCCGTAGACGAAAAGGATCACCGGGGTTCTCTCCATGAATTATTTCTTCCATTCGGCGGCGAACCACTCCCATGATCTTGGGATGGCTGTAGATATAGAAGCGCCGGTCACGCATCGCCTCGAAGATGAACCCGGCGACCGTGGCCGCGCTCACCCGGCCGCCGTTGACGGCTTTGACGCCGGCCGTCTGGGCGATGTCCTGGCTGCGCGTGGGCGTGGCGTCATCGCTCAGATCGGCCGGGCGATATCGCTGGCTGGTGTGGATCCCGGTAGGAACGAAGTATGGGCACAGCACCGAGCAATGGATGCGATCGGTCACCAGGGCGAGATCCTGATACAGCGTTTCCGACAAGGCCACGGCGGCATGCTTGGTGACGCAATAAGCGCCCTGCATCGGTGCGGTGACCAGCCCGGCCATCGACGCGGTGTTCACGATATGCCCCTCGAACGACGGATCGGTTGCAGCAGCATCCAGCATCATGGGAGTGAACACCCGCACGCCGTGGGCGACCCCCATCAGGTTCACGCCCACCAGCCACTCCCAATCCTGCACAGTGTGCTCCCACACCAGACCGCCCGCTCCCACGCCGGCGTTGTTGAACACGAAATGCGGCGCACCAAAGCGCGCCTTTGTCGCAGCCCCCAATGCGTCCACTTCAGCGGCCTTGGACACATCCAACTGAAACGTCATCACCTCGGCACCCAGGGAGCTGATTTCCTCCGCCGCGATCCGCAGGGGTTCGGCCAGAACGTCGGCCATGACGACTTTCATGCCTTTTTGCGCCGCGATTCGGCACACCTCCAGGCCAAACCCCGAGGCGGCGCCAGTGATCACCGCAATGCGGCCCGAAAAATCCTTCATGAACGTCCTTTCGCTGCTGAGGTGCGGCGTGCTGCTCGCAAAAATCGAGCGCGCCCGACGCGTCGATCACCGGGATGATGCCATCGGCACCACGCGGGCTGGCACGACAACTGCTGCATGCTCTGCCGAGTCACCGTGAAGTACAGTACGCGGTCATCATCGGGCCCGGTATTCCGCGTCAAGTGGGTGCCAACGCGGGGCGCGACAATCTTCTGCTTATGTTTCCTGGGGTAGGTGAATGTTGATTTCAGACAAGCTCGTCTTCATCGAGCTTCAAAAAACGGGGTCCACGCACATCAAGAAATTGCTGCGTGAGCTTGTGGGCGGCGAGAACGACGGCAAGCACAACACGCCGTCACCCGAGTTGCTGGCCAGTGGCAAGCAATTTGTCGGCTCGATACGCGATCCGTGGGCCTGGTATTTGTCGCTCTGGACTTACGGTTGCCAGCAAAAGGGCGAACTGTTCCAGCGTCTGACCAACGAGAAAAAGTGGGATCGCCTGCTGACCAAGGGCAAAGG
>JANMAS010000010.1:0-7579 GCA_031359975.1 Burkholderiales bacterium
GAACCCGGTCGAGCGCTTGCCGTGCCCACATTGAGCGTTGCGGTCGAGACGCCGCAGCACGCGTCAGTGGGCTCGGTACTCGACTATCACTGCGAGACCTGGCTGCCACCCGGCACCCTGGTGCGGGTGCCGCTGGGCAAACGCGAGGTGCCGGGGATCGTCTGGCAGGCCCGGCCCGGGCAAGCACCGATCGATACCGCCGTCACACTGCGGCCGGTGACGCAGGTGTTGCAGGCGCTGGCACCCTTGCCCTTGCCTTGGCTGGCGCTGGTCGATTTCGCGGCTGGGTATTACCAGCGCAGCCGGGGCGAGGTGGCGCTGTCGGCATTGCCTCCCGAATTGCGCAAGCTGGACAACACCGCGCTGGCCAAGCGCATCGCCCGGTTGCACAAGCGCGTGGTTCCGGCCACCGAAAGCGAGTCGGCGCCGATCCAGTTGCCACCGCTCACACCGGATCAAGAGTCGGTGCTGACCATGCTGACCAGCGTGTTCGATGCCGTGCCAGCGCACCGCCCGGTGTTGCTGCATGGGGTGACCGGTAGCGGCAAGACCGAGGTCTACCTGCGCCTGGCCGCCCAGGCGCTGGCTGCGGGCCGTCAGGCTTTGCTGCTGGTGCCGGAAATCAACCTCACGCCGCAACTCGAGGCGCGCGTGCGCGAGCGCTTTCCGGGGCGCGTGCTGGTGTCGCTGCACAGCGGCCTCACCACGGTGCAGCGGCTGAACAATTGGTTGCTCACCGCACTCGGGCTGGCCGATCTGGTGCTGGGCACGCGGCTGGCCGTGTTCGCGCCGCTGCCCAGGCTGGGCATCGTGATCGTCGACGAAGAACACGATCCTTCTTACAAGCAGCAAGAAGGCGCGCGCTACTCCGCGCGCGATCTGGCGATCTACCGCGCGCACCTTGAGCGCGTGCCGGTGGTGCTGGGCTCGGCCACGCCGTCGCTGGAATCGTGGCAGCGCGCGATCGAAGGGCGTTACCTGCGGCTGTCGATGGCGCATCGGGTGGGCGGGCAGGGCGCGCAAGCCGGCGCCGCGCCGGCCGGCTTTCCCACGGTGCGCACGATCGACATGAGCCGCGAAGCGGCCGCGATGCGACAAGCGCGCAGCCAAGGGCAACCCCCCGCAGCCCTTGCGCCGGCGCTGGTGGCGGCGATCGAGCAGCGCATCGCGGTGGGCGAACAAAGCCTGCTGCTGCTCAACCGGCGCGGCTTTGCGCCGGTGCTGCATTGCACCGATTGCGGCTGGAAGAGCGGGTGCTCGAACTGCAGCGCCTGGCGCGTCTTTCACAAGCGCGACCGCACGCTGCGCTGTCACCACTGCGGCTTCACCGAGGCCGTGCCGCGGGCGTGTCCGGCATGCGGCAATCTCGACATCCACGAAATCGGGCGCGGCACCGAAAAGCTGCAGGAGCAGGTGGCGCAGTTGCTGCCCAACGCCCGCATCGCCCGCATCGATGCCGACAGCACCCGCCTGGCCGGTTCGCTGCAGGCCCAGTTGGCGGCGGTGCACGCCGGCGAAGTGGATGTGCTGGTGGGCACGCAGATGGTGACCAAGGGGCATGACTTTCGCCGCATGACGCTGGTGGCGGCGCTCAACCCCGACGGCGCCTTGTTCGCCAGCGACTTCCGCGCCCCCGAGCGGCTGTTTGCCTTGCTGATGCAGGCGGCGGGCCGCGCCGGGCGCGATGCATCGGCCGCTGCCCGCAGCGAAATGTGGCTGCAGACGGGCTATCCGCAACACCCGCTCTACGGCGCCTTGCGAAAGCACGATTTCGAGGCCTTTGCCACCAGCCAGTTGCAGGAGCGGCGCGATGCCGGCCTGCCGCCGTTTTCGCATCTGGCGCTGCTGCGCGCCGAGGCCCGCGAGGCTGCGGCGGCCGAGGCCTTCTTGACCGCCGCGCGCGAGGCTGCGCAAGCCATGCCAGAGTCCGAAGGCATCGCGCTCTACGCGCCGGTGCCGCCACTCATCGGCCGAGTGGCCGGTTTCGAGCGGCGCCAGATGCTGGTGGAATCCACCCACCGCGCCGCATTGCAGCGGCTGCTTGCGGTGTGGACGCCCGCATTGCCTGCCTTGCGGGCCGCCCACAAGGCGGTGGTGCGATGGGCGGTGGATGTGGATCCGCTGGCTATCTAGCACCGACCCGAGCAACGCGATCGATCCGTCGCATTCGCGCACGCGTTTTCAGTCGAACGTGCGAACCGACACACCCGGTTGGTGGTGCCGCGACAGCGGCTTGTAAACGATGGTTTCGCGTGGCCGGAGCGCCCCGAACCCACTTCTAGAATCGCGCCGTTTTCAAAACGACATTCGGGAGTGGATTCATGAAACAACTGGGCGCGGAGTTCATTGGTACGTTCTGGCTGGTGCTGGGCGGGTGTGGCAGTGCGGTGCTGGCGGCGGCGTTTCCGGGTGTGGGCATCGGCCTGCATGGTGTGTCGGTGGCTTTCGGGTTGACCGTGCTCACCATGGCCTTCGCGATCGGGCACATCTCGGGTTGCCACCTCAATCCGGCGGTATCGATCGGCTTGTGGGCGGGGGGTCGATTTCCGCTCGATCGGCTGTTGCCGTACATCGTCTCGCAGGTTCTGGGTGCGATCGCCGCCGGCGGCGTGCTCTACCTGATCGCCAGCGGCAAGGCGGGCTTCGATCTCTCCGCGGGCCTGGCCTCCAACGGCTACGGCGAGCATTCGCCGGGCGGCTATTCGTTGCTTGCGGCGCTCGTCACCGAAGTGGTGATGACGGCGTTTTTCCTCATCGTGATCCTCGGGGCCACCGATCCTCGCGCACCGGCCGGCCTGGCGCCGATCGCGATCGGCCTGTGCCTCACCTTGATCCACCTCATCAGCATCCCGGTCACCAACACCTCGGTCAACCCGGCGCGCAGTACCGGTGTGGCGGTGTATGTGGGCGGCTGGGCGACGAGCCAGTTGTGGTTGTTCTGGGTGGCGCCGATCGCCGGCGCGATCGGGGGTGCGCTGGTCTACCGTGTCATCGGCGGCGAGAGGCTTCTGAACCAGCGCACTCAGCCGCGGCCCACGTAGGGCATCTGCGTGGCCATCACGGTCATGAAGAGCACGTTGCTCTCCAGCGGCAGCTCGGCCATGTGCAGGATCGAGCGGCCCACGTGCTCCACATCCATGCGGGGCTCGGGGCGCATCGCGCCATCGGGCTGCAACACGCCGCGGGTCATGCGTTCGGTCATGTCGGTGGAGGCGTTGCCGATGTCGATCTGACCGCAGGCGATGTTGTGCACGCGGCCATCGAGCGCGGTGGATTTGGTGAGGCCGGTGATGGCGTGTTTGGTGGCGGTGTACGGCGCCGAGAGCGGGCGCGGCGCGTGCGCCGATATCGATCCGTTGTTGATGATGCGCCCGCCTTTCGGGCTTTGGCTTTTCATCAGTTTGAAGGCCTCCTGCGTGCACAGGAAAGCGCCGGTCAGGTTGGCGTTCACCACCGCCATCCATTGCTCGTAGGTGATCTCCTCCAGAGGCACCGGCGGCGCACCGGTGCCGGCGTTGTTGAAGAGCAGATCGAGCCGGCCAAAATGCTGGCGCACACGCTCGAACAAGCCCTTCACCGAGCGTGGATCGCCCACGTCGGCCGAGACGGGCAGGCCCCGATCGGGGCCCAGGCCCAGTTCGGCGAGCGCCTGTTCGAGCGTGGCCTGGCGGCGCCCGGCCAGCACCACGTTCCAGCCGGCTCCGGCCAGCGCACGCGCCGCCGCGCGGCCGATGCCGGTGCCGCCGCCGGTGACCAACGCCACGCGTGGGGTGGTCTGCGCAAGCTGATCGGTGGGGGCGATATCGCTGGTCATCGGGGCATCTCCTGGGGTGCTGGGCGCTGAGGATGATTCGGGCGCATGCATGCTAGCGCCTGGCCGACCGAGAGTCCCACGAGAGCAATTCGGCACAATGCACGTGCTTTACCCCCATCGGAAGTCACGATGACCCATCCCACCCCCCTGCCGCCGCTGACCCACTTTCACGCCGCCATCGTCGATCTCGACGGCACGATGGTCGATACCGTGGGCGACTTCATCGTGGCGCTCGATCGCATGTTGATCGAGCTGTCGCTGCCGCCGGCCGAAAAGGCCTTCACCATGAAGACCATCGGCAAGGGCTCCGAGCACCTGGTTCGCCAGACCTTGCTGCACGCCGGTGGCGATGAAGCGCTGTACGACCGTGCGTTCGAGCGCTACCAGCACCACTACGGCCAGATCAACGGCCAGCATTCAGACGTTTTTGCCGGCGTGCCCGAAGGTCTGGTACGGCTGCGCGAGGCGGGCCTGAAGCTGGCCTGCCTCACCAACAAGCCCACCGTGTATGCCAGGCAGCTGCTGGCCCTCAAGGGGCTCGACGGGTTTTTTGCCTGCGTGTTCGGCGGCGATGCCTTCGAACGCAAGTAGCCCGATCCGCTGCCCTTGCTCAAGACTTGCGAGGCCCTGGGCACCACGCCCGATCGCACGCTGATGGTGGGCGATTCGAGCAACGATGCGCGAGCCGCCCGCGCAGCGGGGTGCCCGGTGGTGCTGGTGAGCTATGGCTACAACCACGGCGAGCCGATCGCGCTGGCCGGCGCCGATCGCGTGATCGATCGCATCGATCAACTCTAGCCAAGCCGCTGCTAAACTCGTTTTCATGCTCACGAACCGCCATCAGATCGCAGGGGCCATCCCCCGGGGAGCCTGGCCCTGGCGCCGGCCGCGTCCCGTCCGCGTCTGATTTGCCGCCGGCCGATCGCTGAAAGATCAAGCCGGCCGTTCGACCCAGGTGGCTGACCCAGCCGCCTCCATCGCGCTGATGATCGAGGGCTCTGCCCCGCCATTGCCGATGCATGCCTCGAAAGGCGACGAACCCGTGATCACCGAACTCGAATTCAAGAGCCTGGCCGCCCAGGGCTTCAACCGCATCCCCTTGATCGCCGAGGCCTTTGCCGACCTCGAAACCCCGCTCTCGCTCTACCTCAAACTGGCGGGCGGCGCGCGCTACAGCTTTCTGCTCGAATCGGTGGTGGGAGGAGAGCGCTTCGGCCGTTATTCGTTCATCGGCCTGCCGGCGCGCACGCTGATCCGGGTGAACGGCTTTCGCACCGAGGTCGTCACCGATGGCCAGGTGGTCGAAACGCACGACGGCAATCCGCTCGACGTGATCGCCGCCTACCAGCAGCGTTTCAAGGTGGCGCTGCGGCCCGGGCTGCCGAGGTTTTGCGGCGGGCTGGCGGGCTACTTCGGTTATGACGCGGTGCGCTACATCGAGCCCAAGCTCGCCGCCACGCAAAAGGAGGGCGGCCTCGACACGCCCGACATCCTGCTGCTGCAATGCGAAGAGCTGGCGGTGATCGACAACCTCTCCGGCCGCCTGTACCTGATCGTCTACGCCGATCCCTCGCAAGGCGAAGCCTGGTTCTCCGCCAAGCGCCGGCTCACCGAGCTCACCGACAAGCTGCGCTACAGCGTCAGCGCACCGAGCGTGAAGCGCGGTACCGCCTACGCGGTGGAGCGCGAATTTGCCAAGGCCGATTACATCGCCGCGGTGGAGCGCAGCAAGGAATACATCGCCGCCGGCGACATGATGCAGGTGCAGATCGGCCAGCGCCTCAAGAAGCGCTACACCGAAAGCCCGCTCTCGCTCTACCGCGCGCTGCGTTCGCTGAACCCGTCGCCCTACATGTATTTCTACGACATGGGCGATTTCCAGATCGTCGGCGCGTCGCCGGAGATCCTGGTGCGCCAGGAAACGACGCCCGAAGGCCAGAAGATCACCATCCGGCCGCTCGCCGGCACCCGCCCGCGCGGTGCCACGCCGGAGGCCGACAAGGCGCTCGAAGCCGAGCTGAAATCCGATCCCAAAGAGCGCGCCGAACATCTGATGCTGATCGACCTGGCGCGCAACGATCTCGGCCGCATCGCCAAGACGGGCAGCGTCAAGGTGACCGAGGCATTTGTCGTCGAGCGCTACTCGCACGTGATGCACATCGTGAGCAATGTCGAAGCTGAATTGCTCGACGGCATGACCAGCCTCGACGTGCTCAAGGCCACCTTCCCCGCCGGCACGCTCACCGGCGCGCCCAAGGTGCGCGCGATGGAGATCATCGACGAGCTGGAGCCGGTCAAGCGCGGCGTGTACGGCGGCGCCTGCGGCTACCTCAGCTTTGCCGGCGACATGGACGTGGCCATCGCCATCCGCACCGGCATCGTCAAGAACCAGACGCTCTACGTGCAGGCCGCCGCCGGCGTGGTGGCTGATTCGGTGCCCGAGCTGGAGTGGAAGGAAACCGAGGCCAAGGCACGTGCGTTGATCCGCGCGGCGGAGTTGGTGGAAGAAGGATTCTGAGACCTTGTGGGACAGACCTTGGGACGCGGCCTTCAGGCTGCCCCCAAGCTCTGTCCCCAACTGATCAAAACGCATCATGAACCTGCATAAACTCACTGGCTCGATGCCCGGCGAGCCCGACATCGATCACCCCCGCCCCGAGCGCCTGATCGCCGGCAACCCGAAGCGCGAAACCTGGAACATCGCCGAAGCCCCCGCCGCCGGCCAGCTCTACTGCGGCATCTGGCGCTGCGAGCCGGGCCATTGGCGCATCGAGATGGGCGCGGGTGAGCAGGAGCTGTTCACCGTGCTCGCCGGCCGCTGCCGGGTGCACGACGAAGATGGCGGCTTTCAGGAGGCCGGGCCGGGCGAAGCGCTTTTCATCCCAGGTGGCTTCAAGGGCTCGTTCGAAGTGCTGGAAGCGCTGACGAAGACGTATGCGATCGTGGATGGTGCGGGGGTTTGAGCGGGTGATGCATCCCATGTGTCGCGATTTTGCTAAACTAGTCATATGACTAGTTATATTGACTGGGGATCATCATGAATACCTGGGCGGTGCACGAAGCCAAAGCGCGATTCAGCGAGTTCCTCGAGGCTTGTCTGGCGCAGGGGCCGCAGCTGGTCACCAAGCGCGGTGCGGAGGCTGCGGTGTTGGTGCCGGCGGCGCGGTGGCGGCAGTTGGAGCAAGCTGCGAAGCCGTCGTTGAAAGAGCTGCTGTTGTCGGATGCCGGACGTACCGAGATGCTGGTTCCGGCGCGCGGTGCTGCGCGGCGCCGTGTGGTCACGCCGATTCGGTGATCGATCGTGTACCTGCTCGATACCAACGTGATCTCGGAGCTGCGCAAGCCAAAGCCGCATGGGGCCGTGCTGGCGTGGATCGGATCGATCGACGATACGGATCTGCACCTGTCGGCTGTCACGCTCGGCGAGATTCAATCCGGGATCGAGATCACGCGCGAGCAGGATCCCGCCAAGGCGGACGAGATTGAAACGTGGGCCGAGCGTGTCGCGGCCACGTTCAATGTGCTGCCAATGGACGCCCAGGCGTTTCGCGTCTGGGCTCGGCTGATGCACAGGCGTTCCGATACGCTCTATGAAGACGCGATGATCGCCGCCACCGCAATCGTCCACAAACTCCGCATCGTGACGCGCAACGTGGCCGCCTTTCGCCATTTCGATGTGCCGCTGCTGGACCCCTTCAAATCACCTCGGTGATACGGAAGTCGAAGCTCTGCCGATGCACTGGCGTTCGGTAGAAGGACGAGTTG
>JANMAS010000020.1:0-4295 GCA_031359975.1 Burkholderiales bacterium
ACCGGGCCGAAAGTCAGCGCGGCGTACACCTCGGTGGTGTCCGGGCTGACAGCCAGATCGTGGCCCGGGTAGATATAGGTGAGCACACCCACGTCATAAGCCAGGCCCTTGGTGATCTCGCCTTTGTAGCCGCCGTAGAGATCGAGTTCGACATCCGCACCGCCGCCGCCATCCTTGATCCACTTGATCGTCGACGCCCAGGCGCCCAGGTAAAACGCGCCGATTCCCACATCCACCCCACCTTGCAGGGCGGGTTTGAGCCGGGTTTGCGAGATGCCGCGGTACCGGTAGTCCGAGACAGCGCCCACATTGAATGCCCAGGAAGGATCGTCGGCCAAGGCCACCGACGGCAAGGACGACACAACCAGCAAGCCGACCCACAGCGCACGCTTCATGTAAAAACTCCTTCGATGAAAGATGACGAACTGCTTGCCGATTTAGCCGGCTCGGGGTCGTACCTGCAGCTTCCGTGCCATATGACAGACCCGGAGGAGTTGACCCAGCGCCGCGCTCGGGATCTGCACAACGCGCGAAAACGCACCAAAGTGATGCATTTGTCGGGTCAATTCAGACTTGGCGGCGACAAGCTCGGCGAATCCGTGTGGCATTGCCCCCTGTTGGGGCGAAGCGGCCCGTCACAATCGCCTCGGGCTCCGATACGCATCGGTTGGCCCGAGGGAGGAAAAAGCGCGATGACGCTTGCAGTGATTCATAGTCGAGCCCTGATCGGGCTCGACGCACCGGCCGTGCAGGTCGAGGTGCATCTGGCCAATGGCCTGCCGTGTTTCACTTTGGTGGGCCTGGCCGATACCGAGGTGAAAGAGGCCCGTGAGCGCGTGCGCGCCGCGCTGATGAGCAGCGGCCTGGCCTTCCCGCACAACAAGCGGGTGACGGTAAGCCTCGCGCCGGCCGACCTGCCCAAGGAATCCGGACGCTTCGACCTGCCCATCGCACTGGGCATCCTGGCCGCGCAGGGTTTGCTCGACGTGGCCCGATTGAACGCCATGGAGTTTGCGGGCGAGTTGTCTCTGGCCGGGGATCTGCGTCCGGTGCGCGGTGCCCTGGCGCTTGCGCTGGCGGCACGCCAGGCGCTCGGCGGGCGGGCGCTGGTGCTGCCGCAGGCTTCAGCCGCCGAAGCGGCGCGGGTGGGCGGACTCGACGTGTTGGGTGCCGACAATTTGCTGGAGGTGGTTCAGGCGCTCAGCCCTGTGGACGCCGAGGCCGGCGACTCGCGCCGCTCGCTGGCACGCCCGATAGCATGGGAACCGACATCCGCGCGCACATCGCAGGCGATCGACCTGCGCGATGTGAAAGGCCAATCGGCGGCCAAGCGCGCGCTGGAGATCGCCGCGGCCGGCGCGCATGGCGTGCTCATGGTGGGGCCGCCAGGCACGGGCAAATCCATGCTGGCACAGCGCCTGCCCACCCTTCTGCCGCCGATGACCGACGACGAAGCCCTGGCAAGCGCGGCCATTCAGGGGCTGTCGTCCGGTGGCTTCGACCCGGCGGATTGGCATCGCCGCCCCTATCGCGCGCCGCACCACAGCGCCAGCGCCGTGGCGCTGGTGGGCGGTGGGTCGCCACCTCGCCCCGGCGAAATCTCGCTGGCGCACGGCGGTGTGTTGTTTCTCGATGAATTGCCCGAGTTCCCGCGTTCCGCCTTGGAAGCCTTGCGGCAACCCCTGGAAACCGGACGCATCACGATTTCGCGGGCCTCCCGCCAGGCGCACTTTCCGGCCAGGTTCCAACTGGTCGCCGCGATGAATCCGTGCCCGTGCGGATGGCTGGGTGCCTTCCGTGCGACGGGCAAATCCTGTCGCTGCACACCCGACGCGATCGCACGCTACCAAGGCAAACTGTCCGGCCCGCTGCTCGATCGCATCGACATGATGGTCGACGTGGGCGCCATGGCGCCGTCGGAGATGATCGCCCTGCCCGACGGCGAACCCGGCACCCTGGTGGCCCATCGCGCCGCGGCGGCGCGCACGCGGCAGCTCGAACGACAAGGCCACCCGAACAGCGAGATCGAGCCGGGCGCCATCGACGATCAGGTCCGGCTGGATGATGGCGCCGCCCGGTTTCTGCGGGGGGCGGCGGAGCGGCTGGGCTGGTCAGGGCGCGGGCTGCACCGCACGATGCGCGTGGCGCGCACCATTGCTGATCTGGCCGGCACGGATTCGGTGTCGGTGTCGCATGTGGCGGAAGCGGTGCAATATCGCCGCGCGCTGGCCGCCGGCTAGTCCCGGTTCAGCAACCCGCCCGTTCGCCCGCCGCGCGCGACAGGTCGGCTCGCCGCTCGGGGTTGTCGATGAGCTGGAGGATCGCGTCGATCCAGGCGGCGGGTTCGTCAGGCACCAACACCCCGTCGATGCCGTTCCGGATGAAGCCGGCAAAGGGCTCCACATCCGTGTAGACACCCACCGCCCCCATGCGCGCGTAGTCCCAGAATTTGGTGGGCCCGCGGGCGGCATTGAACCGACCGGGCCGCAGCGGCGCGAGGCCGATGTCGCAGCGATGCGCACCGGTATAGGCCAGGTAGTTCTCCCAGCTCATCGGGTGCAGCACCGAGACGCGCGGCAGGTCGCGATAGGCACGGTGAACCGCGAGATCGCCGAACAGTTCGACGTGCGTCTCGGGCCGGCTATCCAAAACACGCGAAACCACCGCGTGCAACCACTCGATCTCCTGCCAATGTGAGCCGGTGCCGTGATAGGCGATTCGCACGCCCGGCCGCGGGGCCATCAGCGAGCGCGGCGGCGACATCGGAAGCACCGTGGGCGACCAGGCCGCATATTTGCGCGCCAGCGCCGGTGTGGACACCCACAAGCCGGCGTCGGACTTTTTCAGCCAATCCCTGTGTGCGGTGGCCAGTTGCTGGATCTTTTGCGAATAGGCCTTGGGCAAGTCGTGCAGCACCGCGGGATCGAGCAGGTCGTCATCCATGAAGTAGACGATGCCCGCCAATTGCTCGCGCTGAGCTTCCAGCACTTTGAACCACGCCGGGGGCAAATAACGGGCGATCACCACCAGATCGCCGGCCGCGATCTGCCCCGCGCGAGGGGGCTCGCGGGTGTCCAGCGTTTCGCCGATCAGGGCGTTGGCGGCCAGCCAGGGCCTCAACAGGTAGTCACCAGAAGGCGTGCGCCCTTGCTCCAGCACCCGCACGCGCGCGACCTGCGGGCGATCCGCGGCGCTCGCCGGCTTGGCGCGGGAAATGGGCAGGATCTTTCGCCACATGGGAGATCAAGGCTGGTTGGTGATGTGGTGCGGGCGGTGAAAACGCACTGAGATTGGGCGCATGGCGCAGGTCAGCGACATTCAGGATTCTTGAACAAACTCTCGACAAATCAGCCGGACCGGGTGGTAAATCCTCAGACTCCACGCCGGCCAACCGCGAAAGAGCGTTGATTTTGTGGATGTCAAGGCGGCTTTGTGATGGTCATGCCAATTTCAAACTGTTGCAACGAACCGGTCGTGGCCCGACGGTAGACTAGCCGCGCTTGGCGGGCAGCGCGCAGCGTCCGTCGAAGTTGGGGATGCCCATTCGGGCTTGTTTTCATTTCAATGGGCCATGCGGCCCTGAGAGCCTGCGGGGCGTGAGGCACTTCACGGTCACCCGTCCGCTACCGAGCGCCAAGGGGCTCGCCATGATCGCGACAGGAGGGAACGCTGTCACAATGATTTGCTACTCAAGGAACAAGAACAGCGTGCCAAAAGTGCCCGTCTGCCAATCGGGTGGTGGCCCGCAGGCTCGAATCTTGTATGAAACCAGGGTGTCGCTGTGGCGCGGCACCAACGTGCTGCGAACGTCAGCGCTCAGCGGGGATTCAATGTGCTGTCAGTAGGCGTTCGTCGTAGTTCGTGGCAGATCCAGCGGGCGGTCATCTACGCGCTGCTCGTGCGCGAACTCAAAGGGCGCGTCGGCGGCCGAGCCATCGGCATCTTCTGGCTGCTCTTCGAGCCCGCCGCCAACATCGCCGTGCTGCTCTATGTACGAGGGGTGCTGATCGAGCGCCAGGTGGGCGCAACGATCGAGTGGGTCACCTACCACGTGGTCGCGATGATTTCGTATTTCGTGTTTCGCGGTTGCTGGATGCGTGGCATGGCATCGATCACGTCGAACTCGGGGCTGTTTTCCTATCGGCAGGTCAAACCCATCGATGCATTGATCTCGCGATCGCTCGTTGAGGTGCTTGTCTACGGCATCGTGTTCGTCATCATCCTCAGCGGCCTCGGCTGGCTTGGCTTCCATTTCATTCCAGACAATCCCTTGATGTTCTTTTGGTCGGTCTTTC
>JANMAS010000023.1:0-18053 GCA_031359975.1 Burkholderiales bacterium
GCTGTGCGGCCAGGCGCTGGCGGCGCGGGCCGCCGAGCAGGAATAAGGTGTCCGCCGCGATGCACGAACCGCATTCCTGAACCCTCTTGGAGAAGATCAGGTGGGCGAGGTCAATTCGGCTTCGGGTTCGTCTGACGCGAGACGATCACACCAGCCGAACTATGTTCCAAGCCCTTGCTCAATGAGCATCGGTTCAAAGAAACTATTAGCTCGTCACAACACGGCGGACAACCCATCTTATGCCAATGAACCGTCGCGTGTGTGTCAGAAATTAGGCTGGATTCCGGTGGATCGACGAACGTTCAACTTGCACCCCGACCGGCCCTGCCGCAGCCGCCTGGACACGACCGCCTAGAGCAAGTGCCCGTCGTCGCCCAGGGCGGTATCGATGCGCTGGATCAGGTGAGCCAGGCTTGCCGGATCCACATCACCGGGCTCATCGGCGGCGCGGGTGTCGCGAGCGCGTTGTTTGGGGCCATCGGCCTGCTGGTTGGCCGCAGCCGTGGCGGCTTGAAGCGTGGCCTCGTGATCGGCCAGCTGGTAGGCGAGGTTGAGCGCGGCCAGCACGGCCATGCGCTCGCGCGCTTTCACCTTGCCGGCATCGCGGATGCCGCTCATTTCCTGGTCGACACGCGCCACGGCACGATGCAGCAAGGCTTCGCCGCCTTCCGGGCAGCCGAGCAGGTAGCTCTGGCCGAGGATGGTGACTTCGATCTGCTTCATGCGCCGTCACCCTTGGGCGCCGCGGCCGACGCTGCCGGCAGCCTTTCGAGCAAGGCATCGATGCGCGAGCGCGCCGCGGCCAGGCGCGACTTGAGGTTGTCGCGCTCGTTGCTCAGGGTGTTGACCTGCTGTTCCAGCAAGCCGTTGGTGCGCTTCAGTTCTTCGTGCCGCAGCACAAGCCGCTCGACGCGCTCGGCGAGATCGTGAAGCTGTGACATGGGCGTTGGGCGTTGGTGGACTGCGGCGGCAAAATGATTGTAGGGGTGCGCACCTGGCGCCGATGGGGTGCCGGATGGGTGCTTACTCACTGTTTTCCGGCACGATGGCGGTGGGCGATGGGCGGCCGGCATCGTGAACCGCGCGCATCGTGCGAGCCAGCTCGATCACCGCCAACGCATAGTAGCTCGACCAGTTGTAGCGGGTGATGGTGTAGAAATTTTGCGTGCCCGCCACGTAGCTGGGCGCCGCGCCGCCGTTGTGCAGCTCCACCAGCGCCAGCGGGCCTTCGTGCGCGCGACCGGGATCGTCGAGCCGCGCACCCAGGCGCTCGAAATCGGTGGCCGGAAAGCTGGGCAGGATATCCGGCGCCAGCAGGGTGCTCAGCGATTCGCCGGGGCCTGGCGGCGTGACGGAAAAGTGGGTGGGCATATCGCGTTGCCAGCCGTGCGAAACCAGAAAATTGGCCACGCTGCCGATCACGTCGGCGGCGCTGCGATCGAGATCGACCCGCCCGTCGGCATCAAAATCGACCGCGTACTTCAGCTCGCTGCCGGGCATGAATTGCGGCAGCCCCATCGCGCCCGCGAACGATCCCTTCACCGCGAGGGGATCGATGTTTTCGCGATCGCACAGCACGAAGAAATTGGCCAGCTCTTCGCGAAAGTAGGCGCTGCGATCGCTGCGGCCCGAGGGGAAATCGAACGACAGCGTGGCCAAGGCGTCGATCACCCGAAAGCCGCCGGTGACACGACCGTAGAAGGTTTCCACGCCGACGATGGCCACCACGATTTCCGCCGGCACGCCGAATTTCTGTTCGGCCTGGCGCAGCCAGTCTTCCTGCGCGCGCCACCACTGCACGCCTTCGCCGATGCGGCGCGGCTCGACGAAGCGATCACGATACGCAGCCCAATTCTTGAGCGTACCGGTGGCGGGCGGCATGATCAGGCGTTTCACCGCGGGCAGCATGCGGGCCTGCGATAGCGAAGCCAACACACGCTCACGGTCCAGCCCTTGCGCCTGCGCCAGCTCGGCGGCAAAACGCATCAGATCGGCGCGCTCGCCGTAGACGCTGCCTTCGCGCGCAGGTTCGGCCGGTCGCGGCTGGGCCCTGGGTTTGGGGCCGATCACCCCAGCGGTGGCGTTCAGGCTGAGTGACAAGGCCAGCAGGGTCAGGGCGCCCCAGGCGGCTGTGCGAAGGTGACGCGCGAAACGAGTGGCGGGGGAGTGAAAAAGCATGCGCGAATTATCCGGTGCGCGCCTGTCGCAAGCCAGCGACGGCGGCGTGCAGCGTGCGCCACCACACACGGTCGGGCATGGCCTGTGACGGCTTTGCATCACGTTCGGCGCGCGCATAGCGCAGCTGCTCCAGCGTCAACAGCGCCGCAGCCAGCGCCTGCCCGGCATGCCCGTGCTGCTGTCGCACGCGTTCGGCCAGCGCGCCCGGCGTGTCGTGGTCGGCCACCACGATGCCGATGCGGGCGAGCGCGGTCTTGAGCCGCGCACGCAGGCGCTGCGAGGGATCCTGGCGGCGGCGATCGAGCCAGGCCCAGATCGCGCCGGCCAGGCTGCCGCCCGAGACCACCGCGATCAGCGCATACAGCAGGTCTTCCCAACCGGGGCTCTTCACGCCCAGCGCCTCCAGCAGCTGGAACTGGCGCTCGCGTGAATAGTCGAGCACCCACTGGTTCCAGCGGTTGTTCATCGCGTCGACGGCGTCGCGCACCGAGCGCAGCAGATCCGGGCTGAAGCCGGAAATGGCATCCGACACAAAACCCTTGGGCGGCGGCAAGGCGAGGCCGAGCAGCACCCGATCGGGCGCCACGGCCGCCGTGGGATCGATGCGGACCCAGCCGCGACCACGCATCCAGTACTCAGCCCACGCGTGCGCGTTGCTCTGGCGCACGATGGTGTAGCCGTCCACCGGCAGCGGATCGGCGCCTTGAAAGCCGGTCACGATGCGCGCCGGCACATCGAGTGCGCGCAGCATCACCACGAACGACGCGGCGAAGTGCTCGCAAAAGCCCTCGTGTCGGTCGAACCAGAATTCATCCACCGCATTGACGCCGTACAAGCCCGGCGAGAGCGTGTAGCGAAAGCCTTCCTTGCGGATGTGCTCGATGAGGGCCTCGGCCAGGGTATCGGCGGTGGCGTTGGCATAGCGCGGATCGCGCCGCATCTGCGCTGCCCATTGCAGCGAACGGGGGTTGAAACCCGGTGGCAGCTCGACATCCTCGCGCAGCGCCAGTTCGCTCTCCAGCGGGCCGTGCTCGAAGCGCAGCCAAGCGCGTGCATTGAAGCGCTGGCGCGCCGAGATCACGCGTGTCGTGCGCCATTGCAGGGCGTCGTCCAGCCGCATGCCGACACCGGGAATCACCGGCGCGGCGCCCGCCAGCGCGGGCGTGGTTTCGAGCAGCGGCAGGATGTTGAGGTTGAGCGGCTCGAGCGTCATCTCGTAGCCGATCGACGGCCCGATCAGGCGCATCGCCGTGCCTGGGTTCGAGGCCGGGCCTGGAGCGGTGTCGCCGGCTGCGCGAGTGAAGGGGCGGGCTGCCTTGTCATCAGGCGGCAACCAGCGCTGGCCATCGAAGCGCGACAGCACCGGCCCGCGGAAATACAGTTGCGCGGCCTGGGGCACCTTGCCGCCATCGAATCGCAGGCGCATCGCCACGCTGTCGTCGTTGGCGATCTCGGCCATGCTGCCCATCTGCAGGCTGTCGGACAAGCCGGTGTGGCCGATCGAATTGCCCTGCATGCCCCACAGCGGGCCGATGCGCGGGAACAGCAGGAACAGCACCACCATCACCGGCAAACCCAGCAGCGCCGCGCGCGCGGCCAGGGTGCCGGCCTCGCGCAGGGTGGGTTGGCCATTGGGCATGTGGGCCAGCGTAAGCGCGGTGAGCAGCCCCCATACCGAGACCAGCATCGCCATCGCCACGCCCAGGCTTTGCGAAAACAGGAAGTTCGTCAGCACCAGAAAAAAGCCGAGAAAGAACACCACCATCGCATCCCGACGCGCGCTCAGTTCCAGCGTCTTCAGCGCCATCAGCAGCACCAGCAGCGCCACACCGGCGTCGCGGCCCCACAGCGTGCGCTGGGTGAGGGCCACCGCCGTGCCGGCGACGATCATCGCGGCTGTCACCACCCAGCGACTGGGCAGCTTGGCGCCGCGCAGGGCGATGGTGGCGCGCCACAGCAGCAGCGTGATCGCGAAGGCCACGATCCATGCCGGCACGTGCTGCAGATGGGGCAGCACCGTCCAGCCCAGCACGCCGAGCAGAAAGAGGGTGTCGCGCCGCTCGCGCGGCAAGCTGCGCCACGCCTGCGCGGTGGCGGCCACAGGGCTCGTCAACGCCATAGGGCGAGCGCCTCCAGCACCTCGGCACGATGCGCGTCGCCGCGCGAGGGCATGAACTCGCGGCCGGGCAGACGCAGGCCGTACAGCAGATCGTTCTTTTCAGCCTGCAGCACCCAGGCCGTCAAGCGCGACAGGATGTCTTCGCCATCCTTGAGGTGGGTGGCGCGGAGCTCCAGCCAAAGCTGCGCGCGGGCGCTCACATGGCCATCGCGGCTCACCAGTTCACCTGTGCGCGCCACCTTCTTCCACACGATCTGCCGCATCGCATCGCCGCGGCGCCAGGCACGCACACCGTCGGGTTCAGGGCCTTCGGCGCGCACGGCGTTATCGGCGTCCATGGGCATGTTGGACGTGGCCGGCAAGGGCGGAGGCGGTGTTTCAGGGCGCGGGTAGACCAGCACCTGAGCCGCCGGCCGCCACAGCGTCCAGGCCCTGAACAGGCCGAACGGGAATCGTGTTTCCACCGTAATGGCCGGGGCCGCGTGCAGGCCTCGCGTGGGCATGCTCAACATCAGATGCGCATCGACCTGCGCGCCGGCACCCACATCCACCGACACCTTGCGCTCGCGGCGGCGGTGGTGGTGTTCGGTCTGGCGCGTGGTGAACCAGTTGCCGCGGCGCGACGAGGTGCGGCGTTCGCGCGATTCGCCCAGTGCTTCGGCGAGTTCGATGCCATAACGTGCGCGTCCGGTGTGGCTGAGCACGATCTCCAGCGTGGCGCCATCGCCGGCGAACACCGGCGCCGGCGGCTTCAGGCGCAGGGTGAGCCCGCGCAACGTGGCGTGTGTCATGTGCATCGAGACCACCGCACTGCCGGCAAGCAGGAAGGTGAGCACGAAGCCGAGGTTGAGCTGGTAGTTGATCGAGGCCAGCAGCAAGGTGAGCAGCGTCACCGCGAACATCAATCCGGCGCGTGTGGGCAGGATGTAGATGTTGCGCTGGCCGAGCACCCAGGTATCGGTGGGTGTCTGGCGCGCCAGCCACCAGCGCGCGATGCGCTTTTGCAGGCCGGCGCTGACGGGCTCGGTCAGGCTCAGGCTCATCGCAAGCCTTCGCGCCGCGCGGTGCGGGCTTCGGCCTTCGGGCGCGCCCGCGGGCTCAAGGAACGGCCACCGCTTCGATCATCGCGCGCACTTGCTCGCGCCGGCCTCGCCCGGCGCCGGAGACGGGCATCAGCCGATGCGCCACGGTCTGCGGCAGCAGGGCTTGCAGATCGTCGGGAGCGACATAGTCGCGTCGGGCCAGCAGCGCACGCGCCTTGGCGGCGCGCAGCACCATGATGCCGGCGCGCGGGCTCAGGCCTTCGACGAACCAGCGACCCGAGCGGGTGGCGGCAATCAGCGCCTGCAGGTAATCGAGCAAGGCCTCGGAGGCATGCACGTCGCGCACCGCGGCCTGGGCATCGGTGAGCTCCTGCGGCGTCATCACCGCCTGCAGCCGATCCACCGCGGCGCGGCGGTCTTCGCCCGACCACAGGGCCCGCTCCGAAGCGCGATCGGGGTAGCCCAGGGTGATGCACATCAGGAAGCGATCGAGCTGCGATTCGGGCAGCGCATAAGTGCCGAGCTGGTCGCTCGGGTTTTGCGTGGCGATCACGAAGAAGGGATGCGGCAGGCGGCGTGTTTCGTTGTCCACCGTCACCTGGTGCTCTTCCATCGCTTCGAGCAGCGACGACTGTGTCTTGGGCCCGGCGCGGTTGATCTCGTCGGCCAGCAGCACTTGCGTGAACACCGGGCCGGGATGGAAGACGAAGCGCTCGGTGGAGCGCTCGAAGACACTCACGCCGGTGAGGTCGGACGGCATCAGATCGGCGGTGAACTGCACGCGAGAAAATCGCAATCCGAGCGACGCCGCCAACGCGTGGGCCAGCGTGGTTTTGCCCACGCCGGGCACATCCTCGATGAGCAGATGCCCACCGGCCAGCATGCACGCGATGCAGTCTTCGATCTGCGGGCGTTTGCCCACGATGATCGTGCTAATCTGATCGACCAGGGCTGAAAGCCGGTGCGCGAAAGTGTGATCCATCGCGCAAGCCTATCCGAAACGCCGTCATGACAACCGCGATATACAGCCACCGGGACTGCCGTTTTCACGACATGGGCCAAGGCCATCCCGAGTGCCCGGCCCGCCTCGATGCGATCACCGATCAGCTGCGCGCCAGCGGCCTGTGGGCCACCCTGGACGACCGCGAGGCGCCGCTGGCCACGATCGAGCAGATCAGCCGTGCCCATGCATCGGGATTCGTGCTGGAGCTCAAGGAGCTGATGGAAGGTGTCGAGGCGCGGGCGCGCCCCCGTGCCGTGGATCCCGATACCGTGGCCGGCCCCGGCACCTGGCTGGCGGCATTGCGCGCGGCCGGTGCGGCGGTGGCGGCCACCGATGAGGTGATTGCCGGCCGGATCGACAACGCCTTCTGCGCGGTGCGCCCGCCCGGCCATCACGCTACCCGCTCGGCGGCGATGGGTTTCTGTTTTTTCAACAACGTGGCCATCGCCGCGCGCCATGCGCTCGATGTGCATGGTCTGAGCCGTGTCGCGGTGATCGATTTCGATGTGCACCACGGCAACGGCACCGAAGACATCCTGGCCGGCGACGATCGCATGCTGATGGTGAGCTTCTTCCAGCATCCGCTGTATCCGGGCACCGGCACCGAACCTCTGGGCGACAACATGGTCAATGTGCCGGTGGCACCGTACACACGAGGCGCCGAGATTCGCGCGCTGATCGACGAGCGCTGGATGCCGCGCCTCGATGCCTTCGCACCGGAGATGATCTTCATCTCGGCGGGATTCGATGCCCACCGTGAAGACGGCCTCGGCCAGCTCGGCCTGGTGGAGGCCGATTACGAGTGGATCACCCGTCGCGTGATGGCGGTGGCCGGGCGCCACGCCAAGGGGCGCATCGTGTCGTGTCTCGAAGGGGGATACAACCTGTCGGCCCTGGGCCGCAGCGTGGCGGCGCACGTGCGTGTGCTGGCTGACGCGGCATGACGGCGGCTGCTCTTTCCGCCCTCTCCGCTGTGTCCGTTGTTTCAGCGGCTTCGGAGCCGGCCTCCGGCGTGACCGTGCGCTTCGGTGTGCCGGCGGTCACCGGCATCGAAGATTTCGGTACCTGGATCGATGCGCTGCTCAGGCCCACCTCGCTGGCGGAGCTGGCGCTGCTGGCGTTGATCCTGGGTGTGGCCTATGGCCTGGTGATGTGGCTGAGGGGTCGATCGACGCAGCCGCGGCGCGTGTTCTTCGGCGACCGCGGGTTCGACGGCGTGCTCTTCCCCGGCCTGGCGCTGATCGGCGCACTGGTGGCCAAGTCGGTGCTGGTTCACCACATGCCGGTGGCGGTGATGCGCGTGGCGGTGCCGGTGCTGGCATCGCTGTTCGTGATCCGTGTGGGTGTGCGGGTGCTGCGGGTGGCGTTTCCCACGTCCAACCTGGTGCGCGCGCTGGAAAAATCGCTGTCGTGGGTGGTGTGGGGCCTGCTGGTGTTGTGGCTTTCCGGCGTGCTGCCCCTGGTGATGGCGGAGCTGGAGCAGATTCACTGGAAAGTGGGCGGCACCGATGTCTCGCTGCGCAGCCTGATCGAAGGCGCCTTCAGCGCGTTGGCGGTGATGGTGCTGATGCTGTGGATATCGGCGGCCATCGAGTCGCACCTGCTGAAGGAGGGCGTGAGCAATCTCTCCGTGCGCAAGATCGCCGCCAATGCCACCCGTGCGGTGCTGTTGCTGGTGGGTTTGTTGATGGCGATGTCGGCGGCCGGCATTCCGTTGGCGGCGCTGTCGGTGATGGGCGGCGCGGTGGGCGTGGGCGTGGGCCTGGGCCTGCAGAAGCTGGCGGCCAACTACGTGAGCGGCTTCGTGATCCTCGCCGAGCGCAGCCTGCGCATCGGCGATGTGGTGAAGGTGGATGGCTTCGAGGGCCGCATCAGCGACATCAAGACCCGTTACACGCTGATCCGCGCGCTCAACGGCCGCGAATCGATCGTGCCCAACGAGATGCTGGTCATCCAGCGGGTGGAAAACCTCACCGCGCTCGATACCAAGGTGTCGGCCAACACCACCGTGCTGGTGGCTTACGGCACCGATCTGAAAACGCTGCTGCCGGCGCTGATATCGGATATCGCCGCGGTGCCGCGTGTGATTCAGGATCCCGGCCCGGGCGTGGCCGTGACCAACCTGCTCACCGATGGCATCGAGCTCACCATCGGCTTCTGGATCGACGATCCCGAGCGCGGCGATGGCGGTGTGAAATCAGACGTGAATCTCGCCGTGCTCGACTGCATCGCGCGACTGGGTGTGCAGATCGCCCATCCGCAACGGGTGCTGCGGCGCTACCCGGGCGATCGCCCGCACGACAGCTGAGGCGTTGCGGCGCTGAGACGATCAGCCCTCGGCCATCGGCGTCCATTTGCGATCGCTGGCCGCCGAGGCCACCGTTCGCTCGATGAAGTGCACGCCGCGCGCACCGTCTTCCACACGCGGGTAGTCGGCTTCCAGCGCCGATGCGCCGCGGCCTTCGGCACGGGCCCGAATGTCGGCGGCCACACCGCGATAGATGTTGGCAAAGGCCTCGATGAAGGCTTCCGGATGACCCGCCGGCAGCCGGCAGGCCAGCCGCGCCGCTTCGCTGAGCCAGGGCGCGTTGCGGGTGAGGATGCGGCGCGGGCCATCGAAAGGTGCATGCACCAGATGATTGGGATCTTCCTGGCGCCAGTCGAGGTGGCCTTCGGTGCCGAACACCCGCAGGCGGATGTCGTTTTCGCAGCCGGCTTCGATCTGCGAGGCCAGCAGCACACCCCGCGCACCGCCGCGAAATCGCAGCAGCAGGCTGCCGTCGTCGTCGAGCTGGCGGCCGGGCACAAACGTGGTGAGATCGGCGCACAGCGATTCGATGGCCAGGCCGGTGACGCTGGCCACCAGGTTCTCGGCATGTGAGCCGATGTCGCCGATGGCGCCGGCCACGCCGCTGCGGGCGGGATCGGTGCGCCATCCGGCTTGTTTGCTGTCGAGCTGGCGGGTGAGCCAGCCCTGGTGGTATTCGACGATCACCTTGCGTATCGTGCCGATGGCGCCCTGGCGCACCAGCTCGCGGGCCTCGCGCACCATCGGATAGCCGGTGTAGTTGTAGGTCACGCCGAACACGGTGCCGGCTTTCGACACAGCCGCCACCAGCGCGTCGGCTTGCGCACCGGTGTGCACCAGCGGTTTGTCGCACACCACATGGAAGCCGGCGTCGACAAACGCCCGGGCCACCTCGAAGTGCACGTGGTTGGGGGTGACGATGCTCACCAGATCGATGCGCTGCTCAGGCGCTCGCGCCAGCTCGTCGGCCAGCAGTTGCTGCCAGCTGCCGTGGTTGCGATCGTGGGCGAGGCCGAGATCGCGGCCCGAGGCACGCGCCTTGTCCGGCGCCGACGACAAGGCGCCGGCGACGAATTCGAACTGGCTGTCGAGCGCCATCGCATGGCGGTGAACCGCCCCGATGAACGCATCGCGGCCACCGCCGACCATCGCATAGCGCAGCTTTTTCATGGATTGAGTCGTGAGGGGATCGGGGAGAGGAGACCTGTTGTTCCCTCGCCTGCATGCGGGAGAGGAGACCTCTTGTTCCCTCTCCCGCAAGCGGGAGAGGGTTGGGGTGAGGGCCTGTGCGCCCCCACCTGTCATCAGAACGGCGAATCCGGGAAGTAGAAGTCCTTCGCGTTCTCTTTCGTGATCAGCACCGACGGGATGATCGAGGACGGCGCCAGCTTCTCGCCCTTCAGGCGCGCTTCGGCGGTGAGCTTGATCGCGTCGTAGATGAACTTCGGCGAGTACGACACATTGGCCTGGATGCGCGGATCGGTGCCATCCTTCAGCGTCTTGATCATGCCCTTGGCGCCAGCGCCGCCGAACACGATTTTGATGTCGGTGCGCTTGGCCTGGTCGATCGCCTTCAGCACGCCCACGGCCATGTCGTCATCGGCGGCCCATACCGCATCGATCTGCTTGAAGCGGGTGAGGTAGTCCTGCATCACCTTGAAGGCGTCGTCACGATTCCAGTTGGCGTACTTGGCGTCCAGCAGCTTCATGTCGGGGTGCGCCTTGAGCACCGCGTTGAAGGCATCCATGCGCTCGTTGTCGAGCGTGGTGGCGATGCCGCGCATGGCCACGATGTTGCCCTTGCCGCCCATCGCCTTGGCCAGGTACTCGGCCGGGATCTTGCCGAAGGCGGTGTTGTCACCCGCCACGTAGGCATCCTGTGCGCTGGTGTCGGTGAGGCCGCGATCGACCACGGTCACGTACACGCCCTTGCTCTTGACCTGCGCCACCGGCTTGGTGAGCGCAGCCGATTCGAAGGGAAACACCACCAGCGCGTTGATCTTGGTGGCGCTCACCAGGTCTTGCAGCTGGTTGGCCTGTTCGCCGGCGTTGGCGGCGGTCTTGACTGTCACCTTCAGATCCGGGTGCGCCTTTTCCAGCTCCTTCTTGGCCTCGTTGGCCCACCAGACGATGCCGCCGGTGAAGCCGTGGGTGGCGGCGGGAATAGCCACGCCGAGGCTGACCTTTTCGGCCGACAAAGCGGGCGCACTGAACGCGGCCACTGTGGCTGCGGTGGCGAGTAGACGGGTTGTGAATTTCATGGGGTTGTCTCCGGGGTTATGACGGCCGTTGCCGTACTTGGAAGTCATGATCGGCGCCTTTGCAGGAATGCCACGACGATGATCACGATGCCTTGCACCGCAGCGTTCAGGTACACGCTGATGATGCTGGTGAGGTTGAGGATGTTGCTGATAACGGACAAGAGCACCGCGCCGACGACCGTGCCAGTGATGCTGCCCGCGCCACCCTTGAGCGCGGTGCCGCCCACGATCACCGCGGCGATGGCTTCCAGCTCCCACAGCAGCCCGGTGGTGGGCGATGCGGAGCCCAGCCTGGGCACGTAGAGCAAGGTGGCGATGCCCACGCACACACCGAGCAGCATGTAGGTGAGCACCTTGATGCGATCCACATCCACCGCAGCGTAACGTGCCACCTGTTCGTTGGAGCCGATGGCCTGCACATAACGGCCGTAGGCGGTGCGGTTGAGGATCAGCGCGCCCACCACCGCGACGACCAGGAACACCCACACCGGCACCGGCACGCCGATCAGGCTGGCGTAATACACCGGGCTGTAGGCATCGCTGAGGTCGTTGTCGAGCGTGATCGCGCCGCCATTGGAGAAGTAGGTGAGGTAGGCGCGAAAGATGCCCAGCGTACCGAGCGTGACGATGAACGGCTCGATGCGGCCGCGCGTGATCAGCAGGCCGTGCGCCAGGCCGAACACCGCGCCCAGCAGCACAGCGAAGCCCATCCCCAGCGCCACGGTGAGCAACGGCTGCATGCCGGTGGAGCCGAGCCAGTTCATCAGCAGGATCACCGCACCGGCGATCAAGGCGGCCATCGAGCCCACCGAGAGATCGATGCCGCCGCTGATGATGACGAAGCACATGCCCACCGCGATGATGCCGATGAACGCGGTGCGGGTGAGCACGTTCATCGCGTTGTCGAGCGTGGCGAAATCCGGGTTCAGCAGCGTGCCGGCGATGCACAGCAGCACCAGCCCGACGATAGGCCCCAGCCCATGAAGCCTGGCCCAGAGCGCGGGCTTGGGCAGCGCGCTTTCAGTGTTTTGTTCCGGTCGCATGCGCGATCAACTCCTCTTCGGTCAGTTGGGCTGCGGACAACGTGGCCTGCAGCCGCCCGGCCCGCATCACCGCCACGCGGTGGCACAGGCCGACAAGTTCCATCAGCTCCGACGAGATCACGATCACGCCGCGTCCCTCCTGAGCCAGCTTTTGCACCAGGAAGTAGATGTCGCGCTTGGCGCCCACATCCACGCCGCGTGTCGGCTCATCCAGCACCACCACCTTGGGCGCCGGATGCAGCACCTTGGCCAGCGCCAGCTTCTGCTGGTTGCCACCCGAAAGCGATGAAGCGCGGATCTCCAGCGAGCCGGTGCGGATGCCAAACGCCTGCACCGCCTCCTGCAATGCGGCGCGTTCCGCAGCGGGCTTGAGCCACGGCTGGGCATAGCGCTTGAGAGCCATCAGCGTGAGGTTCTCGCGCAGGCCGAACTGCACATGCAGCCCCTTGCCTTTGCGGTCTTCGCTCAGGTAGGTGAGGCCCTGGTCGGCGGCGTCGCGCGGGCTGCGCAGGTGCAATTCGCGGCCTTCGAGCGTTACGCGGCCCACGGTGTGCGGCCGCAGGCAGAACAGGCCTTCGAACAGCTCGGTGCGCCCGGCACCCACCAGCCCGGCGAAGCCGAGGATCTCGCCCGGCCGCACCTCGAAGCTGATGTCCTGGGCCCAGCCGGGCACGTCGAGGTGCTCGACCGTCAACAGCGGTGCGCCGCCAGGCGCCGGATCCTTGGGCGGATACAGATCCGACAGCTCGCGCCCCACCATCAGGCTGGCCATCTGCTGACGCGACAGGCTGGCCGTGGGCTGGCGGGTGACGAAGCGGCCATCGCGCATCACCACCACCTCGTCGGTGGTGCGCTCCACCTCGTCGAGCTTGTGCGAGATGTAGATGATCGTCACGCCATCGGCCTTGAGCCGCGCCATGAGATTGAACAAGGCTTCGGTCTCGCCCGGCGTGAGCGTGGCGGTGGGCTCGTCCATGATCAGCAGGCGCGCCTGGCGCGCCAGTGCCTTGGCAATCTCCACCAGTTGCTTCTCGGCGACGATCAACTGCCGCACCGGTGTGTCGGGGTGGCGGTTGAGGCCCACCTGCGCCAGCACCCGGGCCGCCTCGGTGCGCATCGCCGCATCGTCGAGCCACCAGCCGCGCTTTTTTTCGTGGCCGAGGAAGATGTTCTGCGCGATCGTCAGGTCTTCGGCGAGGTTGAACTCCTGGTGGATCAGCACGATGCCGGCGGCTTCGGCGTCGCGCGAGCCTTTGAAGCTCACCGGCTGGCCGTTCACTCTCAGGCCACCCGCCGTGGGCTGCTCGTAGCCGGCGAGGATCTTCATCATCGTCGACTTGCCAGCGCCGTTTTCGCCCAGCAGGCCCACCACACGCCCGGCCTGCAACTCGAAGCTCACGCCGTGCAGCACCTCCACCGGCCCGAAGGCCTTGACGATGCTGTCGAAGGCCACGCCGAGGCTCACCGCACCACCCCGCGCATGCGCATCGTTTCCTGCAGCGCCAGCACGCCCGCGCCAATGAGGCCGGATTGCTCGCCCAGCGGCGTGTACTGGATCTCCAGCTGCCGGGTGGACAGGGCCAGCGAGCGTTGATACACGCTCTGGCGCACGCTGGCCAGCAACTGCGGCCCGATGCGGGTGACACCGCCGCCGAGAAACACGTGCGACGGGTTGAAGAAATTGACCACCGAGGCCAGCATCTGGCCGATCAATGAGCCGGCGCGCTGCACGATCGCGTTGGCCGCCGCATCGCCTTCGCGGCCGGCCTGGGCCACATGCTGCGGCGTGAGCTCGCCGTGGATGGCCAGCATCTCGGCCAGCATCGGGCTGTCGCCGCGCTCGACGGCCTCGCGGGCCATGCGGGCGATGGCCGGCCCGGCGGCCATCGTCTCGACGCAGCCCACGTTGCCGCAGTGGCAGCGCGGGCCGTGCGGATCGACGCAGATGTGGCCCACATCGCCGGCCGAGCCGGCCACGCCGCGGTACACCTGCCCATGGCAGACGATGCCGCAGCCGATGCCGGTGCCCACCTTGATGACGAGAAAGTTCTGCAGCCCGCGCTGCAGCCGCCACAGCTCGCCCAGCGCCATCAGGTTCACATCGTTGTCGACGAACACCGGCGCGGCGTAATCCTCGCGCAGGTCGTCGCGGATCGAAAAACTGTCCCACGCCGGCATCAGCGGCGGCGCCACCAGTTGCGCGGTATCGAAGTTCACCGGCCCCGGCACGCCCAGCCCGATGCCCAGCACCTGATGGCGCTTCACGCCACAGCGTTCCAGCAGCTCGCGCATCAGCGAGCGCACCCGCGAGAGCACCAGCGCCGGGCCTCGGCGCACATCCATGGCTTCGCCGTGACGCGCCAGCACCTGCATGTCGGGTGTGAGCACCGCCACATCGAGCCCGGTGGCGCCGAGATCGGCGCCGAGCAACACGCCCAGGCCGCGGTTGAGCCTCAGGGTTTCGGCGCGTCGCCCGCCGGTGGAGGATTGCAGGCCCACTTCTTCGACCAGGCCCTGCCCGAGCAGGCCGGCCACCGCCGCATTGGCGCGCGTCTTGGAAAACGCGGTGCGCGTGGTGAGTGCATCGCGCGAGAGGCCGTTCGACCAGAACAAGGCATCCAGCACGGCCATCTCGCCGTCGCTTAATCCGGACCAGGGGTTGTGCATGACCTTGGCGCGTTGTCGTCCTGTGGTGCCGTGTACCGGCTTAGTGATCGGCCTTCTGCGGGATTGGCGGCGCTGTGGCGACCGCTTTGTTCCGCGTTGGTCCGTTTGCGTCATGCTAGGGCCGCCACTTTAGCCGCTCAAGCTCGATCTTCGGCCTTATTCGGATGGAAGTTGTCAGCCAGGGCGGTCGCGCTCAATCGCCGCCGGCAGCGGGGTAGCGCAGGCTATCCACGAAGGCCATCGTCTGCGCCCTCGGCGGCGGTGTCAGCAGGCTCACGATCGTGATCACCGCAAAGCCCAGCGGCACGCCGAACACACCCGCCGAGATCGGCTGGATGCCCCACCACAGCGCGATCGGCTGGCTGATGCCGAACATGTCGCGCAGCGCCGGGTGGTTGTTGGCCATGTAGAGCATCGTCACGCCCAGGCCGGCCACCATGCCCAGCGAGGCGCCCCAGCGGTTGGCGCGCTTCCAGAAGATGCCCAGCACCAGCGCCGGGAAAAACGCCGCGGCGGCAAGCGAGAACGACGCCGCCACCAGAAACAGGATGTTGTCGGGCCGCTGCGAGGCCACGTAGGCCGCCAGCAGGGCCACGGTAAGCAGCAATACCTTGGAGATCGCCACCCGGCGCGCAGGCGATGCGGCGGGATTGAGCACGCGGTAATACACATCGTGGCTGAGGGCGTTGGCGATGGTGAGCAGCAGGCCGTCGGCGGTGGACAGCGCGGCGGCCAGGCCGCCCGCGGCCACCATGCCCGAGATCACGTAAGGCAGGCCGGCGATCTCGGGCGCGGCGAGCACGATGATGTCGCTGCCGATGCGGATCTCGCCCAGTTGCAGCAGGCCATCCTTGTTGATGTCGATCACCGAGAGCAGGTTGGGATCCACCTTCGACCAGGTGTTGATCCACGCCGGCAGCGTGTCGAATCGCGTGCCCACCAGCCCGTCGAACACCTCGAACTTCACCAGTACCGCCAGCGCCGGCGCGGTGATGTACAGCAGCACGATGCACAGCAGCGTCCAGGTGACCGAATTGCGCGCTTCGCGCACCGACGGCGTGGTGTAGTAGCGGGTGAGGATGTGCGGCAGCGCCGCAGTGCCCACCATCAGGCAGAACACCAGCGCGAGGAAGTTGCGGCGCGATTCGTCGAAGGTCTTGCGTTCGGCCGGTGAGCCGTCGGGATCGCCGGCAAATTGCTGTGCATGCGGCAGCATGCCGCCCAGCGGCAGCGAGCGCGCGTCGGCGGCGACCTTGGCTGCCGTCCACTGGGTTTTCGCTTCGGCTGCCGTCTTGGGCAGCGTGCGCAACGCCCGCTCGGCAGCCTGGATCTCGCGCAAGGCGCCGTTGTCGGCACGCAGCCGCGCCAGCCGGCTTTCGATCACGATGCGTTCGGTGGCGAGGGCGCGGGGCACGTCTTGCAGCTTGGCGGCGTAGTCCACCGAGCGCGCGGCGAAGGCCGCTTGCACCGTGCGCTCTTCGGGGTCGGCGAGCAGGCGGTCTTCGGCCAGCGTCACCGCCTGCAGTTGAGCACCGTAGCTGAGCTGCGGAATCGGCACGCCGGTTTGTTTGACCGACAGCCACACCACCGGCACGATGAAGGCGATCACGAGGATGATGTATTGCGCTGCTTGCGTCCAGGTCACGGCGCGCATGCCGCCGAGGAACGAGCACACCAGGATGCCGCCGAGGCCGAGAAAGATGCCGAACTCCAGCGGCACGCCGGTGAGCCGGGTGGTGATCAGGCCCACACCGTAGATCTGCGCCACCACGTACATGAACGAACACAGGATGGCCGCCACCACACCCACCAGCCGCGGCAAGTGACCCTCGTAGCGCGCACCGAGAAAATCGGGGATCGTGTATTGCCCGAAGCGCCGCAGATAAGGCGCGAGCAAAAAGGCGACGAGGCAAAAACCGCCCGTCCAGCCGAGCACGAAGGCGAGGCCGCCATAGCCGGTGAGGTAGAGCGTGCCGGTCATGCCGATGAACGACGCGGCGCTCATCCAGTCGGCGCCGGTGGCCATGCCGTTGTACATCGCCGGCACGCGGCGGCCGGCCACGTAGTACTCGTCGGCATCGGTGGTGCGCGTGATCAAGCCGATGCCGGCATACAGGATCACGCTGGAGAGCAGGAAGATCAGCCCGATCCACTTCTTCGACAGGCCGGTGTGCTCCAGATACGCCACCGCCAGCACGAACAGCACGAAGCCGGCGCTATAGGCGCCATAGACGCGATGCAATCGCGAGCGCAACGCCGCGCCGCTGGGGCGCCCTGGGGCCGCGGCGCCGGGCGTGTCGCTCGCCATCAGCTGCGCGCGGGGTTCACGCCGCAGCCACGGGGATGCCGCCAATGCGACCGGAGCCGGCGGTGGCGATGCGCCGTTGCCATTCGGCCGGGCCGGTCTGGTGCACGCTGGTGCCCTGGGCATCCACCGCCACGGTGACGGGCATGTCCTTCACATCGAATTCGTAGATCGCTTCCATGCCCAGATCGGCGAAGCCCACCACCTTGGCAGCCTTGATCGCCTTGGCCACCAGGTAGGCCGCGCCGCCCACCGCCATGAGGTAGGCGCTGCGGTGTTTGCGGATGGCTTCGATCGCCACCGGCCCGCGCTCGGCCTTGCCGATCATCGCGATGAGGCCGGTTTGCGCGAGCATCATCTCGGTGAACTGGTCCATGCGGGTGGCGGTGGTGGGGCCGGCGGGGCCGACGGCTTCGTCACGCACCGGATCCACCGGGCCCACGTAGTAGATGACGCGGTGGGTGAAATCCACCGGTAGCGATTCGCCCTTGGCCAGCATCTCCTGGATGCGCTTGTGCGCGGCGTCGCGGCCGGTGAGCATCTTGCCCGAGAGCAGCAGCGTTTCGCCCGGCTTCCAGCTGGCCACCTCGGCGGGTGTGAGCGCGTCGAGGTTCACGCTGCGCGAGGCTTTGTAGTCGGGCGCCCATTTCACATCGGGCCACACATCGAGGCTGGGCGCTTCGAGGTACACGGGGCCGGAGCCGTCGAGCACCAGGTGCGCATGGCGGGTGGCGGCGCAGTTCGGGATCATCGCCACCGGCTTGCTGGCGGCGTGCGTGGGCCAGGTGGCGATCTTCACATCGAGCACGGTGGTGAGGCCGCCCAGGCCCTGCGCGCCGATGCCCAGCGCGTTGACCTTCTCGTAGAGTTCGATGCGCAGCTCTTCGAGCTTGTTCGAGGGGCCGCGCGCCAGCAGATCGAACAGGTCGATCGGCTCCATCAGCACCTCCTTGGCCAGCAGCATCGCCTTCTCGGCGGTGCCGCCCACGCCGATGCCCAGCATGCCCGGCGGGCACCAGCCGGCGCCCATCGTGGGCACCGTCTTGAGCACCCAGTCGACCAGGTTGTCGCTCGGGTTCATCATGATGAACTTGCTCTTGTTCTCGGAGCCGCCGCCCTTGGCGGC
>JANMAS010000044.1:0-12506 GCA_031359975.1 Burkholderiales bacterium
GCCATGGCGTCGCCGTTTTTCACCACCGTGTTGTGGATGAGCAGGTTGCCGATGCTGGTGTTGTTGAGCTTGAAGGCGAGGAAGGCCACGTTGTACATCACGTTGCGGATGAAGTACGTGGGGCCGCCCAGGCTGGGTTGCGCCGAGAGGGCCACAAACACGTTGGTGATGCGGTTGTTCATGATGCGGCAGTTGTGCACGCAGTAGTCGGCCTCGATGGCATCGTCGCCGGCCACGCTGAGATCGTTGTTCAGGATGTCGATGCTGTATTGCTGCGCGGCCTCCTCGCCATCGAGCAACGAGATGTCGTCGCGGAAGCCGCTGATGCGGTTGTTCATCACCACGTGGCCGGGGCCGGTGAGCGCGATGCCGTCGCCGAGGTTGTTGCCGGTGTCGCTCAGCGAATCTTCTTCCCAGACGGTGGGGCCGGTGATCACGTTGTCGGCGATGTAGGCATCCTGGGAGCTCAGGTAGGCCACGATACCGATGCCGGTGCCGATATCGTTACGCGCGGTGATGCGGCAGCGGGTGATCGAGATGAAATTGGAGGCGTTGAAGCGGATGCGGCCGGTGAGCGTGAGCCCGTCCAGCATCACGTGCTGGCGCTGGTACATGTAGATCTCGCCGGTGATCACCGCGCCGCCAGCACTGCTCTGGCGCAGCACGATCGGCTTGCCGGCGGTGCCGTTGGTCGTCCAGTTGATGTTGCCGTAGCTGCCGGCGGCCAGCTCGATGATGTCGCCAGGTTGGGCGCCGTTGATCACGCTGGCCAGCGTGCTCGGCGTGGCGCGTTTCACCGGCGCGGCGGCCATCGGCGTGGGCACCGTGCGGGTGGTGACGTTGATCTTGCGCGTCACCGAGCCGCCGTCGGGATCCACCAGCGCCAGCTGGATCTGGTACGTGGTGCCGGGCTGGAGCTTGAACACGCTGCCCGAGTGGCGTGTAAGCCAGGTGTAGCCGCCTGTGGATGCCGAGTCGATGCGGCGCAGGGGCATGCCGGTGGACCAGGAGGTGCTGCCTTTCACCCGGTACTTCACGTTGACACGCGCATTGGCGTTGGCATCGCCGGTAAACGCCCACTCCAGCGTGATGTTCTGCATCGTGGGGTGAGGCGCGGTCACCGCGCCGGGGGTGGTGGCGTCGGATGCGGCGTCGGCTGTGGCGTCCGACGATGTGGCGACGTCGGTATGACCGGCGTCGAGATCCGCATCCAGCGCCTGCGACGTCGAGGCGTGCATCGGCTCGTCGTCGCTGCCGCCGCCGCCACAGGCAACGAGCCCGATCGAGGCGGCCAGCAGGGCTGCCCAGGCCCAGGTCGTTGGTTGGGCAAGCCTCTTGATTCCCGTCATTGCGCGATCCTTCATCCATCTGCACCGAGGGTCGCATCATTGCGGCAGCGCAGCATGCCTGCGTAAGCAGTCGATACGGTTGAAGCGGGCCCGGGCCGCCGGTGCACAGGCCGACACGGCCTTTCATGGCGGCACATACTTGCCTGGTGGCACGGCCCTGGCAGGAATCGGCGTTCTACATCTGGACGCATAACCGCCCCACGCCGCGCCGCCGAGCGTCTGCAAGCCACCACAGGAGACCACCATGACCGAAGCCGCGCTACCGGTACTGAGCGACACCGACATCACCGACAAGCTGGCCCGCGAGCTGCCGCACTGGTATTTGGAGGGCGGCACCATCCGCCGGCGCTTTCGCACCACCGGCTGGAAAGGTACGTTGATGGTGGTCAATACGGTGGGCCACCTGGCCGAAGTGGCCTGGCACCACCCGGATCTCACCGTGTCGTACGCGTTTGTGATCGTCAAGCTCACCACCCACTCGTCGAAAGGGGTGACCGAGCGCGACTTCGCGCTCGCCCGCAAGATCGAAGAGGTGGTGCAGTGGCGCCCGGGCAAGGAAGAGGGCAGCTACCTCGAAGGCACGCCCGAAGATGACCAGCGCTTTCGCTACATCAAGTACGACGAAGTGCCGAGCGCTTGAGATGGCCTGAGATCACGCCGCCAGCGGCGGAATCTCCTCGATGCTGCGGTAGATCGGCAGGCCGCGCGCCTGAGCCCGCGCCACATCGAGATCGGCGCCTCGGGATGCGCCGGGCAGGCGCAACACCGCGTCGCAACGCTGCAGCAGGCGTTCGGCCACCGGGTACTGGTAAGCGGTGAACACCTCGTCGCCGTGTGTGCGGCCGCCGGCCCCGTGAATGATCGGCAAGGCCATCCATTCGCCCACCAGCGGCAAGTGGCCGCGCGCATAGATCGGCAGGGCCTGGGCTTCCAGTTGCGTCAGATTGGCCGCGATGCGGGCGGGGTCGCCATCGGTGCCTGAGAGGTAGGGGCCGGCAATCAGGATCAGCAGCGGTTGTTTCGTTGGCTGGGGGGAGGCGGTGGGTTCAGAAGGGTTCACGGCGAGTCCTTTCGTTTGAATTCACGCATTAACGCGTAAATTCGTGCAACTGTAGGGCTCACGTCAGAGCAAAGCAAGCAATTCGTGCATAAACGCGCTATCTCGTGCAGAATTGCGGCACTATGCTCACCTCCCAGCGCAAACAGCTCATCCTCGAACGCCTGCAGCGGCACGGCCAGGTGGTGGCCAAGGCGCTGGCGGATGAATGGGGCACCTCGGAAGACACGATCCGGCGCGACCTGCGCGAGCTGGCGCAGGAGGGCAAATTGCAGCGGGTGCACGGCGGCGCCTTGCCGGCCTCGGCGGCCGACGGCGATCTGGCGCAGCGCCGGCAGGTGGCGCCGGCCGACAAGGTGGCGCTGGGCCGTGCCGGCGCGGCGATGGTGCGGCCCGGCCAGGTGGTGCTGCTCGACGGCGGCACCACCGCGATGCAGCTGGCCCGGCACCTGCCGCGCGATCTGCGCGCCACCATCGTCACCCACAGCCCCAGCATCGTGGTGGAGCTGGCCGAGCATGCACAGCTCGAGATCATCCTGCTCGGCGGGCGCATCTTCCGGCATTCGATGGTGAGTGTGGGCGCGGCCACCATCGCAGCGGCGCAGCAGGTGCGGGCCGACACCTATTTCATGGGCGTCACCGGCGTGCACGCCCAAGCGGGGCTGAGCACTGGCGACTTCGAAGAAGCGGCGGTCAAGCGCGCCTTGCACGAGCGTGCCGCCGACACCGTGGTGCTGGCTTCCACCGAAAAGCTGGGCGCCGCGTCGGCTTTCGTGATCGTGCCGCTGGCCGAGATCTCGACACTGGTGGTGCCGGCGGGCACACCGCTGGCGATGCAGCAGGCGCTCGCAGAAGGCCCGGGCGGCCGGATCGTCAGCGTGGTGACGGCAGCCTGAGCCGCGCGCCTCGGCGGCCCGCGATCAGTTGCGCATCAAGGTGCTCTTGCCGAACAGGCTCTCGATCAGATCAACCGCCACTTCGGCCGTCTGGTTGCGGTGGTCGAGCGCCGGGTTCAGCTCCATCACGTCGAGCGAGGCCATGCGGCCGGTGTCGGCGATCATCTCCATGCACAGCTGCGCCTCACGGTAAGTGGGTCCGCCCAGCACGGTGGTGCCCACGCCGGGCGCGATCGGCGGATCGAGGAAGTCGACGTCGAAACTCACATGCAGATGGGTGTTCACGTCCAGCGTGGCCAGGGCCAGCTCCATCGTGTGGCGCATGCCCATCTCGTCGATGTAGCGCATGTCGAATACTTCGAGCCCGGCTTCGTGCACCAGCCGCTTTTCGCCGGGATCGACACTGCGGATGCCGATCTGGCGGATCCACTTCGGGTTGATCGCCGGCACCTGGCCGCCGATCTCGATCAGCGCCTGCGGGCCATAACCGCACAGGCAGGCCACCGGCATGCCGTGGATGTTGCCGCTGGGCGTGAGGGAGCTGGTGTTGAAGTCGGCATGCGCATCGAGCCACAGCACGCGCAGCTTCTTGCCGGCATCGCGGCAATACCGCGCCACCGCGCTGATCGAGCCCAGGCCCAGGCAGTGGTCGCCGCCCAGCAGGATGGGCATGCGGCCGCCGGATAGCTCGGCATACACCGCATCGTGCACCAGGCGGTTCCAGGCCACCACCTCGTCGAGGTGGCGGTAGCCCTCGGTGGGCGGTTGCCAGGGGTTGGCGGGCCCGCTCAGGTTGCCGCGGTCGATCACCTCGACGCCGTGGCCTTCGAGGATCGAATGGATGTTGGCCACCCGCAGGGCTTCTGGCCCCATCCGTGCGCCGCGTGCGCCGGCACCGATGTCGGTGGGGGCGCCGATCAGAGAGACTTTGTGTTTCATGCGGCCATTCTGCCGCTGAACCGGCCGGTTCAGTTGGCGGGCGGTGGCGAAGCCTGATCGAAACGATAGTGCGCGTCGAGCACATCCCAGGCTTCTTCGGCTGTCTCGACGAAGTGGAACAGGCCCACATCCTCCGGGCTGATCATGCCGGTGTCGATCAGCCACTGGAAATCGACCAGCTTTTCCCAGAACGAACGGCCGAACAACAGCACCGGGCGTGCGCGGCTCTTGCCGGTCTGGATGAGTGTGAGCGCTTCGAAGGTTTCGTCGAGCGTGCCAAAGCCACCCGGGAAGGAGACGATCGCGATCGAGCGCATCAGGAAGTGCATCTTGCGCAGCGCGAAATAGTGAAACTGGAAACACAGCTCCGGCGTGATGTAGGGGTTGGGTGCTTGTTCGAACGGCAGCACGATGTTCAAGCCGATGCTCTTGCCGCCCACTTCGAAGGCGCCGCGGTTGCCGGCTTCCATGATGCCGGGGCCGCCGCCGGTGACCACGTAGATCGGCTTGTCGAAATACTGCGAGCGCTGGGTGATGAGGCTGGCAAATCGGCGCGCCTCATCGTAGTAGCGGCTCATCGCCAGGCCCATCTCGGCGCGCTTGATGGCGGGGGCGTCGCCCGCGGTGAGGGCTTCGTCGAGCTGCGTCTGCGCCACATCCGGCGGCGCGATGCGCGCGCTGCCGAAAAGCACGATGGTGGATTCGATCTGCTGCTCTTGCTGGATCAGCTCGGGCTTGAGCAGCTCCAGCTGCATGCGCACCGGGCGCAAGGCTTCGCGCAGGAGAAAGGCGTTGTCGGCGAAGGCCAGGCGGAAGCTGCTGTCGGCCCCGCCATACAGCCCGCTCGACTTGAGGGCGTTGGCTTCTTCTTCGGCGCTCGGAAAGTTGCGCGCGGTGAGTTCGCTGGGGTTGTTCATCGAGGGCTTCGGGGGGTGCGGAGTCGGATGCGCAGCTTAGCGCGTTGTGGCGTTGCGGCTTGCGGGTTGGTTGAGCGTTTGCACATAGTCGTGCCGGGTGGTGTCGATCGTCGAAATGCGCAGCTCCACCGGCTTGTCGCCGAAGGTGAGCGCGGTGCGCCGCACCTGCAGCACCGGCGCCGAGGCCGACAGACCCAGCACACGCGCCACGGCACGATCGCAGGCCACGGCGCGGGCGCGCTCGATCGCGCGCAGCACGGTGATGCCAAAGGCCGATTGGTAGAGCTGATAGATCGTGCCCGGCCGCTCACGCAAGCGCTTTTCGGTGAGGCCGCGGTACAAGGCGGCTGGCAGAAGCAGCCGATCGTGGACCACGTTGCGCCCCTGCAGCGCGAGGCGGTTTTCGATCTGGAGCGCCGGCTCGCCGGGGCGCAGGCCGAGGGATTCGGCATCGGGCTCGTCGAGCTTCACCCGTTCGAAGGCGAGCAGCTCCACCTGCGGTGCCACACGCAGGCCATCGCTGCGCTCGACGTGGAAAAACTGGAACAGGAAGCGGGCGCTGTCGTGTGTGGCGACAAACGTGCCGCGGCCCTGGCGGCGCACCAGGATGTGCTCGGCCACGAGTTCGTCCACCGCCTTGCGCAGCGTGCCGATCGACACGCCCAGCGCCGCCGACAGCGCGGTTTCGTTGGGCAGCGTGCTGCCGGGCTCGGCGGCGCCGCCCTCGATCGCGCCGAGCAGCGCCCGCTTGACCGCCCGGTACAGCGGCATGCCGGCCGTCTGCGGCGGGATGGGCGCGAGATCCTCGGCGTTCAACATCGGATGGAGTTTCCCAGTGATCCGCAATTCATACAAGTCATCTGAATGACTTGATTGACAGCTGTTTTTGGCGCACTACGATACGTTCATTGTCAGCACATCGAGGAGCCGAAAAGCATGATTCACTTTGTACTGCACGACACCAGGGACACCGTGGCCGTGGTGGTGGTTGAAGGCGTGAAAGCGGGCATGACGCTGGAAGGCTGGATCATGGACGACGACAAGTCCACCGTGGTCAAGGCCCTGCAGGACATCCCCATCGGCCACAAGGTGGCCCTGGCCGACATGGCCCCGGGCGACACGGTATGGAAGTACGGCATCGATATGGGCAAGGTGGTCGCGCCGATCAAGGCCGGCTAACACGCCCACGTGCACAAAATCAAGAAAAAACGCTGGTAGGACTGAACAATGAGCATCATTTCTGAAGACACCACATTCCTGGGCTACCGGCGCGAAAACGGCCGTGTGGGCGTGCGCAACCACGTCATCATCCTGCCGCTCGATGACTTGTCGAACGCGGCGGCCGAGGCCGTGGCGCATGCGATCAAGGGCACGATGGCGATTCCGCATCCGTATGGGCGGCTGCAGTTCGGTGCCGACCTCGACCTTCACTTCCGCACGCTCATCGGCGCCGGCTGCAACCCCAACGTGGCGGCGGTGGTGGTGATCGGCATCGAGGATGGCTGGACGAAGAAGGTGGTCGACGGCATCGCCACCACCGGCAAGCCGGTGGTCGGCTTCGGCATCGAAGGCCACGGCGATCACGACACCATCCTGCGTGCCAGCAAGGCGGCGCGCGAGTTCGTGCAGACTGCCAGCGAGAAGCAGCGAGAGCCGTGCGCGATCTCGGAGCTGTGGGTCTCCACCAAGTGCGGCGAGAGCGACACCACCTCCGGCTGCGGCTCCAACCCCACCGTGGGCAATGCCTTCGACAAGCTCTACGGCCTGGGCAGCACGCTTGTCTTCGGCGAAACCTCCGAGATCACCGGCGGCGAAGCCATCGTGGCCGCGCGCTGCCGCGATGAGGCGGTGCGCGAGCGTTTCATGTTCATGTTCAACCGCTACCAGGACATGATCAACCGCCACAAGACCAGTGATCTCTCCGACAGCCAGCCCACCAAGGGCAACATCGCCGGTGGCCTCACCACCATCGAGGAAAAGGCGCTCGGCAACATCCAGAAGATCGGCAAGAAGTGCGTCGTCGACGGCGTGATCGACAAGGCCGAGATGCCCACCCACCCTGGCCTGTGGTTCATGGATTCGTCGAGCGCCGCGGCCGAGATGGTCACCCTGTGCGCGGCCTCGGGCTTTGCGGTGCACCTGTTCCCCACCGGCCAGGGCAACGTGATCGGCAACCCGATCGTGCCGGTGATCAAGATCTGCGCCAACCCGCGCACGGTGCGCCTGATGAGCGAGCACGTGGATGTGGACACCTCCGGCCTGCTGCAGCGCGAGATCACGCTCGACCAGGCCGGCGACAAGCTGCTCGAGTGCATGATGCGCACCGCCAACGGCCGCCTCACCGCCGCCGAGGCGCTGGGGCATCGGGAGTTTGTGTTGACGCGTCTGTACGAGTCGGCATGACAACAGCAACCCGCTCTTCACGGGCCGCCGCGCCGGGCCGTCCCAAGCAAGGCCCGACCCTCTCGGAGGGTCGATTGCCGTACCCGGCAAACGGGGTGCACCATTGAGCTCGCGCATCGTCATCACCGAGTTCATGGACGAGCCGGCGGTGGACCGGCTGCGTGCGCACTATCGGGTGCTGTATGACCCCACGCTCGTCGACGATCCCGCGCGCCTGTTGAGCGAGGCGGCCACCGCTGATGTGCTGATCGTGCGCAACCGCACCCAGGTGCGCGGTGTGCTGCTGGAGGCGCTGGTCAATTGCAAGGTGATCGGCCGGCTCGGCGTGGGGCTGGACAACATCGATGTGGCGGCCTGCGCCAACGTGGGGCTCACCGTGATCCCGGCCACTGGCGCCAACGCGCATTCGGTGGCCGAGTATGTGATCGGCACCGCGATGCTGCTGCTGCGCGGCGCCTACCTCAGCAGCGCCGATGTGGCGGCCGGCCGCTGGCCCCGCGCGGCGCTATCGAACGGGCGCGAGCTGGGTGGCAAGACGCTCGGCCTCATCGGCTTTGGCGCCATCGGCCAGCTCACCGCGCGCCTGGCTCGGGGCCTGGGCATGACGGTGTTGGCCTTCGACGCGCTGATGGGCCCTGATCATCCGGCCTTCACCGAGCAGGGTGTGCGTGCGCTGTCGCTGGGCGAGCTGCTGGGCCAGTCCGATGTGGTGAGCCTGCACGTACCCCTGGTGGATGCCACGCGCGGCCTGTTCAACGCCTCGCGCATCGCCGCGATGAAACCCGGCGCGGTGCTCATCAACACCGCGCGCGGCGGCATCGTCGATGCAGCGGCGCTCGCCGCGGCCTTGAGATCCGGCGCGCTTGGCGGCGCGGCCATCGATGTGTTCGATATCGAGCCGCTGCCGGCCAGCCCGCACTTCGCCGATTGCCCGAACCTGATCCTCACGCCGCACATCGCCGGCGTCACCACCGAGAGCAACGCGCGTGTCAGCTCGTTGATCGCCGACAAGGTGTTGGAGGCTTTGGCATGACGCTGGTCGCGGTGGGCGAAGCCCAGGCGCTGGTAGCGGCCGCGTTGCGATCGGCGGGGGCCGGCGAAGCGATGGCGCTTTCCACCGCGCGGGCGCTGGTTCTCGCTGAATCGCAAGGCCTGGGCTCGCACGGCCTCTCGCGCGTCGCGCAATACGCCGCGCATTTGCGCAACGGGCGTGTGAACGGCGACGCGGTGCCGAGTGTTCAACGCGCCAGAGGCGCGGCGGTGTTGATCGATGCCAACGAAGGCCTGGCCTTTCCGGCCTGCGATCTGGCACTGCGCGAGGCCATCGCCCGTGCGGGCGAGCAAGGCGTGGCGTTTGCGGGGGTCACCAACAGCCATCACGCGGGCGTGATCGTCGATCACCTGCGTGCGGTGGCCGCAGCGGGCATGGTGGGCCTGGGTTTTGCCAATTCGCCTGCAGCGATGCCGGCGGCGGGAGGCCGGCATGCGATCTTCGGCACCAATCCGGTGGCGGCGGCTTTTCCGCGGCGTGCGTCGGCTGGTGATCCGCTGATGGTGGACTTGAGCTTGAGCGAAGTGGCGCGTGGCAAGCTGATGGTGGCCGCCCGGCAGGGCCAGCCCATCCCGCTGGGCTGGGCGCTCGATCGCGATGGCCGGCCCACCACCGATCCGCAGGCCGGCATGGACGGCTCGATGTTGCCCTTCGGCTCGGGCCAGGGCGCCGGCGACAGCCCCAAGGGCGCGATGCTGGCGCTGGTGGTGGAGCTGCTGGTCACCGCGGTGATCGGCGCGCAGTTCGGCTTCGAAGCCTCGAGTTTCTTCGTGGACGAAGGCAATCGCCCGCGCATCGGCCAGGCCTTCATCGTCATCGATCCGGGTGCGCTGGCCGGGCGCGACGCGTTCCTCGATCGGGTAGAAGTGCTGATCACCGAGATGCTGCGCGACGACGGCGTGCGGCTGCCCGGGGCGCGCCGAGAGGCCTTGCGCCGCGCCGCCGAGCGCGACGGCCTGAACGTGGCCGATGCGCTGCTGGCGCAGCTTCGTGCCGCATCGTGACAGGTTCGATTGAACTCCTTTTTTGAATGCAAGCCATGAATCGACGCGACGTTCTGAAGCAAAGTGCCCTGGTGGCCCTGCCCACGCTGGGCTGGTGCGGCGCCTGGGCCGACACGGTGGCCGACTATCCCAAGGCAGGCAGCACGATCCGCTATGTGGTGCCGTTTCCGCCCGGCGGCCTCACCGATGTGATGGCACGCCAAGTGGGCCAGCACCTGGGCGAGGCGTGGAAGCTGAGCGTGGTGATCGACAACAACCCCGGCGGCGGCGCGCAGATCGGTGCCGCCGAAGTGGCCAAGTCGCCTGGCGATGGGCAGACGCTGCTGGCGATCACGCTGGCGCACGCGGCCAACGTCACCCTGTTCAAGGGCCGCGCGGGCTACGACTTCCAGAAAGACCTGAAACCCGTGGCGCTGCTGGCCGGCAGCCCGATGGTGGTGGTGGTGCCCGCCGCCAGCCCGGTGAAGGATCTGAAGGATCTCGCCGAGCGCGCCAAGGTCGGGGCGCTGAACGCCGGCTCATCCGGCAATGGCACACCGCCGCACCTCACGCTGGCGCTGTTCAACGATCTGGCGGGCACGCAGATCCAGCATGTGCCCTACAAGGGCGGTACGCCGTCGATCACCGATCTCATCGGCGGCCAGATCGACGTGATCTTCTCCAACCTGCCGGAGAGCGTGTCGCACATCAAGAGCGGCAAGCTGCGCGCGCTGGCCATGAGCACCGCGGCGCGCAACCCGCTGCTGCCCGATGTGCCCACCACCGCCGAAGCGGGCATGCCCAGGCTCGTCGTCGAGAACTGGACCGGTGTGATGGTGCCGGCCGCCACGCCGGATGCGATCGTGGGCAAGCTCGGCAGCGAGATGCTGAAGATCATGGCGCTGGCCGATCAGCAAGACAAAGCCAGGGCTCAGGGATTTCGCATCGACGCCCGCGGCCCCGAGGCCTTTGCCGCTTTTCTGAAGGAAGAAACCGATCGCTGGGCGCGGGTGATTCTGTCGGCGAAGATCATTGCCGATTGAGTGGCGGGTGGCGTGGCGGCTGGATCGGCCGGTGCGCCGCGCACACGCTGCACCCGGCCTGCCGGACCACGCGCATCTCGCTCCAATCCATGGTGCGCGCGTCGAGCATCTGCAGCCGACCGGCGAGTGACGAGCCAGTGCCGGCGAGCAGCTTCAGCGCTTCGGCGGCCTGCATCGAGCCGATGATGCCCACCAGCGGCGCAAACACGCCCATCGTGGCGCAGCGCGTCTCTTCGATCGTGGCCTCGGGCGGAAACACACAGGCATAACACGGCGCATCGGCGGGCGCGCCATCGCTGGTGTCGTACACCGAGATCTGGCCATCGAAGCCGATGGCGGCGCCGGAAACCAGCGGCTTGCGGTGTTTGACGCAGGCTGCGTTCACCGCCTGGCGGGTGGCGAAGTTGTCGGTGCAATCGATCACCACGTCGGCGCCTTCGACCAGCGCATCCAGGCGCTGCGCATCCACCCGCTGCACCAGCGCGCTCACGTTCACATCAGGGTTGATGGCGTGGATCGACTGGCGCGCCGACTCGGCCTTGGGTGTGCCCACGCGGGAGAGGTTGTGCGCGATCTGGCGCTGCAGGTTGGTCACGTCCACATCATCGTGATCGACCAGCGTGATGTGGCCCACACCCGCCGTGCCCAGGTACAGGGCCACCGGCGAGCCGAGGCCACCGGCACCGATCACCAGGGCGTGCGAGGCGAGCAGGCGGGCCTGGCCTTCGATGCCGATCTCATCGAGCAGGATGTGGCGCGAATAGCGCAGGAGCTGGTCGTCGTTCACCGGATCAGGATAGCGCAGGCGGTGCGCATCGCTTCGCCCAAAGAACGAAGCCCGCAAGAGGCGGGCTTCGGGGAGACTGGCGACGCATGCGGCCGCAGGCCGGGCTACTCGGTATCGGCCTCGGCCTTGCGTTCGCTGGCTGTCTTGCTCACCAGCACCGATTTGCCCTTGAGCTTGTTCAGCGCCTGCGTCAGCTGGAAGTCATCGGTGCTGCCAAACTCGGGCAGCGGCTTGGGCGCATCCTTGTTGGCGGCGAGTTGCTCCTCGAGCTTGCGGCGGGCTTCTTCGCGGGCCTTGGCACGCGCCTCGTCCTTTTTCTCGTCGCCATTGACGAGGTGCTTTTCGAGATCGGCCTCGCGCATGCGCAGGGCGGCAAACACGTTGCCCTCGGCGGTTTCGTCGAGCCAGATATCGGGCACGATACCCTTGGCCTGGATCGAGCGGCCGCTGGGTGTGTAGTAGCGCGCGGTGGTGATCTTCAAGGCGGTATCGGCCGAGAGCGGCCGCACGGTTTGTACCGAGCCCTTGCCAAAGGTTTGCGCACCCATCAGCGTGCCACGCTTGTGATCCTGCAGCGCGCCGGCCACGATCTCGCTGGCCGATGCCGAGCCTTCATTGACCAGAATCACCAGCGGCACCGTCTTGATCGAAGCCGGCAGGCGCTTGAGCGGATCGCCTTGGCTGCGGCGGGTGTAGAACTCGGGATCAGCCTTGTAGGTGGCCTTCGAATCCGCGATCTGGCCGTTGGTGGAAACCACCACCGATTCAGCCGGCAGGAAGGCCGACGAGATGGCCACCGCGCCTTCGAGTAAACCGCCCGGATCGTTGCGCAGATCGAGCACCATGCCCTTGAGGTTGGGCTCCTGCTTGTAGACCTCTTCGATCTTGCGCGCGAAATCTTCGACCGTGCGATCCTGGAACTGCGACACCCGCACCCAGGCGTAGCCGGGTTCCATCACCTTGGCGCGCACGCTTTGCTGGCGAATCTCTTCGCGCATCACCGTCACCGGGAAGCTGCGGCTTTCGAGCTTGCGGAAGACCGTCAGCCCGACCTTGGTGTTGGGTTCGCCGCGCATGCGCT